>JAFAZC010000094.1 GCA_019239965.1 Kutzneria sp. | reverse complement strand
ACGTATCGACGAGCATCCCGCCGACGAGTGGTCCCACCACACTGGCCAGCGCGAACACCGCCTGGATGTAGCCCTGGTACTTGCCCAGTTCGCGAGGCGGGACCAGCACGCCCATCACCGCCATCGCCATCACCATGAGACCGCCAGCGCCGATGCCCTGTACCGCGCGGAACGCGATCAGCGACCAGAGGTTCCAGGCCAGTCCGCACAGCGTCGAGCCGACGAGCGTGACCACCAGTGCGGCCACCGTCACCCGCTTGTGGCCGTAGAGGTCGCCGATCTTGCCCCACAGCGGTGTCGTCGCGGTCGTCGCGAGCAGGTAGCCGGTGATGACCCAGGAGAGGCTGTCGACGCCGCCGAGCTCGCCCGCGATCGTCGGCAGTGCCGTTGCAACGATCGTCTGGTCAAGGGCGCCGAGCAACACGCTCAACAGCAGGCCGACGAAGACCAGCGCCACTCGTCTGTGCCCGGTGTCGACGTCCGGGGAGGGCGGGGTCGTCATCGGCGGCACCTTTCGTTGTGGGTGGCGCGGGGACGCGATTCCGCGCGGCCGCGGTGATCGGAGCGTGGCGACTCGTGTGTGTCCCGGACATCAGGTCCACTGGGACGACGACGTTGGCGCATGCACCAGTGCGCCCACCGTGAGCAGCATCCGGGGAATCGTATCGGCGAACTCCGATTCCGCCAGTGTCTGATCGCGGAACCTGTGCAGGTCGACACCGGACACGCTGAACCGCCGACCGGTGGCTGCCACGCCCATGAACGCGCTGGCGTGTGTTCCGGTGTAGGTGACCGAGCTGGCCACGATGTCCCCGTCGGCCAGCAGCTCGTCAACCACGACAGACAGGTCGGGGACCGCTTCCCGCCAGAGCCTTGCCCACATCGCGAACGCCTCGGGGCCCGGCGGGAACGAGACCCCAGCCGCCTTTGCCTGATAGTCGGCGGTGAACCCCTCGCGCAGCTCGGTGGTGCTTTCTCCGGCCATGCCCCGCTCGTACAGCTGGCGAACCAGCTGCTTGCGCCGCACTGCCGTCATCGCGGTCCTCCGTCGGATCGGTTTGGTGGAGACGAACGCTTGCTGGGGAAGACACTCTGTGAATAACCGACTTCCTACGGTGGAACAACCGCGTGCGCACCGAATTCCCCGCGCGGGGGACACCGTCCCGTCGTCGGCGGGGAACGTCCCGACCGCGGTGGGGCGGCAGTCTCCGACCCGCAGTGACGAGTACGCCCAGACATACGTCCGTCTGCGTATGTCCGCAGGCGCGTCTGGACGGACGACGATCCGGCCATCGCGCTGTCACCATGGCGCGGTGACGGAACATCTGGTTGAAACAAAGGGACTGACGAAGCGATATGGGGAGCGTGTCGCCGTCGAGGACCTTGCCCTCACCGTGCGCCGTGGCGAGGTGTACGGCTTCCTCGGGCCCAACGGTGCCGGCAAGACCACCACGCTGAAGATCCTGCTCGGTCTTGTCCGGCCGACCTCGGGTACCGCGACCGTGCTCGGTGCGGCTCCCGGTAGTGCGAAGTCGCTCGCGGGAACCGGAATGCTCGTTGAGTCACCGGCTTTCTATCCGTACCTGTCCGGAAGGGACAATCTGCGGGTACTTGCCCAGTACTGCCGGATACCGGCGACACGCGTCACCGAGGTGCTCGAGATCGTGGGCCTGTCCGCGCGAGCTGGTGACCGGTTCGCCAGCTACTCACTCGGCATGAAGCAGCGGCTCGGGGTCGCGGCCGCGCTGCTGAAAGACCCTGTCCTGCTGGTGCTCGACGAGCCGACGAACGGTCTCGACCCGGCCGGCATGGCCGACATGCGGGCGCTGATCCGGCGGCTCGGCGGTGATGGAAAGACCGTGCTGCTGTCCAGCCACATGCTCGGCGAGGTGCAACAGGTGTGTGACCGGGTCGGTGTCATCTCGGGTGGCCGTCTGCTTCGCGAGGGCACGGTGGACGAACTGCGCGGCCAGGGTGCCGTGCGGGTGACGGTCGAGCCGCTCGACGAGGCGGCGACGATCGCACGGCGGCTGCTGGGCGAGGACCGAGTGACGATCGAGGACCAGTCGCTGGTGCTGGACACCGACCAGGACGATGCGGCGCGAATCAACCGGGAATTGGTGCTCGCCGGTCTGACCGTGCGCGCACTCGGCTGGAACGAACGTTCTCTCGAGGAGATTTTCCTGGAGATGACCTCTGAAGAGCGGCGGTTCGCCACCGCCGGAGCGGGGAGTGGAGTCTGATGCTGGTCGGGTTCGCGGCCGAAGTGCTCAAGCTGCGCAAGCGGCCGGCGGTCTGGATGATCGTGGCGGTATGGATCATGCTTGCGGTGGTCTTCGGTTACCTCTTCCCCTACCTGGCCTACCGGTCGGCGACCGGGCCCAAGGCCGCGCTGGGCAAGCAGGCGTTGGTCCAGGCGCTGCCGGCCGATCTCGTCGGCACAGCGGTACAGGGTTTTCCGCTGTTCGCCGGCGCGCTGGCGATGCTGCTCGGGGTGCTCGCGACCGGCGGCGAATATGGCTGGAACACCATGAAGGCCCTGCTCACCCAGGGGCCGGGCCGGGTCTCGGTGGTTGCCGGCAAGGCGCTCGCGCTGGTGTCGCTCATGCTCCTCGTCGTGCTCACCTCGTTCGCGGTCGACGCGTTGTGCAGCGTGGTGACCGCGTCCATCACGGATTCGGCGATGGACTGGCCGGGAGTCTCCGACCTGGTCAGGGGCATCGCTGGTGGCTGGCTGATCGTGACCATGTGGTGTCTTGGCGGCGCGTTCCTCGGTATCGCGTTCCGCGGCACCGCGCTGGCGGCGGGCATCGGACTGGTGTGGGCCCTGGCGATCGAGAACCTGCTGCGTGTGTTCAGTTCGATCGTGTCGGGCCTGGACACCGTGCAGAAGTACCTTCCCGGGACCAACGCTGGTGCGCTGGCCGCGGCCCTGGGCTCACCGACACAGAGCGCGCCGGGCGGCACACCTGGCGTCACCACGGCGGTCGGTGGCACCCAGGCAGGCATCACCCTGGCGCTCTACATCGTGCTGTTCGCGGTGGCCGCATCGGTACTGGTCAAACGACGTGACATCGCCTAGACCGGACTCCCGGCCGACACGCATGTCCTTGAGGAGGAAGAGATGAGTGCAACCAAGCCGTCCACCCTCGCGATATTGAACGCGGCAGGCCAGCTCGGTATCGCCCTGGGAATCGTGGTCCAGATCGCCACGGGTGTTGTGGGTTACCCGACCCCGCCGCCCGGCGCGGTCCTCGCCGTCGTTGTCGCCGCCCTGGTCCTCTTCGTGCGGTGGCGCTACATGCTGATCGTCGGTCTGCTCTTCTCGGTGTGGATCACGATCGGTGCGCTGGTGACCCCGGGCACCGGGCAGCGGCTGGCCGACCCGGCCAGCGTCGGCCCGTTCCTCGGCACCGCACTTCAGGTGCTTGCGCTCGCGGTAGGCATCATCACCGGTGTCATCGGCACGGTGCGGCTGTTGCGCGGCCGGCAGACCGCCTCCTGACGCCGGGCACGGTGCCGGCTACTGGACGCTGAACCGTCGGCCGGTGTCAGTTCGGGCGTCACCCGGCGGCGGTCACCGCGGCAAAGGCCATCGCGGCAAGCAACTCGGTCATCTGGCGCCGGTCGAGGTGGGCCGAGTGCGGTGTTGAGTTGATCAGTCCGAACACCGCGTGTGCCGCCGCCCGCGCGGTCGGCACCTCGATGGCGGGGACGGCGCGCCGGATCGCGTCCACCCAGACCTCGACGTAACGGCGCTGTAGGGCCCGCACCCGCTGCCGATCGGGCTCGGCGAGGTTGCCGAGGTCGCGTTCCTGCACGGTGATTAGCGCCGGGTTATCCAACGCGAAATCCACCTGCCACTGGATCAGTGCCTCGACCGCCGAGTTTGCGTCGCCTGTCGTGCCGACCCTCGACATCGCGCCGGCGAGCAGTACCTCGCTTATCGAGGTCAGCATCTCTCCGAGCATGGCGTCCTTGCCGCGGAAGTGCCGGTACAGCGCGGGACCTGAGATGCCGACGGCGGCGCCGATGTCGTTGATGCCGACGCCGTGGTAGCCGTGTCGTGCGAACAGTTCGGCCGCCGCGGCCAGGATCTGGTCTCGCCGGGACCGACCCACCCGACCGGTGGAGGACTGGCCCGTTGCGGGCTCGGCGGAGGCCATGGCGACGATCGTAGTCCACTCCGGTTAGCGGTCGCTAACATCGTCCGCCGTCGCCGCGCGTGCACTGGACGAAATGGTTAGCGGTCGTTAACCTGGGGTCGTAGGTTAACGGTTGCTAACCAAGATGGCGAGGAACTGCGGTGTCGTCTTCGGGTGGGCCAGCCCTCGGCAGCATGGCCGACCGGTCGGATCCGGCCTTCCAGCGCAACGCCAAGGAGCACGCCGAGCTCGTCGCGGGCCTGCGGGCAAGGCTGGCCAAGGCCTGGCTCGGCGGCCCCGAGCAGGCCAGGAAACGGCATGTCGAGCGGGGCAAGATGCTCCCGCGGGACCGCGTGGACGCCCTGCTGGACCCCGGCTCGCCGTTTCTCGAACTCTCGCCGCTGGCCGCCAGCGGCCTGTACGACGACCAGGCCCCGGCCGCCGGATTGATCACCGGTGTGGGGCGGGTCAGCGGCCGCGAGTGCGTGATCGTCGCCAACGACGCGACGGTCAAGGGCGGCACCTACTACCCGATGACCGTCAAGAAGCACCTGCGTGCGCAGGAAGTCGCGCTGCACAACGGCCTTGCCTGCCTGTACCTTGTCGACTCCGGCGGGGCGTTTCTCCCGCTGCAGGACGAGGTGTTCCCCGACCGCGAGCACTTCGGCCGGATCTTCTTCAACCAGGCCACCATGTCCGCTCGCGGCATCCCGCAGATCGCCGCCGTTCTCGGTTCCTGCACCGCGGGCGGCGCGTACGTGCCGGCGATGAGCGACGAGGCCGTGATCGTGAGGAACCAGGGCACGATCTTCCTCGGCGGGCCACCGCTGGTGAAGGCGGCCACCGGCGAGGAGGTCACGGCCGAGGAACTCGGCGGCGGTGAGCTGCATTCGCGGACCTCGGGGGTCACCGACCATCTTGCCGAGGACGATGCGCACGCGCTGCAGATCGTCAGGACCATCGTGGGCACGCTGGCACCCAGGCCACCGCGGCCGTGGGACGTGATGGCGACCGAGGAGCCGGCCGTCGACCCGGACGAGCTCTACGGCGTCGTGCCCTCGGACACCCGGACCCCCTACGACGTGCGCGAGGTCGTCGCCAGAATCGTCGACGGCAGCCGGTTCGCCGAGTTCAAGCGCGAGTACGGCACGACGCTGGTCACCGGTTTCGCCAGGATCCATGGCCATCCGGTCGGCATCGTAGCCAACAACGGCGTCCTCTTCGGCGAGTCCGCCGTCAAAGGGGCCCACTTCATCCAGCTGTGCGACCAGCGCGGCATATCCCTGGTATTCCTGCAGAACATCACCGGATTCATGGTGGGGCGGGAGTACGAGGCGGCCGGAATCGCCAAGCACGGCGCCAAAATGGTCACCGCCGTCGCCTGCGCGCGGGTGCCCAAGTTCACCGTCGTCATCGGTGGCTCCTTCGGTGCGGGCAACTACTCGATGTGTGGCCGTGCGTATTCGCCGAGGTTCCTGTGGATGTGGCCCAACGCACGGATCTCGGTGATGGGCGGAGAACAGGCCGCCTCGGTGTTGGCGACGGTTCGCCGCGACCAGCTCGCGGCCAGGGGCGAGGACTGGACGTCCGAACAGGAGGACGCCTTCAAACGGCCGATCCGCGATCAGTACGAGGACCAGGGCAATCCGTACTACTCCACCGCCCGGCTGTGGGACGACGGGGTGATCGATCCGAAGGACACCAGGATGGTGCTTGGCCTTGCGCTCTCCGCCGCCGCCAATCAGCCGCTGGGCCCTGTGCGCTACGGCGTCTTCAGGATGTGAGGTGCCGATGTTCAACACCGTGCTGATCGCCAACCGGGGCGAGATCTCGGTCCGGATCGCCACGACGCTGCGCCGGATGGGAATCCGCTCCGTCGCGGTGTACAGCGACGCCGACGCCGGAGCACGGCATGTGCGCACCGCCGACACCGCCGTGCGCATCGGCCCCGCCGCGGCGAGGGAGAGCTATCTGTGTGCCGACCGCATCATCGAGGCAGCGCTGGCCACCGGAGCGCAGGCGGTGCACCCCGGATACGGCTTCCTCGCGGAGAACGCGGACTTCGCCCGTGCCTGCGTGGAAGCCGGCCTGGTGTTCGTCGGTCCGCCGGCCGAGGCGATCGAGGCGATGGGTGACAAGATCCGCGCCAAGCGGACCGTGCTCGCGGCCGGCGTTCCCGTCGTGCCAGGCAGGAACGAACCCGGCATGTCCGATACGGACATCGCCGACGCGGCAGCCGAGATCGGTTACCCGGTCCTGCTCAAACCCTCGGCCGGTGGCGGGGGCAAGGGCATGCGGCTGGTCACCGAACCGGCACTGCTCGCCTCGGCGGTAGCCTCGGCGCGGCGGGAGGCAAGCGGTGCCTTCGGTGACGACACGCTGCTGGTGGAGCGGTTCGTACAACGCCCGCGGCACATCGAGATCCAGGTCCTCGCCGACTCCCGCGGCGGCACTGTGCACCTTGGTGAACGGGAGTGCAGCCTGCAGCGCAGGCATCAGAAGATCATCGAGGAGGCGCCGTCGCCGCTACTCGACGAGGAGACCCGGAACAGGATGGGCCGGGCCGCCGTCGACGCCGCGAAGGCGGTTGGTTACACCGGTGCCGGCACCGTGGAGTTCATCGTCTCCGCCGACGCGCGTGCGGACTTCTACTTCATGGAGATGAACACCCGGCTCCAGGTCGAACACCCGGTGACTGAAATGATCACAGGGCTCGATCTCGTCGAGCAGCAGTTGCGGGTGGCCGCGGGCGAGCGGCTGGCCTTCGGGCAGGACGATGTCGTGCTGACCGGGCACGCCGTCGAGGCGAGGGTCTACGCGGAGGATCCGGCCAACGGGTTCCTGCCGACCGGCGGCCGCCTGCTCCGCCTCCGGGAGCCGACCCAGCGGCTGCGCGTCGACTCCGGGGTCGACGAGGGTGCCCAGGTCACCAGTGACTACGACCCGATGTTGGCCAAGTACATCGCGTACGGGTCCACAAGGGACGAAGCGTTCGGCGCGCTGCGCTCGGGGCTCGCCGAAACCACGATCCTCGGGGTCGCCACGAACGTGTCGTTTCTGCGTGCGTTGCTCGCCGATCCCGACGTGCTCGCCGGCCGGCTGGACACCGGCCTGGTCGAACGCAGGCTCGGCAATCTCGCGCGCGCGCAAACGCCCGACCATGTCCTGGTGGCGGCCGTCGCGGAGCGGGCGCTCGCGCTCGAGCCGGCCGGGGACATCGTCGATCCGTGGGACATTCCGGGCGGCTGGCGGATCGGACAGGCGGGCTGGACAAGCTGGCAGGTCGCAGCGCCAGGACGTGAACCGGTCCACGTGCGCCTGCGCGGCAGGTCGGAGGCTGCCGAGGTGGTCGTCGGCGACGGCGATCCGCACAAGGTCAGCGCCAGCTGGGACGGCGACCGGCTCGTCGTTCGCCAGGGCGCCATCACCCGCGCCTACGGCTGTGTGCGCGACGGCGGGATCACCTGGCTCGGCGCCGACGGACAAGCGTGGCCGCTGACCGAGACCGAACGGCTCGCCGCGGCTCGCCGCGGCGTCTCCGGTGCGGCCAGCGGCGCGGTGACCAGTCCGATGCCGGGAACGGTCCTGCTGGTCAGGGTCACCCCCGGCGAGCAGGTCAGTGCAGGTCAGGGGCTGGTCGTCGTCGAGGCCATGAAGATGGAGCACGCGGTCGTCGCGCCGTTCGACGGCGTTGTCGCCGAGGTGCCGGCTCAGCCTGGCCAACAGGTCCGGCTCGGCCAGCAGCTCGCGGTGATCTCACCCTTGCCGGAGTGACCCGTACCGGGTTCGGACTCAACAGGAGTTGACAGTGGACTTTCGGCTCAGCGAGGAGCACGAGACGCTGCGCAAGACGGTCGAGCGGTTCGCCCGTGAGGAGATCGCGCCGGTGATCGGCGGGTTCTACGAGCGGGAGGAGTTTCCCTACGAGATCGTCGCGAAGATGGGTCGGATGGGGCTGTTCGGCCTGCCCTACCCTGAGGCCGATGGCGGCATGGGCGGTGACTACCTCGCACTGTGCCTGGCGATCGAGGAGCTTGCCAGGGTCGACTCCTCGGTCGCCGTCACCCTGGAGGCCGGCGTGTCGCTCGGCTCCATGCCGATCTTCCGGTTCGGCACCAACGAACAGCGGCGGCGGTGGCTACCCAGCCTCGCCGGGGGAACGGCGCTCGCTGGTTTCGGGCTGACCGAGGCCGGCGGCGGGTCGGACGCGGCGGCGACGAGAACCACGGCGCGCCTCGACGGCGATGAGTGGATCATCAACGGCTCCAAGTCGTTCATCACCAACTCCGGCACCGACATCACCGCCCTGGTGACAGTGACCGCGGTCACCGGTACCACCGCGGACGGCCGCAAGGAGATCTCGACGATCATCGTTCCGTCCGGCACGCAAGGCTTTACGGTGTCCGGGAAGTACTCCAAGGTCGGCTGGAACGCCTCGGACACCCATGAGCTGTCCTTCGTCGACTGCCGGGTGCCCGCCGAGAACCTGCTCGGCGAGCGCGGCAGGGGCTACGCCCAGTTCCTGGGCATTCTCGACGAGGGTCGCATCGCGATCGCGGCGCTCGGCGTCGGCCTCGCACAGGGCTGTGTCGACCAGTGCCTGCGCTATGTCGCGGAGCGGGAGGCCTTCGGCAACAAGATCGGTGCGTACCAAGCGATCCAGTTCAAGATTGCCGACATGGAGGTGCGGGCGCACACCGCGCGTCTTGCCTACTACCACGCCGCGACCAGGATGCTTGCCGGCGAGCCGTTCAAGAAGGAGTCGTCGATCGCCAAACTGGTGTCGTCCAACGCGGCGATGGACAACGCGCGGGACGCGACCCAGATCTTCGGCGGCTACGGGTTCATGAACGAGTACCCGGTCGGCCGTTTTTATCGCGACGCCAAGATCCTGGAGATCGGTGAGGGCACCAGCGAGGTGCAGCGGATGTTGATCGCCCGGCAACTTGGCCTGTGAGGTGTTGACTACGATTGGCAACACCCTGCGGGTTTCCGAATTCCGCCGTTGGGTACTAGAGTAGTAGAACGAACGAGAACAGCTCCCGCCGACGTTCCTCCCCCCTCAACGCGGCGGGTTACCCCGGAGCCCCCGTCCACCCCCGTGCGGGGGCTCCGGTCTGTTCTCGTTCATGATCTGCTGTCCACCTTCTCGTTCGCCCGCAGTCCTCGCTCGGCGGCGTCCTCAGCCAGGTCGTGCCGCCCGGAGATGAGTTCCTGGACACGAATCTTGAGCAGGATCAGCGGCTGCCGATAGCGGGCCTCCCGCCGAACCGCGCGGACCAGCTTGCGCGAACCCGGCCGGTACCACCATCGCGCCCACGGCGAGTCCGGCCGAGCCAGCCGCAGCGCGCCGACGCCGGCCAGTGGAGGAAACAGCAGCCCGAGCAGGCCGGTCCAGACCTTGCCCTTGGCAAGCGCCACCACGGCGAACGCCAGGTCGACCAGTGCGGTCGCCGTACCGTGGCCTCGCCCGACGACGGGAAACGCGTTGGACAGGCCGGGCAGCATCAGCGGGCTGTAGTCCAGTGGGCGCGCACCGAGCAGCAGCAGGCCGACGAGCCCGATCGCCAGGAATATCGCGTCGACCGACAGCCGCCCCTCGGTGCTCCAGTACACATCGCGCAGGTGCAGGATCAGCGCGAACTCGTCGAGCACGAGCGCGGTACCGACGCCGAACAGTGTCGCGGCGCACAACCGCCAACCAGTGGCGTCGTCGGAGGCCGCCAGCTGCACCACCCCGCCGAGTGCCATCGCCACCACGCCGAAGACCACGTGGTGGATGTGGGTGCCGCCAGCGGCGATGTTGCCCGGCCACCAGCGGACCCCCGCGCGTACCAGTCGCACGCTGACCCGGATCAGTAGAAAAGTGATGACAAGACCAACGAAGAAGCACAGCATTCGCTGCTGCGCGGGACCGGTCGACACCTGCCACGGTCCCCGAGCCCAGTAGGTGACCATCGCCCCAGAATCCTCCGGTGAAGTCGTTCCGGGGACTGTACGCCGCCGGTGGCAAGGGTGCGGCGCGAATCACCGGACCTGTCCTGACACCGTCTCCGACTACCATGAGAAAATCGCCCGCGACACACGGTCGGTGCGGAGGTCGGGTTGTTCTACTTGTTCATGAAGCGGGTCGCCGCCCCCATCGGCCGGGCGGTGTATCGGCCGAAGGTCGAGGGCTTGGCCAACGTTCCCGCCAAGGGACCGGTGATCCTGGCGAGCAACCATCTCGCTTTCGTGGACAACATTGTGATTCCGATGGTCCTCCCGCGTCGAGTGAACTTTCTCGCCAAGGCCGAGTACTTCCAGGTGCCAGGCCTCAAGGGTGTGCTGATGCGCGCCTTCTTCGGCGGCCTCGGGCACATCCCGGTGCAGCGCGGACACGGTCGCGCCGCCCGTGCCGCGCTGGACATGGCCGAGGAGGTACTCGCACGAGGAGGCGCCTTCGCGATCTATCCGGAGGGCACGCGATCGCTGGACGGCCGGCTCTATCGGGGTCATGCCGGTGTGGCGAGGATCGCCCTCGCTACTGGGGCGCCGGTCGTGCCGGTCGCGCTGATCGGAACCGACCAGGTGCAGCCGTCCGGCCGGGGGCTGCCGCGGATCCGTCCCATCACGGTCCGCTTCGGTGAGCCCCTTGACTTCTCCCGCTACGACGGCATGGCCGCGTCGACCATGATCCACCGCACGGTTACCGACGAGATCATGTACGCCATTCTCGAGCTGTCCGGCCAGGAGTACGTCGACAGTTACCGGCCCCACCCCAAGGCGGCCTGACCGGCCCGATCGTGCCGGCCCGGCGGACGCGCCCGGGACGGTGCTCGGGGGACTCGGCGTTGTCAGACCCCGGTGCGAGGATCGTCCCGAGGTCGATTCGGTGCCACGCAGAGCGAGGAGACAGGGCCGATGGCTGACAGTGGTGGACGTGCGCGCGCTCTTGTCCCCGAGGACCTTGGCCGGTTCTTCGTGGAACGGGCCAACGCGGGGGACGTCGAGGGGCTGGTGGCGCTGTACGAGCCCGGCGCGGTGCTCGCCCTGCCGGACAACGAGGTCGCCACGGGGCATACGGAGATCCGCCGGGTGTACGAGCAGCTGCTCGCGGACCGACCCCAGTTCCCCGCTGGCGAGCTACGGCCGGCCCTGCGCAACGGCGACTTCGCGCTGACCTCGACGCGACTGGCCGGCGGCGGCGCCACCGTCGAGGTCGCGCGGCGTCAGCCGGATGGCAGCTGGCTCTGGCTGCTCGACCAGCCCAATGTCCTCGGCTGAGGATGGGCGGCCCGCGATGGTGGAGGCCACCGTCGGTGTGCGGGGTCTCCGCGGTCAGGACTTGCGGCCGACCGCTCCGTAGGTGCAGCAACGCTCCGGATGGTCGCCGACGTCGTCGTCGGACTCGGGCCGCCACAGCGGGACGTAGACCACCCCGGGCTCGAGGATGTCGAATCCGGTCAGGAACCTGGTGACGTCGCTGCTGTACCGGGTGACCAGCGGGTTGTCCGTTCTGCTGTACACCTGCTCCACCTGCCGCCCCCGCTCGCCGACGGGCTCGTGCGTCGCGTGCGAGATGACCGCGAAACTGCCGGACACCAGCGCGTCCCGGTAGCCGGCCACTGTCGCGGCGGCCTCGTCGTCATCGGGAACGAAGTGCAGCACGGCGAACATCAGCACGGCCACCGGCTGGTCCAGGTCGATCAGGCGTTGCGTCACGGGGGAGCCGAGCACCGCGTCCGGATCGCGCATGTCCGCCTCGACGACGCCCGTTCGCTCGTTGCCCGCCAGCATCACCTCGCTGTGCGCGACGGCGACGGAGTCCTTGTCCACATAGACCACGGTGGCGTCCGGCGCGACGCTCTGCGCGATCTCGTGCACGTTGCCGACGGTCGGAATGCCCGATCCGAGGTCGAGGAACTGCCGACAGCCGGCGTCCGCGAGGTGACGCACCGTCCGGCGCAGGAAAGCCCGATTCGTCCGCATGATCATGGGCAGTTCCGGCATCGCCCGCATGGCCTGCTCGGCGAACTCCCGGTCGATGCGCAGGTTGTGGTATCCGCCCAGGTAGTAGTCGTACATCCGGGCCGCGCTCGGCCGCTCGAGGTCGACCTCGCTGGGGGCCCACGGTGGCCTTTCCACCCAGACCTCCTTCCGACCGGACAGTCATCAGCCATGCGATGTTAGTACGGGATGGAACGAATTATCCCTTGATACCGGTCTCGGTCACTCCCCGGACCAGGTAACGCTGCAGAACCACGAACACCACCACCAGCGGGAGGATGCCCACCGCCGCGGCGAGGAACAGCTCGTGGATGTTGATGGTCTGGGCGGTCAGGAACGTGGACAGCGCCACCTGGACCGTCCACGATGACTCGTCCTGGCCGATCACCAACGGCCACAGGAAGGCGTTCCAGCTGCCGATGAACTGCAGCACCGCGATGGCGGCGAAGAACGCCTTGGAATTGGGCACCACGATCCGCCAGTAGGCACCCCAGTAGCCCAGCCCGTCGATCCTCGCGGCTTCCTCCAGCTCGCGGGGGAAGCCCAGAAAGTACTGCCGGAACAGGAAAGCGGTGAACCCGGCGAACAGACCGGGAATGACGAGGCCGCGTAGCGAGCTCACCCAGCCCAGTGAGGAGACCAGGACGAAGCTGGGCACGAAGGTCACCACGGAGGGGATCATCAGCGTGGCAACGATGGCGTAGAAGACCTTGTTGGCGTGCCGATACGGGATCCTGGCCAGGCCGTAGCCGCACATCGAGCCGAGCAGCAGTTGGCCGCCGGTTTGCAGCACCGCGATGACCGTCGAGTTGAGCAGGCTGCGGGCCATCGGCACCGCGGGATCGGTGAACAGCTCCCCGATGTTCTCCCAGTGCAGCGTGCTGGGAAACAGCGTCCAGTCCGGCGAGGTGATGTCGGACTCCGTAGCGAGCCCGTTGCGCAGAAGCAGGTAGAACGGCAGCAGGAACAGCAGGGCGGCCACGGTCAGTGCGGCGTAGCGCACCGCCGTGGCGGCCACGCGCGGTGCGTGCCCCACCGGGCGGGACGTGGCGTCCACCGGTTAGTCCCTCCGTCCGAAGCCGAGCAGTCTGCCCTGCAACAGGGTCACCATGGCGATCAGCAGGGCCAGGATCAGCGCGCCGGCGCTGCCGTGGCCGTAATCCTGGTTCGGCCCGAGCGCCACGTAGTACAGGTAGACAAGGGGCGGGCGGGCGAAGTCAGGGTAGCCGCGTGAGTTGCCGAGCAGGTTGTAGAACTCGTCGAACGCCTGGTATGCGGCGATCAGGCTGAGCAGCAGCACCGCGATCGAGGTCGGCCGCAGCTGCGGCAGGGTGATGTGCCGGAACACCTGCCACCCTGGGTTCGCCCCGTCGACGTAGGCGGCCTCGTACAGGCTCGTCGGAATGCGCTGCAGGCCGGCGATGAACAGGATCATGTAGAAGCCGACCTGGAGCCATAGCCTCGCCGACACCAGCACCACCCAGTACCAGGGCGGGTTGGGATTGGAGAGCCACGCGACCGTGTCGCCGCCGAACCAGCCCAGCACGGTGTTGGCCAGTCCGAAGCGGACCCCGTTGAAGATCGACAGCTTCCACACCAGCGAGGCGACCACGTAGGAACACGCCGTCGGAAGGAAGAACACCGACCGGAAGAACGTGCGCGCGAACCGCACTTGGTTGACCATCACCGCGAGCGCGAGCGCCAGCACGAAGGTCAGCGGCACGGCGAACAGCGCGAACAGGGAGAACGTCACCAGACTGTGCACGAACGGGCCATCGGTGAGCATGTCGGCGTAGTTGCGCAGGCCGACGAACTCGTCAGGAGTGACGGTGTTCTGGGCGTTGAACACGCTCAGCGCCGCGCTCCACACGATCGGAACGTAGGCGAAGATGACCAACCCGATCAGGAACGGCCCAACGAAGGCCCAGAACGGAATCGTCGTGCCAGGACCCCGTGTCCTCGTCGACACCGTTCCCGTCGATCTCATCCGAACAGCCGTGTCAGCTCGGTCCGCACGTTCTGCGCGGCGATGTCCAGCTCACGGGAGGGGTTCCCGCCGCTGCGGACGATCCGAGACAGCGCATCCCGCAGCGCGATCTGCATCTTGGCCGTCCACGACGGCGGATTCTGCGGCCTGCCGAGATCCTGGACGAACCGCACCGCGTCGGCGGCGACCCCGGTGCGCAGCGTGTCCGCCGTGGTGGCGAGGCTCTTGCGGGCCGGGATGTGTAGGCCGTAGTTGAGGTCGAAGTCCTGCTGGTAGTCGGTGTGGTCGACCCACAGCCACTTCACGTAGGCCTTGGACGCGTCGATCTTCTTGCTCTTGGCGTTGACCATCGATCCGAAAGCGCCGAAGGGAACCGAGTCCTTGCCGGCGCTGTTCAGCTTCGGCCACGGCAGCACGCCGAAGTCGTCCCCGAGTGCTTTCTGTACAGCGGGGACGGCCCACAGCCCTGACCACTGCATCGCGGTGAGACCCTGGGTGAAGGCGGCGGGGTCGTCCCAGTCGGTCGGTGCGCCGAGCAGCAGCGTGTTGCTGGTGAACAACTCACGCAACTTGGTCACCGAGGTCACCGCGGCCGGATCGGCGAAGCCCACCTTGTGGTCCGGCGTCAGATAGTCGAGACCCGCCGACCACAACAGCGGCCCTGCCAGCACGCCGACGCCGCCGTCGTTGCCGAGGAACAGCCCTTTCACCTTGTCCGTCGTCAGCCTCCTCGCGGCGTCGGCCAGTTCGTCGACGGTGGCGGGCGGCGTCAGGCCGGCCCGCTGGAGCAGGCTCTTGCGGTAGAACAACATCTGCATGTCCACGGCTTGCGGAATGCCGTACACCTGGCCGTCGACGGTGTGGCTGGCGAGAACCGACTCGGTGAAGTCGGCCCGTGCGGCGCCGAGCAGGTCGTCGAGCGAGACGACCTGCTTCGCGCGCACCAGGTCGATGCCCAGTGTCGCCTCGAACACGTCCGGTCCCGAACTGGAGACGAGGCCGCTGGACAGCTTGGAGTCGTAGTCACCGGGATTCCACTGCACGTGGACGGGAGTCGTGTCGTAGGCCTTGGCGTAGCGCTCGACGGCCTGTTGCACACCGGCCTCGCCGTAGGCGTGATACCACTGCTCGATGGCGTTGCCGCCGCGGCCGTTGTTGGAGCCGCAGGCGGCGAGCGCGCCGGCCGCCGCGAGTCCGCCCGCGAGGCCGAGGAACCGGCGGCGCGGGTACCCGTGTGACATGGCCATGGACACCCCTTACTGCCTCGGTGGAGACCGATCCGGCCGAAGCACCAGTGTCAGCGGTTCGTCGAGCTGCGCCAGCCGCCTGGCTTCCGGTCTCGCTGGTATGAACTATCACGACTGGTGGTCGGAAGGGATTCCTCTCTCACTGTGGGACGTGTTCGACCTCGGACGCCCTGCGGCGGGCGCGGGTCAACAGGGTCTGCAGCACCACGACGATGATCAGCACGGCGCCGCTCACCACGTTCTGCATGTTGGAGTCGATGCCCAGCTGGTTGATCAGTTCCCTGATGACCGAGAGCAGCGCGACTCCGGCGAGGGTGCCGCTGACCGCCCCGGAGCCGCCGGTGAGCATAGTCCCGCCGATGACCGCGGCCGCGATGGCGCTGAGTTCCAGGCCCACCCCGATGTTGGTCACACCGGACCCGGACTGTGCGGTCTGCATCACGCCAGCCAGCCCGGCGAGCAGCCCGGACATCAGGTACACCGACACCTTCGTGCGTGCCACCGGCAGACCCATGAGGGAGGCCGCATCCTCGTTGCCGCCAATGGCGAACAGCCGCATGCCGAACGGTGTGCGCTGCAACACCGCGCCGCCGAGCAGGTAGCACACCACCGCGATGGCCACGAGGACCGTGCCCTGCCCAACAGTGCGCAGCGCCGAGGAGTCCGGCACCTGGTACGTCATGCTGCCCTCGACGGTGACCAGCTGCAGCAGGCCCCGTGCGAACAGCAGCCCGCACAGGGTCACGATGAACGGGGCCATCCGGCCCCTGGCGACCAGCACCCCCTGGGTGAGTCCGATCAGGCCGCTGACCGCGAGGGGAAGCAGCAGCCCACCGGCAAGACCCCACCGCGCCGAGCCGTACGCGGCCAGTACGCCAGCCAGCGCGTACACCGAGCCGACCGAGAGGTCGATGCCGCCAGTGATGATCACCATCGTCATGCCGAGCGCGACAACGGCGAGGAAGGTGGCCTGCACGGCCATGTTGGTCAGGCTGTACGGGGTGAGGAAGGTGTCGAAGCTCAGCCCGCCGACGGCGAGCAGGACGACCAGGACGGCGAGCGCGCCGTGCCGCTGGATCAGGGCGATCATGCGCCGGCCCGTCCTTCCCGCTGCAGCAGCACCGCGACCGCGATGATCGCCGCCTCCACCATCTGGGTCACCGAGGCCGGCACGTTGTGCGCGATCAGCGTCGCCGTGATCAGCTGCATGAGCAGCGCACCGGCGACGGTGCCGACCACCCTGACCCGGCCGCCGGACAGTGGCGTCCCACCGACGACCACCGCCGTGATCGCCGACAGCTCGATCAGCTGGCCGAGGTTGGACGGATCACTGGAGTTCAGCCTCGCCGTCGCGAGTACCCCGGCGACCGCGGCGAGCACCCCGGACAGCATGTAGACCACGAGCAGCACCCTGCGCACCGGAAGGCCGGCGAACTCCGCGGCCTTGCGGTTGCCGCCGACCGCGACCAGCTGCCGGCCGAAGGTGGTCCTGCCGACCAGTAGCCCCACGGCCACCACGAGCACCGCGGCCACAAGTACGGTTAGCGGAACACCGGCGACGTTGTCCGAACCGAGGGCGAGCAGCTGGGGGTTGTAGATCTGCTTGAGCTGGCCGTGCGCGATCACGATGGCGAGGCCGCGGCCGCCGATCAGCAGCGCCAGGGTGGCCACGATGGGCTGTATCCCGGCGAAGGTGACCAGCGAACCACTCAGCAGACCGGCGGCGGCTCCGGCGACGAGGCTCACCACGATCGCCGTGGCCGCGCCATAGCCGAGGTACAGGGGGATGAGCGCGGCGGCGATGGCCATCACGGAGCCGACCGAGAGGTCGATGCCCTCGGTGCCGATCACCAGGGCCATGCCGAGCGCCACCACGAGCACCGGGACCGTCTGCACCAGCTGTAGGCGCAGGTTCGCCGCGCTCAGGAAGCTCGGGGTGACCACGACGTTCACCACGACCAGCAGGAGCAGTGCGACGTACACCCCGTAGGCGCTCAGTGGCGGTCCCGTCCGCGCCCTCCACCGTGCCTGTGCGCTCCGTGGCGTCGCCGTCTCAGCGGTCATGGGCGATCACCGCCATCACACCGTCCACACTCACCTGGTCACCGGTCAGCTCCGCCACCGAGGTTCCGTCGCGGAGCACCACGACCTTGGTGGCCCCCTCGACGAGCTCTTCGAGGTCACTGGACACCATGACGATGCCAAGGCCCTGCTCGGCGAGCTCGTCGACGAGCGCCTGGACCTCCGCCTTGGCGCCGACGTCGATACCCCGGGTCGGCTCGTCGACCAGCAGCACCTTGGGGCTCATCGCCAGCCAGCGGGCCAGCATGACCTTCTGCTGGTTGCCGCCGGAGAGCTCGCTGACCTTCTGTTCCGGGCTCGCCGCCTTGATCCTCAGCCGACGCATGAAGACCTCGACCAGCTCGCGCTGCTTGCGTAGGGACACCATGCCGGCCACCGACAGCCGGGGCAGCGCGGCGAGCACGATGTTCTCCCGTACCGAGAGGTGCGGAATGATCCCCTCCGCCTTACGGTCCTCCGGCACCAGCGCGAGCCCGGCCCGGATCGCCGAGCTGACCGAGCCCCGGCGCACGGGCCTGCCGTCCACCTCGAGCTCGCCGGCGTCCAGTGGCTGCAGCCCGACCAGGGCCTTCATCGTCTCGCTGCGCCCGGATCCGAGCAGGCCGCCGAGGCCGACCACCTCGCCCGGCCGCACCGAGAGGTCGACGCCGCCGAGTAGGGCCCTCCTGCGCAGGCCCGTCGCGCGCAGCACGGTCCTTCCCGTCGAGGAGTGCTCGCCGGTGAAGGCGGTGCGTTCCTCGGTGTTCAGCTCGCGGCCGAGCATGGTGGCCACCAGTTCGAGCCGGCTGATCTCGTTCAATGGTCCACTGTGGACGACCTGGCCGTCACGCAGCACGGTCACCGTGTCGCAGATCTGGTACAGCTCCTCCAGCCGGTGGCTGACGTAGAGCACGGCGACGTCCCGCTCGTGCAGCCTGCGGATCACCCCGAACAGGGTCTCCACCTCACGTGGTTCCAGCGAGGAGCTCGGCTCGTCCATGATGTCTTTCATGGCCTCGGCGACGACCG
>JAFAZC010000080.1 GCA_019239965.1 Kutzneria sp. | reverse complement strand
ATCGTGGCGGATCATTCCTACCGGCCAGCCATTGTGGACATCGGCACCGTGCGGGGAACCTCGGCCGCGGTACGCGGATCGATTGTGCGCAAACGAGGCCGGACGACTGGGCTGACCGTCGGCACGGTGGCGTCGACCGACGCCACCGTTCTTCTCGACTACCGGGACGGGCTTGGTGTGCGCGTGCTGCGCAACCAGTTACGGATCGAAGCGGTCGGATCCGGGGTGATGGGTGATTACGGTGACTCCGGTGCCGCGGTGGTGGACGCCGGCAACAGGATCATCGGGCTTTACTTCGCGGGCAATCTGTCCGGATCGGTCGCCTTCGCCAACCCGATCGACAAGGTGCTCGACGAACTCGACGTGGACGTCATCACGGGCTGAGCAGTCGTGCGCGGAGTCCGGCTCGTGTCCCCACCTCGTGGACGGCTAGGGTGACCCGAGTGAGCGACGCGGGAAGCATTGGTGCGGCGCTGGTGATTTTCGCGTTCACGGTGTACAAGTGCGGCGTTCTGCGCCGGGTCCCACCCAATCGAAAGCCCGCAATTCGTTCGATCTGTGCCGCCGGTCTGTTCGGCGGAATCGCGTTCCTGTTCAGCAGCCCGCTCGCGGCGGTAACGTTCGATCGGCTGGTCGGCGTCCCCAACCTTTCGATTATGCTGCGGAACATCGCTGGCACCGCCGGCCAGTGTGCCCTGTACGTAATGATCTTGTACTGGCGTTATCCGCGCGATCGCGCGTGGCGAGGTGTCAGGCGAGCAATGGTGGGCTACGGCCTTGTTGTCGCGACCCTCATACTTCTTGCCGCGTTGAGCCCTAAGGTCGCGGAACGTTCGGTCACCGAGTTTCCGACCGCGTTCGCTAGAATGCCGTTTCTTCGCGAGTTTGTCGTACTCTACTTCCTCGTATGGGCTTTCACCGCGTTCGTCGTGGTGATTCTGTGCGTGCGGTTTGCCGTTGAGAACCCCGGCGGGCAGCGCTGGATGCGCACTGGATTCTGCCTGCTCGCGGTCGGATTTTCATTGATAATGACCTGTCATGTGATCGTCCTCATGGCGGTCGTGGCCCAATGGTACGGTGTCGATCTGGTCTATTGGAGTGTGACGGTAGCACCCGTTTTTCTCAATGCTGGTGGAGTAATAGGGGCTGGCGGAGTCATTCTTGTTCCCGCAGGGCCTCGACTGGAGGCGGCCAAGGAATGGTCCGTCCGATACAGGGCCAGTCTTCGGGATTACCGCACATTGCGCCCCCTCTGGCTGGCTCTGCGCACTGTCGACCCGGCGATGGTCCATGCACCGGCATTCCCCTGGGAATGGTTCAACTGTGAGTCTCGGCTGTTTTGGCGAGTAATCGAGATCAACGACTGGCTCCATCAGATGGGGGCCTATCATGACATCGCTGTTGCGGATTCCGCCATAGCACGAAGTCTGGATTCCGGTGTTGGGGGCGCGAATCCGACGGCTGTGGCAGAAGCTGTTCGAATCAGAATGGCGCTGCTGAAACGAGGTCGCGGCGACGTGGCCACGCAGGCCCTGGAGAACGCGCAGCTGAGGGACGGTCCGAGCGAACACGCGAAAGTGTTCATCGACGAATGCGCGCAGCTGGTCGCCATAGCACGTGTGTTCACGAGCCCCAGGGTCGACAAGATCGTCCGTGAGGCGTCGACCGTCGTTCTTCGTTCATGACAGGCATTCGCTGATCTGCTCAGGGCTCCCGGTGCGCCCGCGTGGCTGAAGCCTGTGCCCGTGGTTTCATGACGATCTGGTCTAGGTTGACGTGCGCCGGTCTCGTCACCGCGAAGACGATCACGTCGGCGACGTCCTCGGCGACAAGTGGCTTCAGTCCTTTGTAGATACTTGTGGCCTTGGTCTCATCACCGTCGAAACGAACCAGCGAGAAGTCGGTCTCGACCATACCGGGCAACACTTCGGTGAACCGCACCGGTTTGCCAAGCTGCTCTCCCCGCAGCGTCCGGTGCAGGGCGGATTGGGCGTGTTTCGCCGAGGTGTAGCCCGCTCCGCCGTCATACAGCTCGTACGCGGCGATCGACGTCACCGTCACCACATGGCCATCGCCGGAGACGACCAGCTTCGGCAGTAGTGCCTTGGTCAGCCGCAGTGTGCCGATCACATTGGTCTCCCACATCCAACGCCAGTGCTCCTCGTCAGCCTCGGCCACCGGTTCGAGCCCCAGCGCGCCCCCGGCGTTGTTGACCAGTACCCGGCATTCGGCGACACGCTCGCAGAACGCGGCCACCGAAGCGGTGTCGGTGACGTCGAGGGCCACAGCGGTGCCACCGACCTCGGCCGCGATCCGCTCCAATCGCCCGACCCGGCGTGCACCGAGCACGACGTGGAAGCCGGCCGCGGCCAGTCCCCGCGCGGTCGCCTCCCCTATACCGGAACTGGCTCCGGTGACGACGGCGGTCGGACGCTGTGGGCTACTCATGCCGCAATCTTGCCGTCCAGGTCAACCGCGTCCGGGAAGAACCCGTGCCGCTGCGGGCGTTGAGCACGGCGTGATGGTGACATCGGCGGACGGGACAAAGATCGCGGTGGACAGTACGGGCCCGCCGGGCGCGCCCACTGTCGTCCTGCTGCACGGCTGGGCGGCTTCAGCGGCGGCATGGTCCCTGCCGGCCGGCGACGACCTCCATGTGCTCGCGGTCGACCTGCGCGGCCACGGTGCCTCCGACACCCCCGTCGACGGCTACCGCGACTCCGGCGTCCTCGCCGGAGACGTCGCGGCGGTGCTGTCCACCCTCGCCGGTCCCGTGGTGCTGGTGGGCTGGTCCTACGGCGGTCTTGTCATCACCGACTATCTGCGCCGGTACGGCACCGCTGGAATCGCCGGTGTGATGTTCGTCGGCGCGATCACCGAGATCGGGCGGGACCGCGCCGGTGGACGTGTTGGGTCGGCGATGCGTGCAGCCCTCCCGGACGCACTGTCCGAGGATCCCCACCTCGCGGTGCCGGCCCTGCTCGAACTGGCGGTTCTCTCGACGTCGGCGCCACGTTCCGGCACCGAGGTACAGCGGGGGCTGGCAGCGTCACTGCGGGTGCCGCCGGCGGTGCGCGCCGCGTTGTTCCGCCGAGACGTCACCAGCGCGGAGGTGCTGTCCGCCGTCGACGTTCCGACATTGTTCGTGCACGGCACCGATGACGTGGTCGTGTCCCCCCTGGCCACCGAATACGCCGCCGGACTGGTGCCCGGCGCCGAAGTCCGCTGGTACCCGGATACCGGGCACATGCCGTTCGCCGAGCGCCCCGAACGGTTCCGCACCGATCTCGCCGCGTTCGCACACCGGTGTCTCGTCGACAGCGCCGGGGTCGGGACGTGACGTCGGTTCGAAGACTCCGCAGGGTCGCCGTGCTCTGCATGCACACCTCGCCACTGGCCCAACCGGGCGCCGGTGACGCCGGTGGCATGAACGTCTACATCGCACAGACCGCGACCGCCATGGCGGAACAGGGGGTGTCGGTCGACGTCTTCACCAGGTCAACTTCGCCCGATCTGCCTCCGACAGTTGAGCTGGCGCCCGGTGTCACCGTCCGCCACGTCGTGGCCGGTCCCCGAGCGAGCCTGCCCAGAGACAGGTGGCCAGGTCAGCTCCGTGCGTTCGCCGCGGGCGTGCTGCGTGCCGTGGGCCGTACCAGGCCGTCGCGCTACGACGTCGTGCACTCGCACTACTGGCTGTCCGGCCACGCCGGCTGGCTCGCCAGCCGGTACTGGCGAGTGCCCCTCGTGCACACCGCGCACACCCTGGCCAAGGTCAAGAACGCCGCCCTCGCCGCCGGCGACGTCGAGGAACCACCGGTACGAGCCCTCGGTGAGGAGCAGGTCGTCACCCGGGCGCATCGCCTCATCGCCAACACCGTCGCGGAGTCCCGTGATCTCGTCGAACGCTATGGCGCCGATCCCGCCCGGGTACTCGCCGTGTCGCCCGGTGTCGACCTGGAAGTGTTCAGCCCAAGCAGCCGGGCGCTGGCCAGGCGGGGACTCGGGTTGCCCGTGGGCGCCCTGGTCGTGGCCTTCGTCGGCAGGATCCAGCCGCTGAAGGCCCCCGATGTGCTGCTGCGTGCCGTCGCGGAGTTGCTGGCCAGAATGCCGCGCCTGCGCGCTGACCTGGTCGTACTCGTGGTCGGCGGCCTTTCCGGGACTGGCTTCGGGCGAGCCGGCTCCCTGCGGGAACTGGCCGCGGCACTCGGCATCTCCGATGTCGTGCGGTTCATGCGGCCAAGGCGCGGCACAGCGCTCGCCGAGGTCTACCGTGCCGCCGATGTTGTCGCCATGCCCAGTCACAACGAGTCCTTCGGGCTGGTCGCCCTCGAGGCACAGGCTTGTGGCACCCCGGTCATCGCCGCGGCCGTCGGCGGCCTCCCGACCGCCGTCGTCGACCGGGTGACCGGCGTACTCGTACCTGATCACGAGCCGGTGAACTGGGCGAACGCGCTTGCCGACGTCGTACTGCATCCGGAACTGCGAGGGGCGCTTGCTCGCAATGCGGTCACCCACGCCAGCCGGTTTTCCTGGCGGCGCACGGTCGACGGCCTGCTCGACGGGTACGCCGGCGCGTGCGGCGACTTTCCCGGGACGCCAGAACGGGGAAAGCTGGCCGGGTGAGCGAGCCTGCGAGCGAACAGCTGGACGGTGTCATCACCGCCGTGTTGCGCGAGAACGACATCAGCTACGACCGAAAGGTCGCTGGCCGTTACTTCCTCGGCCTGCCGGGCGTCCGCAAGCAGCGGACCAACTGTTGGCTGCTGATCACAGAACACGCGCTTGTCATCGAGGCGTTCGTGTGCCGCCAGCCCGATGAGGCACATCAGGATGTCTACCGTTTTCTGCTACGCCGCAACGCGCGGCTCTACGGCGTGCACTACACCCTTGACCACAAGGGAGACATCTACCTCGTTGGCAGGATCGGTCTGCACGCGGTCACTGCCGACGAACTGGACCGGATCCTCGGCCAGGTGCTCGAGGCCGCCGACGGCGACTTCAATACGCTTCTGGAGATCGGATTCGCCGCGGCGATCCGGCGTGAGTGGAGCTGGCGGGTGTCCAGAGGCGAGTCGCTGGCCAATCTGAGTGCGTTCGAGCACCTCATCGACCCGGCCGAGCGCGGCCCGGTACTCGCCGACGAGTCCTGATCGTGATCTTCGCTGGGCAACTCTCCTCTTCGTGTCCTCCGTCACAAAGACAAACCGGCGAAGGAGAGGCTTGTCATGGCCAAGCGGAGTCCACGGCTGAACAGGATCGCACTGATGCTGACGGCCGGAGCGTTGCTCGGTGGGTGCCATGCCCCGGCCCGGCACAGTCCTCTGCTGTGGGCGTCACGTCACCAGGGGACGGCAAGACGGCGGAGCAGGCGCAGCCGAGGACCCAGCAGCCGGCGTCCGGCACGCTCGTACCGGCTGGCTCGCCCCGCCAGGTCGCGCGGACCGCGAACCTCGCGCTGAAGGTGGCCGACGTCGGTGCGACGGTGGCCAAGGCACGCGGTATCTGTGGCGCCGTCGGTGGTTACGTCGGTGACGAGAACAGCGGGACCGACCACGCCACGATGACCATGAAGGTGCCTGCCGAACGCCTGTCGTCAACCCTGGACCAGCTCGCCGCGATCGGCGCGGTGGCCACACGCACCGAACACGCCGAGGACGTCACCGAGCAGGCCGTTGACATCGACGGCCGGCTGGCGGCGCAACAGGCCAGCCTCGACCGGGTTCGCGCGCTGTTCGACAGGGCCACCTCCGTCTCGGACATCGTCTCGATCGAGAGCGAGGTGACCAAGCGGGAAGCCGACCTGGAGTCCCTGCGGCGGCGACACGACGTGTTCGCCAGCCAGGTCGCGCTGGCAACCGTCTCGGTCGAGGTCACAAGGGCCGACGCGGCCAAGGCCCTGGAGCAGCCGACCTTCCTCAGCGGCCTTGGTGCCGGCTGGGGCGCGCTGATCACGTCGCTTAGGGCGGTCAGTGTCGCCATCGGAGCCGCCCTGCCGTTCCTGGGGCTGCTCGCGGTGCCCACGCTGGTGGCTCTGCTGTGGATCCGGCGGCGGGTGTCTGGCAGCCAGGTGTCCGAGGCCGAATCCGCGTCGCCTCCGTCGGCTGAGAAATGAGGCGACCCCTGGCACACGGGGGTGAGTACCAGGGGCCACGATCTGCCGGCCAACGCGGGAGCGTAGACCGACTATGCGTCAAGTGTAGCGCATGCTCGGAGCTGTTCAGGGCGTCGCGCCTGACCTACCATGAACATCTCGCACGGGCGGCTTTGGCCGGAGGCGGCATGAACACCGACGACGGAGATCTCTCCGATGATGATCGCGACGACCTGGAGGACGAGGGCGTTCCGCAGGACGACGCGGTGCGGGACGTTCACGAGCCGCGGACTGTGTGCCATTTCTGCGGTGGCGTCGGCGAGATAGCGCATCCCCTGCTCGGAGTGATTGGTGGCGCACCCAGGACGGTCAACGCGGGCCGGGAATGCCCGCTGTGCGAGGGCTCCTCGGCGCTGGCCGGCATGACACCGCCGATCTGACGCCGCCACCGGGTCGTCTGGCAAGCTCACGGTGTCCCGGGCCGACCGGGTCGCGGGTTGCGAGCTGATCGTCGGGGCCCTGTGCTCCGGAGAGGTGGTACGCGGTGAGGCTGGTGCTGTTGCGGCACGGCGAGAGTACGTGGAACGCCGAGAACCTGTTCACCGGCTGGGTGGACGTACCGTTGTCCGCCAAGGGGTCGCGTGAGGCGGAACGCGCCGGTGAGCTGCTCCGCGACGCCAGGGTCCTCCCCGATGTGGTGCACACCTCGCTACTGCGGCGGGCCATCTCGACCGCGAACGCCGCGCTCGACAGCGCCGACCGGCACTGGATCCCGGTGCGCAGGGACTGGCGGCTCAACGAGCGGCACTACGGCGCGCTCCAGGGCAAGAACAAGAAGCAAACGCTTGAGCGCTACGGTGAGGAACAGTTCATGCTGTGGCGCCGTTCCTATGACGTGCCGCCGCCGGAGATCGAGCCGGGTTCGCCGTTCAGCCAAGACACCGACCCGCGCTATGCCGACCTCGGCGAGTCCGCCCCGCGCACCGAGTGCCTCAAGGACGTGGTGGCCCGGCTGTTGCCGTACTGGGAGTCGACGATCGTTCCCGACCTGCGTGCCGGAAGGACCGTGCTGGTGGCGGCGCACGGGAACTCGCTGCGTGCGCTCGTCAAACACCTGGACGGGATCTCCGATCAGGCGATCGCCGGACTGAACATCCCGACTGGGATCCCACTGCGCTACGAACTGGACGACAGCCTCACCCCGAGCAATCCGGGCGGCACCTACCTGGACTCCGATGCCGCGGCGGAGTCGATCAAGGCCGTTGCCGGCCAGGGGCGCTGAGCGACACTCCGAGATCCCGAGCCCGCAGGCCGGCCTGGAACCGGGACTCGACGTCGAGCAGTGCCATCAGGTCGGCGACTCGCCGCCGGTAGGTCCGCAGCGACAGCCCGAGGCGCCGGGCCGCGGCCTCGTCGGTGAGCCCGGAGCCAAGCATCCCGGCGATGCTCCTGTTCCGCTCGTCGAGCACCGGCAGGCCGGAACCGATGAATTCGGCGAGATCGATGGCCGACTCCCAGCTGGCCATGAACAGCGTGCGCATGCTCAACACCACGTCGGGCGTACGCACGACCGAGTACGCACGCGATTCACCCGTGCCCCGGCTTGCCAGAACCGCGACCCGACCGTCCACGATGATCGTCTCGTGCGACAGCGGAGTCCGGCATATCCGGATTCCCGCGCCGAGCGCCGCCATCTCCGTCAGGTGCTCAGCCGCGTCCTGCCCGGCGAGCACCTCGGGGTTGTACAGCTTGCGAACCGTGACACCGGCATCGAGCCGGGCGCGCATCCGCACCGCGAGGTCCTTCTTGTCCCCGTCGGCTGGCCACGTGGACATGTCGTTGATCGCGCAGGTGAACTCCCGCTCCGGGGTGTCGAACAGGGGGCCCAGGCGGGCGAGCAACTCCTGCTTTCCCCGGAGCACGACAACCTGATCCACGGTGGCCTGCTCCACCGCGCCAGTGTGCGCCATCGTGGACACTTGCTGCCAGTCACGGGTGTGTCGCCGCCGCGGGCGCGAAGCTGTACCCATGACGATGAACATCTCGGCGACCAAGGCCGGCTACTGGGACTTCGGCGGTGGCCAGCGGATCGCCCGCCTCGGATACGGCACGATGCAGTTGACCGGTCCTGGCGTCATGGGGCCGCCCGCGGACCGCGAACAGGCGGTCGCGGTACTGCGCAGAGCGGTGGAGCTCGGCGTCAACCACATCGACACCAGTGACTTCTACGGACCGCACGTGGCCAACGAGATCCTCAAGGAGGCCCTGTACCCCTACGACGGCCTGGTCCTGGTCACCAAGGTCGGCGCGAAGCGCAACGCGGCAGGCGACTGGTTGCCGGCACTGGGCGCCACTGAGCTACGCGAGGCCGTGCACGACAACCTGCGCCGGCTAGGACTGGATCGAATCGACGCGGTGAACCTGCGTCTGTACGGGCTCAACGGGCCCGAGGAAGGCTCGCTCGAGGAGCAGTTCACGGTGCTGGCCGAGCTGCGTGAGCAGGGGCTGATCCGCCACTTGGGGATCAGCAATGCCACGCCGGCACAGCTGGCCGAGGCCCAGGGAATCGCTCCGGTCGCCTGCGTGCAGAACTACTACAACATCGTCCAACGCTCCGACGAGGCGTTCGTCCGCCAGTGTGCCGAGCAGGGCGTGGCCTACGTGCCGTTCTTCCCGCTCGGCGGCTTCCAGTTGATCGCCGACGAGCGGATCGGCAAGGTCGCCGAGCGGCATGGCGCCACGATCCCGCAGATCGCGCTGACCTGGCTGCTCACCAGATCACCGAACCTGCTCGCGATTCCCGGCACGTCTTCGCTCGCCCACCTGGAGGACAACATCGCCGCGGCCTCGCTGCGCCTGTCCGAGGACGATCTCGCCGACCTGGAGCCGCTGGCCGGCTGAGTCCGGACACAAGCGAGTGAACAGGGGTTGACGGGCGGGAGAACAATGCCCACCCAGGTGTTGGAGGCATCACGGTTGGCCCGCTTTGAGTGGGTCGGCAAGCCGTCGGCCTGCTTACGATGCGGTATGTGACCGTATCGGGCTGGTTCGCCGTCTGCCTTGGCACACTGTTCGTGGGTGCCGCGCTCGGCGCCGTGCTGGCCCGTTCGGCGGCGCGCAGGGCGGTACGCCGCCCTGCCACGCTGACCGTGTCGGATCTGGTTCAGCGGGTCGTGCACTCGGCCCACAACGGAGTCGTCGTTCTCAACGGCTTCGGCGACATCGTGCTGCACAACCCGCGAGCCGCTGAGCTGGGTGTGGTGCGCACAGGCCGGGTCGACGATCGCGCCGCGAGGGCCGCCGAGCTGGTGCGCCGGTCCGGGGAGATCCATGAGGTCGACCTGTCCCCGCCCCGCTCTCGGCGTGGCCGCCAACCCGAGGCGGTTCGCGGTGAGGTGCGACCGCTCGGGGATGGCTTCACCGTCGTCGACGCCCACGACGAGTCCGAAGCGGTCCGGCTCGAAGCCATCCGTCGCGACTTCGTCGCCAATGTCAGCCATGAACTCAAGACGCCGGTCGGTGCGCTCGCCCTGCTAGCCGAGGCCGTGCTCGACGCGGCCGACGACCAGGCGCAGGTTCGCCGGTTCAGTAGCAAGATCCTGCATGAGGCCACCCGGCTCGGCAGGCTGGTCACCGAGCTGATCGCGCTGTCCCGGCTGCAGGGCGCCGAGCGGCTCCCCGCGCTGGCCACTGTCGAGGTCGACCAGGTGGTGCAGGAGGCGCTGGGTCGT
>JAFAZC010000071.1 GCA_019239965.1 Kutzneria sp. | reverse complement strand
GCCCTGCACGACGCATTTGAGCTCGGCGGCGGCGAACAGGCCGTCGTGTACGCCGGGAGCGGTCGATGAGCACGGTGCCGGAATCGAGTAGGGCGCGCCGGCCCTGCCTCGCCCTCATCGGCGCCACGGGCGCGGTGGGCACGGTGATGGTGGACATCATCAACAGCAGGCCGAGCGTGCCGTGGGGTGAGATCCGGCTGGTTGCCTCGGCCCGCTCGGCGGGAAGGACGATCACCGTCCGGGGCGTGGAGCGAACCGTTCACGCACTCGCCGCGGAGGTCTTCGACGGGGTGGACGTCGCGATGTTCGACGTTCCCGACGAGGTCTCGGCGGTGTGGGCACCGATCGCGGCGGCACGGGGCGCGGTGGCGGTGGACAACTCCGGCGCGTTCAGGATGGATCCCGACGTTCCGCTTGTCGTCCCGGAGGTCAATGCGGAGCGGATCGCGCACCGGCCGCGCGGAATCATCGCCAATCCGAACTGCACGACGCTGTCGATGATGACCGTGTTGGGTGCACTGCACCGCGAGTTCGGCTTGGCGGAGCTGGTTGCCGCCTCGTACCAGGCGGTGTCGGGTGCGGGTGCCGCCGGTGCCGAGCAGCTGTATGCCGAGTTGACCGCGGTGGCGGGACGACGGTTGGGAGTGCGGGGCGGTGATGTGCGTGCCGCGCTGGCCGAGGCGGGCTTGGACCAGCAGACCTCGCCGTTTCCAGCGCCAGTGGCACTGAACGTGGTTCCGTGGGCGGGATCGCTCAAGGCGGACGGATGGTCCTCGGAGGAGCTCAAGGTCCGCAACGAGTCCCGCAAGATTCTCGGCCTTCCCGGGTTGAAGGTGTCGGCGACCTGCGTCCGCGTGCCCGTTGTCACCACGCATTCGGTGGCGGTGCATGCGGTGTTCGACCGCGAGGTCACCGTTGAGCGGGCCCGCAAGGTGCTCTCCGAGCAGCCCTCCGTTGTGACGATGGACGACCCCGAGACCGGGGTGTTTCCCACTCCCGCCGACGTCGTCGGCACGGACCCGACCTATGTCGGCAGGATCCGCCAAGCGCTGGATTTCCCGAACACCCTGGACTTCTTCGTCTGCGGTGACAACCTGCGCAAGGGAGCGGCATTGAACACCTACGAGATCGCGGAGACGCTGGCTCCCGAGTTCCTCTGATGGGCGCCGTCGTCCTCGGCGTCGATTTGGGCACGACGGCGACCAAGGTGGTGGCCACTCGAGTGGACGGCCGCGTTGTCGCCGTCACCGATCGCGGCTACCCGTTGCGTACCGGCCAACACGGTACGGCGGTGCAGGACCCGCTCGAGGTGTTGGACGCTGTCACCCGGGCCGTTGGCGACTGTGTGGAGCGGATCGACGGGCCGATCCGCGGCCTGTCGTTCAGTTCGGCCATGCACACCCTGCTCGCCCTCGACGCGGACGGCAGCCCGCTGACCCCGGCGCTGAGCTGGGCGGACAATCGGGCAGCTGACCTTGTCAGGCGGTTGCGGGCCGACCACGGACCCCAGTTGCACGCGGCCACTGGAACGCCGGTCCACCCCTCGTTCCCGCTCGCCAAACTGATGTGGTTCGCCGAACACGAACCCGAGCTGCACCGAAGGGCCGCCCACTGGGTGGGCATCAAGGACTTCGTGCTCAGCCGGCTCACCGGGCGGCTGGTCACGGAGCACTCGAACGCGGCGGGCACCGGTTTGCTGGACATGCGGACACTGAGTTGGTACGAACCTGCCCTGCGGCTGGCCGGAATCGACGCCGGCCGGCTGCCCGAGCTGCTCGCGCCGACCGACGTGCTCGATCTGCGCGATCCCATCGGTGGCCTGCCTACCGGTCTGCCGGTGGTGGCCGGTGGTGGGGACGGCCCGTTGGCGAACCTGGGTGTGGGGGCGGTGCTGCCCGGCATGGCCGCGTTGTCGTTGGGCACGAGTGCGGCGCTACGGGTGAGCAGGGAGCAGCCCGACGTCGACGATCAGGGGCGGGTCTTCTGCTACGCGCTCGCCGACGGCCTGTGGGTGCTGGGTGGAGCGCTCAGCAACGGCGGTGTAGTGGCACAGTGGGCGTCCGAGCTGTTCGACACCGACGTCGCCGCCCTGCTCGCCGAGGCGGAACGCGAACCGGCGGACACCGGCGGTCTGGTGGCCCTGCCATACCTGCTTGGGGAGCGGGCGCCCTGGTGGGACCCTGATCCACGGGCGGTCCTGCTCGGACTGCGCAGGGAACACGGGCGGGCCGCGATCACCAGGGCGCTCGTCGAAGGGGTCGGGCAGCAGTTGGCGCTGGTCCGCGACGCCGTGGTGAACGCCGGCGGCGTGGTGGACACGATCCGGGTGACCGGGGGCGCGTTCCGGGGGCCGCTGTGGGCGACGGTGATCGCCACGGCGCTGGGGCACGATCTAGAGTTCGTCGACAGCGCGGAGGGGTCCGGCGTCGGTGCCGCCCTGTTGGGTTGGCGGGCACTGGGCGAGATCGATTCGCTGGCCCGCGCCGCCGAGCTGATCACGCCGACGCACACGATCGGTCCCGACGAAGTGGCCAGCCGCAGGATGGCCAGGGCACGACCGGTGCTGGAACGGATCCACGAGGCACTGCGCGACCTGTGGGAGTAGCTGCGCGCCTGCCGGAAGACGGCTCACGTGCTGGTGGCCGCCTCGTCCGTGTCCACGGTCAACTTCCGGCCGCCGAGAACCCATGCGAAACCGGTGGCCAGCAGGCCGGCAACGCCGGCGGCCGAGAATCCCCAAGCCGCTGTCGTGCGGTCCACGACGGCGCCCACCAGGGGGGCGCCCAGCGCGGCTCCGACGGTGAGCGCGGACTGGTAGAAGCCCATGGCCTCGCCGCGTGCCGATTCCGGAGAAAGGCGGGTCACCATGCTGGAGGCCGCCGCGATGGTGGGCGCGCACAGCAGGCCGCCGGGAACCAGCAGCAGGCACAGTGTCCACCACTGGCCGGCGAGTCCGATCGGCAGCGTGACGAGTCCCATGAGGCCGATGAGGACAAGCAGGGGAACCGGCCGGCGCAGGGCGCCGTACACGATCCCGCCCACGGCCGACGCCAGCGACCACAGGGTCAGGACAAGTCCCGACATCTGTATCTGTCCGGCCTGGCGCAGCGTCGCCACGATCGCCATGTCCGAACCGGACAGTACGAGAACCGTGGCCGTTGACACGAGGAGCACCGCGACCATGGGCTTGCCGAGCAAGGAGTCTCGCGGGCCGTGTTCCGCCGGTTTGGCGTCCGCGGAGCGCACCGGTGGGTTGACCGCGTAGAGGCCGAGGCCGCCGAGCACGGTGGCCGCACCGACCGCCACCATGGCGGCCGCCGTCGACACTCCCGTCGCGACGAGGACACCGAGCGCGGGACCGACCATGAAGGTGATCTCGGTGAACACGGAATCCAGCGAGAACGCCGTCCTGTGCCGCGAGCGGGGCACGAGCGCCGCGAGTACCTGTCGTGACACGGAGGTCACCGGCAACGTCATGGTGCCGGCGGCGAACGCCAGCACGACAAGAGCCACATACGGAAGCCAGGGGGAGGTGGACCAGAACACCGTCTCGCCGCAGAGTGCGACAGCCACCATGCGACGCAGTCCGTGCCGGTCGACGATCCTGCCGAGCACCGGTCCGCCGATGGCCATCCCGATCGTCACCGAGGCCGCGACCGCGCCGGCGGCCGCGTAGCCAAGACCAAGACCAAGCACGACATGCAGGGTCAGCACGACACCGGCGGCAGCACCAGGGAGCCGGGCGAACAGGAGCACTGCCATCAGCGGGCGCATCCGGGGCAGCATCACCAGTTCGCGGTAGGACGTCAGGGTCACCTGCCGATGGGACTCCCCCTTCGGGTCGGCAGACAAGTCAATTTCCGGGGGCGCCCCTTCGGATGCCTCGTCAGGTGAGCCAGTTGCCGGCCGGATAGTCGTGCAGTTCCGCCGGGTCGACCACTTTGCGCCGGGGCCGGCCGTTGCGGCCGATGGCCAGCCCGGCCCGCAGCGCGCCCGCCGCCTCGAACACCGCGTCCCGGAAACCCTGGCCGATGCCCAGCATGCTGGCATAGGCATGGATCAGACTCTCGTGGCGGCGCAGCACGACCGGGACGCCGGCTTCAGCGACCCGTTTCGCGAACAGCTCCCCTTCATCCCGCAGCGGGTCGAAGCCCGCCGTCGCGAGGTACATCGGCGGAAGGCCACCGAGATCCTCGGCGAGCAGCGGCGACATCCGCGGGTCAGTGCGGCTGTCGACGTCCGGTGCATAGTGTCCGAGGAACCAGTCCATGTCGTCCGCGGTCAGCAGGAATTCGTCGCCGAACATCGCACGGGACGGCAGCCTGCTCGTGGCGTCGACGGTCGGGTAGAAGGCCAACAGGAAAATCGGCCGGGTGCCGCTGGTGATCTGCGCGGCGGTGACGATGGCGAGGTTCGCGCCGGCGCTGTCCCCGCCGAGAGCGATCATCTTCGGGTCGATCCGCAGGGTGTCAGCCTCGGCGACTGCATATTTGAAGGCCGCCGCCGCGTCCTCGACCGCCGCGGGGAACGGATGCTAGGGAGCTAGCCGGTAGTCGACTGAAAGCACTCGCACGCCGGCGTGCTTGGCGAGGAAACGGCACAGGTTGTCGTGGCTGTCGAGGGTACCGATCACGAAGCCGCCGCCGTGGAAGTAGATCAGCAGCGGCGAGCCGGCTGGCAGCTGGCTCGGTCGGTACAGCCGCGCGGCTATCGGACCTGCCGGTCCCGGGATGGTCAGGTCACGAGCGTCGACGGGTTGGATGGGTGTGCCCGAGACCAGGGTGCTTCTCGCGGCGAACTCGGCCCGCACCTGGGCCGGATCGCTACCGGCCAGCGGTCTTGGGCCCTCGAGCTTGTGCAGCTTGAGCATCAGTTGCGCGTCGACGTCCAACTCCTGGCCGTCTAGCCGAATAGGCCGTCCCGCCAGCAGCCGCCGCACACGGAGTGGCAGGGTGAACACACCGCGCACGGCCTTGGCTTGCCATTTCCGCGTAACAGAATCGACCAGTGTCGCCATCCGCTTCCTCCAGCTCGCCGAACTTACCGAGAGTAGGCTACTCCGAGGTTGACCTCCAGATAACCGCAGGCTTTACGGTTGTTCCGTGAGCGAGTCAGCATTCCGTCGGATGGGATCGGCAGTACGGAGTCGTGCCTGGAAGTCGGTGCCGGTGTGTCGACACCCAGCGGTAGACCGCGTCTTGTATCTGGCGGATGCCGGGCAGGCGGTAGACCATCAGCGGCAGGCGGCTGCCGATCGCGGCCGACAGCGTGGCGTTCACGGCCTCGGCGCCTCGGTAGAGCTCGCCGGAAGCGTCCAACCACCACGCCGACTCGGCAAGGGCTTGCGGTGTCACTCCGAGCCATTCGGCGGTGCCGGGCCGCTGCAGTGGAACCGCTGCCACCCGGCCGTGCCGATCCATCCGGACGACGAGATCGCGGCTGCGGGTGCACATCCCGCATTTACCATCGAAAATCAGCGTGCCGTTCACGACACCATTGTCCCTCCTCGATGGCAGGATCAGCGGTTGTGACCGTCACAGTGGTGGGGATTGGGGGGTCGCTGCGCACCGACTCGCAGTCCGGACGCGCGCTGCGAATCGTATTGCGGGGAGCCGAAGAGGCCGGAGCCACGGTCACCGCGCTGACCGGTACCGATTTGCTGTTGCCGTTCTACGATCCCGCGACACCGGAGCGCAGTGAGGCGGCCAAACGCCTTGTCGACTTGCTCCGTGAGGCCGACGGAGTGGTGCTGGTCTCGCCCGGTTACCACGGGTCGCTGTCCGGGCTCGTGAAGAACGCCCTCGACTACGCGGAGGATCTGCGCTCGGACGTCCGTCCCTATCTCGACGGACGAGCCGTGGGCTGCGTGACGACCGCGCTCGGTTGGCAGGCCTCGGTCAACGCGCTCGGTGCGCTGCGGGCGATCGTGCACGCCCTGCGCGGCTGGCCGACTCCACTGGGGTCGGCTGTGAACACCGCAGAGGTCAGCTTCGACGCCGAGGGGCGCTGCTCCGACGAGCACGTCATGCGGACACTTCGGACAGTGGGCAGGCAGGTGACCGAGTTCGCCCTGCGGATACCCCCAGTACGATAGTTTTGTCACGCATGACGGAGCGCGGCCGCGCCAGCGATCGCCGTACCTAGGATCGAGGGGGAGAAACACGCATGTCCGCGCTGTACACAGCCGAAGCCATTGCCGTAGGAGCCGGCCGCGATGGCGAGGTCCGCTCCTCGGATGGAGTGATCGACGAGCAGTTGGCCGTGCCCAAGGAGCTCGGTGGCCCGGGCGGTGACAAGACGAATCCGGAGCAGCTGTTCGCCGCGGGGTACGCGGCATGCTTCCACAGTGCCCTGCAGCTGGTCGCACGCCAGCAGTCGGTTCGGCTCACGGAGACCTCGATCACCGCCAAGGTCAGCCTGCTGCCCAAGGACGGCGGTGGCTACCAGCTCGCCGTCGCGCTCTCGGCGCACCTGCCCGGCGTTGAGCAGGGCAAGGCGGACCAGTTGGTGGTCGCGGCGCACGAGGTATGCCCCTATTCCAACGCGACGAGGGGCAACATCGAAGTGGCCCTCGAGGCGAGGGTCTGACCGCAACCACCGACCGGGCGGCGTTCGGTATCACTCGAGGCCGAGGACCCTGCGGGCGAAGCTCACCTCGATCGCCGTCTGCTTGATCGTCTCGGCGACGACGAGAGAACCGTGGCCTGCGTCGTACCGGTACACCTCGTAGGGCACGTCGTGCTCCGCGAGCCGGTCGAGATAGTTGTCGATCTGCCGGATCGGGCAGCGCGGGTCGTTCTCCCCGGCCAGCACGATCACTGGCGACGCGACCCTGTCGACGTAGCTCAGTGGCGAGCATTCCCGGTACAACTCGGGCAACTCCTCGGGCGATCCGCCGAACAATGCTCGGTCGAAGGCTCGCAGCGGCTCCATCTCGTCGGCGTACGCGGCGACATAGTCGGCCACCGGAACGCTCGCGACCCCAACGGCCCACCGCCGCGGCTGCACGCCGAGCGCAAGCAGGGCAAGATAGCCTCCCCACGACGCGCCGTTGATCACACAGCGCGCCGGGTCGGCCAGGCCACTGCGTACGGCCCAGTCGTGCACGGCCGCGATGTCCTCGAGTTCGGTGAGTCCTGGCCGGCCCTCGATGGCGTCCCGCCACGCCGACCCGTAACCGTTGGAACCGCGGTAGTTCACGTGCACCACGGCGAAGCCGGCGTCCAGCCAGACGGCTCGGTACGGTGAGAACCGGTCCTCGTCGGCGGCGTGCGGTCCGCCGTGGACGGCGAAGACGGTCGGCAGCGGCCCGTCGGGACCGGCTTCGGGTCGGGCGAAGAGCGCGTGCACCCTGCTGTCGTCCGCCTGAGCGCCGATCGGCACGAACACGTCGCTCAGTGCCGTCGAGCCAGGGGAGACCTTCCCCGGAGGCGCCAACAGCACGCTGTCTGTGCCGTCGGGGCGCAGCGAACGCACTACGGACGGGTGGGAGGCCGACGACCAGGAGTACTCCACGGTGCCGTCCGGTCGGGCGCCGGCGGAGCCGATGGTTCCCCGCGGGATGTCCAGAGTAGACAAAAGGCCGGTGCTGATGTCGTAGCGGTGCAGGGTGTCGCGTGCCTGGTGGGTGTGCGCCACGAGCAGGGCACTGCCGTCGGGATACCAGTCGGCGGTCACGTCTCCCGGGAGGCCGAGCACGATCTCGGTCTCAACGTCGGCTTCGACATCCCAGATCAGCAATTCGTCACGGCCCCGGCGTTCGTGGAGCACGAGCAGTCTTGGGTCACCGGGCACCGGGCTGAACCCGATGCCCTGCAGTCCCCTGCCCACACCGTCCCATTTCTCGGCCGTCGTCTGGCCGTCGTGTACCGACAGCACGCGCAAGGCTGGATGCCGACTGTCACCGTGTTCGGAGTGCGACAACGCCAGCAGCCGTTCGTCCCGCGACAGCGCCGCGACACCAGCGTCGTGCTCGCTCGCGTAGACGGCTTCGGCGGCGTCACCTCCGCGTGCGACCCAGATCGTCGTGCCGTCGTCCGTGGTGGCGCCGACCGCGATGACCGTCGATCCCATGTCGAGGCCGGCGGGGTAGCCGTCGTCGACCCCGAGTACAGCGGACACTGGTTCCGTTCCCCTCGGCCGACCGCCGAATGGTTCGACCACCCAGCCGCCGAACTCGTCGCCATCGGTGTCGTCGAACCACCAGATCCGCTCGCCGTCCGGGCTGATCGTGGCGTGCGACGTGCCGTTGGGGCGGTCGGTCACCTGTCGATGGGTGTCCGTCGAACGGTCCCAAGCGTAGATTTCCCAGACACCGCTGGCGTTGGACGTATACAGGCAGCGTTGGGGGGCGTTGCGTGCCCAGCTGGGCAGGGAGACTCGGCTGGCGGTGAACCGTGCACGCCACCGGCTTTCGGCCGCGTCGTCGTCAAACAACCGCTGTGGGACTAATGCGGCGGGATGTGTGCTCATTCCGGTGATCCTGCCCGACGCGGGATCCGTGTCGCGCGGCCACCCGGCACTGGCGATCCGACCAGGTTGTCCGGCTACGCGGTGGCCGGTGTGTCAGTCCCGGTCATTGACGAACGCCACGACCTCGTCGAGCTCGGGGTCGTAGCCGTCCGTGGTGTCAACCTGGATCCAGGGGGCATCCATGCGGACTCGATGGAACGTGTTGTGGCTCAGTGCGTGCGCCGCCGCATCGCCCAGCACGGGGTCCGCGTGCGCCCGACGCAGTGGGTTCTCCTGGCAGCGCCGGCGCATACGTTGCAGGGCGACGCCCGCGTCAACAGCGCAGTGCACGATGCGGATCCGCGCGATGCTCCGCAGTGGAGCCAATCCCGTCCGCCACAAACGATCCTGGAAGGCTGCCTCCGCGACCGTCGTCACCCCGGCCCGCAGCAGTAGCTCTAGCACGCCAAAGAACGTCGGCAGTGTCCGCACGGTCAGCTGGTCACCCGGAGCTCCGACGAATCCTGGGGTTGCGTGCGCCATGCCCTCCTTGATCTCATCCCGGCAGATCGCGGGGCACCCCACCGCCTGTGCGATCGCGTGCGCCAGTGTGGTCTTGCCGGTCGCCGGGGGACCGCTGACGACGACAAGCGTGGGAAGAGTGGTCATTCGGGCCAACTTATCCGATCGCTGAAACCGAGCCGCTTGCAATACTCCGATAGTCGGTATATACAGTTACCGTGACTATCGGACCGCTGCGGGAGCCGACCTTCCTGATCCTCACGGCGTTGGCCGCCCGCGCCCAGCACGGTTACGGGATCCTGCGTGACGTCGAGGAGATCTCCGATGGCCGGGTCACGCTGCGTGCCGGCACCCTGTATGCCGCGCTCGAGCGGCTGGGCGCCGACGGCTGGGTTGCCGTGGACAGGGAAGAGGTTGTGGCCGGCAGGCTCCGCCGCTACTACCGGTTGACCGACAAGGGGGCGGCCAGGCTGGAGGCCGAAGTGGCGAGATTGCGGGCACACGCCCACATGGCGCAGCGGCGACTGCAAGCCCGATTGGCGGGAGGAACGGCGTGAGTGAGCTGGAACGGCGCTACCGGCGGCTACTGGACTGGTATCCGCGCGGCCATCGTGAACGCAACGGCGAGGAGATGCTCGGGGTCCTGATGGCCGGTGCCGGCGACCGGCGCCGGCCGGGCTGGCGAGAGTCCGCCGACCTGCTGTGGGGAGCGGCGCGGCTGCACCTGAGGTGGTTGACCGCGGCCGATGGCGGCGTCGACTCCCGGGACGTGATGGCGATCGTGAGTCTGCTGGCACCGATGACACTGATCGCCGGCGCCACAACCGGACTGCACGAGCTGGGCTGGTGGGTGCGGGCGGGCGCACTGTCGGACATGTCATGGCAGCAGCAGTTTCCCGATGCGCCGGTATGGGCTGTCTGGTTGGCCGTTGCCGTGCTGGGCCTGCGCGGATTCCGCCGCGCCGCCGCGGTGGGTGCGGGCCTGGGCACGGCCGGGTTCGGGCTCCTCGCGGTCCTGGCCCCCTTCCAGCACTGGTGGAATGACCGGGACGCCGGATGGGTCCTCCTGGGGCTGGTGACGACGATCGCGCTGGCATCGTCCTCGGGGCCGTCGCACGGACGGAGGCTGGTGGGCCAACGCGCGATCGCCATGATGGTCGTGACGGTCGTCGCGGTGGTGGTCATCGGAACTGTCGGCAGCCACGTGCAGGCAGCGCAGTGGCTGCAGATGGCAGTGCTTGTCGGTGGCGTGGTGGCTTCCTGTGGTGTCCAGTCACGTGTTGGGCGGCGTGCCGCACTGGTGCTCCTGCTACCCGTTGTGACCACGCTGCTGGCGAAAGTGCTGCTGGCAGTGCCTGGTTCCTTTGCCCAGACCGCACCCACAGCGTTGGTGATCGCGACCTTCTACGGTGTGCCGCTGATGGTGTTGCTAACACTGGGATGCTTGCCCCGCCGATCGCTCACGGTGCGGTTGGGGTAGCCGTCGATCCCGCCGGCCGAGTACGTGTCGGACGACGGAAGGCGGCTGCTCGGTCCATGACCCAGTTCGCGAACGTCCGAGGCGGCGTGCCCGTTATCTGCGCCACGGCGGGCGAAATCGCCACCGGATGTGTTACCGCCTTCGCGTAGTAGCGCAGCAGACCGTCGGCTGCCCACAGCGGTGCACCTGCCTCGACCAGCGCGCGGTGCGCCTTCTCGGGCGCCAGTTCCTCGAATCGCAGTGACACGCCAATCGCTTTGCTAATGATCCGTGCCTGGTCCGCGGGTGTGAGGACCTCCGGGCCGCTGAGTACCGGCGCGGAGCCCACCAGCCTGTGCGTGCTGTCGCACAGCAGTGCCTGGGCGGCAACGGCGGCGATGTCCCGTTCGTCGACGGGGGCCATGCGCGCGCTGCCGAACGGTGCACACACCACGCCCCGCGAGCGGATGTCCTCCGCCCAGTCGAGTGTGTTGCAGTTGAATATTCCGGGACGCAGAAGGATCCACTCCAGACCGCGATGCTGCACCTGTCGCTCCAGCTCGCGGTGGTGCCTGCCGACCGGATTCGTGTCGTCGAGCACGGACGAGCTGGACAGCAGCACGATCCTGTGGACGCCGTGTGAAGCGGCTTGACCGAGGAATGTCTGGAGCCGATCTTTTGCCGTGCCGACATCGGTGAACAGTCCGATGGCGGTGGCGTTGAGAAACACCGCCGAGACTCCTCGCAGGGCAGGGGCACTGTCCGCGGTGGGCACCACGTCGACTCGATCAGACAGGTGAGCCGCTGGCGGGCGGCGGCTCACGGCGCGCACGTCGGCACCCACGGCCAGGAGTTGTTCGACCAGCTCGCGTCCGACGTGACCGGTCGCCCCGGTAATCAGATACATCAGGAACCTCCTGAGGTCGTCGCCTGCCGGTTCGAGATACCCGACCTAATTTAGGAACATGTTCGAAAAGTAGCACCGGCAGGCGATCCCTGTCGAGGGACCACTCGATGTCAGGTGATCGGGGATGATGACGCGATGCCACCGCCAGTGCCGACCCGCGGCCCCACCGGACGTCCGCCCCGGACCTCGCGCACGCAGATCATGGACGCGGCGCGTCGGCTCATCGACCGGGATGGCTGGCAGATGCTGACCGTGCGCCGGTTGGCCGCGGAGATAGGTGTGGCTCCCACCACGCTGTATCACCACGTGCGAGACAAGGAAGACCTGCTGCGGCAGCTGCTCAACGACTATGCCGACCAGATACCACGTGCGCGGCTACCCCGCGATCCTCATGAGCGCATCATCACCGCCTCGACGGTCATGCACGACTCGCTGGCAGCCCGGCCGTGGATAACCGAGGTCCTCACCGCGGATGATCTCGTCGGCACATCGTCGCTGTGGATGGTCGAAGCGATCGTGGCCGGCGCGATCGACTCCGGTTGCACTCCCGAGCAGGCCGTCGTGTTGTACCGCAGCGTCTGGTACTACACCGTCGGCGAGATCCTTGTTCGTGCCACCGCCGCCCACCGCCGTGCCGAGTCCAGCCGGCCTGTCTACCGCGACGCCGTCCTGCTCGGGCTGGATAAGTCCGAGCTGCCCCACCTAGCCGCACTCGCGGACCGGTGGCCCAGCTTGACCGCCCGCGATACCTATCAGCACGGCCTTCATGCGATCGTCGACGGGCTGCTTCCGTCCACCGTGACGCCGTCTTGACGACGGTTCAGGCGCTGACACCCCGGGGCAGGAGCGCGTCGCCGAGCATGCGCCAGTAAGGCATCGCCGACTGGCCCGGTTCGATCCCGATCACCTGCACGCCGACATGGTCGGCACCGGCCGCGATGTGGGCGCGGAGCTTCTCGATGATGGTGTCCAGATCGCCCCAGAACACAAGGTCGTCGACGATGCGGTCGCTGCCGCGTGCGATGTCGTCCTCCGAGTAGCCCAGCCGGCGGAATTTCGCGATGTTGTACTTGGTGGTGAGGTAGACGTGCAGATGCTCGCGAGCAGCCGCACGGGCCCTGTCGGGATCGGACTCGAACAGCACAGCGTGCTCGACCCCCAGAAACGCTTCTGGCCCAAGGATCTCCCGAGCCTGCGCAGTATGCGCCACGTTGACGTGGTAGGTGTGGGCGCCGTCGGAACGATCGCGCGCCAGTTCGAGCATCTTTGGACCGTATGCGGCCAGTATGCGGTGCATGGACGCCCTCGGTGCGGGATTGGACGTTTCGAGTGCATCTATCTCGTCGAGGTAGTCGATCATGGCCGCAAGGGGTTTGGTTCCCGGCCGCCCACCACCGAATCCCAGACCAAGCACGTGTCGGTTGGGATAGGCGTCGGCCAGGAGGAGACTGGCGCCGTACGTCGACCGAGCCTCGCGTGACCAGATCTGTGCGATGCCGTTGATGATGTGCATCTTCTTGGTACAAGACAGTAGGTAGCCGGCGTGCGTGAGCGCTTCGCGTCCGGTGAGTTCAGGAATCCAGAACGCCCGCCATCCCTGTTCCTCGAGCTCCTGGATCGACTCCCGCATCTGCGCGGCAGGCTGACCCTCGAAGTCAAAGGTCCAGACCCCGAACGTCCCGAGATTCAGGCCAGCAATGCCGTTCATCGGGCATCCTCCCGTCCAAGCAGTCGACCAGACGTATCGAAGCATCGCAGAATGACGATATGATCGCAATCATTTCGGTTGTCCCCCTGAGGCGGTGTGCCTAGAGCGTCCGCCCAAGCGCGGCAACGATCTGGGCGATCCGCCGCTCATCACGCTTGTAATGGGTCCATTTACCCACTCGCGTCGCCTGAACCAGACCTGCTCGCTGCAGTTCAGCTAGGTATGCTGACACTGTCGACTGGGCGAGCCCGGCCTTGGTCTGGATGTGGCTGACGCACACCCCTACCTCGGCCGGGTCGGCGATCGCGCCCTCCAGCGGGAAGTGACGTTCAGGCTCACGCAGCCACGAGAGCAGCTGGAGTCGTATCGGGTTCGCCAGTGCGCGCAACGCGCGGACCAGGTCGGGATCCGGTGCGATCACAGCTTTCGCCACCGGCCCAGGCTACAGGCCGCTACCGCTGTTTCGGAGTACCTCGATATGAACACGAGTGTGAGGAACCTCGGATACGGCGTCTGCGGCGAATGTCTGAATGCCGGCCGGACTAGGTGTACGCGGCGCGTGCCTTTGCCGCGAATTCGTAGTCATGCCGCCAGTCGGCACCAGTCGGCGCAAAGATCACGCGCTCGGCTCCGGCTGCCTCATACGCCGACAGCCGCGCGGCGACCTGCTGCGGATCGGAACCCAGAACGGGCCCAACGACTGTCGCCCTGAGGGCTTGACGACCCTGCTCGGCCGCGAGCCGGCCAATTTCCGCGACGCCCGCGGCGATTCTCTCGAGCGGTAGGCCGACGGAGGCCCAGCCGTCACCGTAGGTGGCCGCGCGGCGCAACGCCGCCGTCCCGTTGCCTGCCACCACTATGGGCGGCATCGCGGCACCGGGGGCGAGCGCTACTTCGACACCGTTGTCGAGCACGGTCCGCCGGCCGGTGACCAGGCCTGGCAGTAGCCGCAACGCCGCGTCGGTGCTCGACCCCCGGTCCCCATAGGACATGCCCGCCGCACGCCACCCGATGTCGCCATGCGCCGGATTACCGGTGCCGATCCCCAGAATCAGCCGATCGCCTGACACGTGCTGCAGCGTGCTCACTTGCTTCGCCGCCCACATGAGCGGCCGCAGTGCAAGCAGCAGCACGCTGAAACCCACCGTGATGCGATTGGTCACCGCCGACGCGGTGGCCACAACAACCGTGCTCTCCAGTATCGGAGCACTCGCCACCACGTGGTCGGTGGACCAGATCGAGTCGAGTCCGACTTCCTCGGCGAACCGCGCACTCGCCCGGACGTCGCCCAGAATCGGCTGTGTCGGGTCGGGCGTGGACGTCGGCAACATGACACCGATCTCAATGGGCATGACAATAATCAACGGCCGGGTTCGGTGTGGTATTCCGCCAACTCTCACTACGTCATTTGCTGTGAGTCACACGAGCGATTGACCCGATCTCCAGAGCGATCCACAACGTGTTGTCGGGTCCGACAGTGATGCCGTGCGGTTCTGAGGCAGGCGTCGGCAAGGCGAAGCGTTCGATGCCACCGTCCCAACTGACTCGGCCCACGCAGCTGGAGCCCCATTCAGTGAACCAGCAGCAGCCGTCGGTACCGGCGGTGATCGCATGTGGGCGCGCGGTTGGATCCGGCAACGGGAATTCCGTGATCCGGCCGTCCGTGGTGATACGGCCGATCTGGCCGGCGCCGATCTCAACGAACCACAGCGCGCCGTCGCCGCCCCGACAAATGCCGACAGGGCCCGCGCCGGCCGTCGGTAGGGAAAACACGGTGACGGCACCATCGGTGGTGATCCGCCCGATCGCGTTCGCCTGATTCATCGAGAACCACAACGCACCATCGGGACCTTCAGTGATCACAGACGGGAAGCCGCCGGCCGAAGGAAGGGTGAACTCCCTGATCGTGCCATCGACGGAGATCCGACCGATTCGGTCGGCGTTCATCTCGGTGAACCACAGCGCCCCGTCTGGTCCTGCCGCAATACCGTACGGTCCTGCCTCGGGTGTGGGAACGTCGAAACTGCTGATGAAGCCATCCATGGTGATGCGGCCGATCCGGTGGCCCTGGGACTCGGTGAACCACAACGCCCTGTCCGGCCCCACCGCCATCAGCGAGGGGGACCCCGAGGATGGCTCGAGCTGATACGCCGTGTGTTCTCCGCTCAGGCTCATCCGTCCGATCCGGCCGTGGTGCACCTGGGTGTACCACAGCGCTCCGTCCGGCCCCGCGACGATGCCATATGGTCCCGCACCTGGTTCGCCGGCTGAGTAATCCACAATGGACACGTTCAGATTCCCTGCCACGGCCGTACCTCCCCGGATCTGCCACGATCACCGACGGTGCCCAGCACCTCTGCGACAACCTCCATCGGTGACTGCCACCATCATTCAATAGTCGTCGCTGCCGACGAACAGCTCCTCCAACAGTTCCGCGGAGCCGGTGACCAGTTCGAGCGGCTCGACGAACTCGTTGATGTCCAGGTTGATCAACGGTAGGGAGTGCCGGAGCACCACGTGGTCGCCCATGATGACCACACCACCTACGATGGTGGTCCCACCGATCTCGTTCAGCACCGCTGCCAGGTCGACGTCGTCCGTCCGCGCGAACGGGGTGGCGATCTGCGCCCATTCCTCGCCGCCGACATTCTCTCTGGCTATCACGGTGATCTGGGTCCGTTCACCCTCGTCGACGTCGGCGCCGCCGAAATGGATGCGAACTCTGACCTCGTCAGGCTGCCGCAGGATGACGTCGTACTTCTGTTCGATGAACCTGACCAGGTCGTGCCACGTCGCCATCCTTGGCCCCTTCCGCAACCTGTTGTGTCACGTTACGACGTCCGGGATGCAGCCTGACAGCCGCATTCGGTGGAGGCCCGGCCCTGTTCGGCCTCGACCGGCGACGGGTGACCAACTGATATTCGGTTGACCGAGTTCGCGTCGATGGTTAGGTTCGCGGCGATTGTGAGTCGTACCCAGGAAGGGTGAGGCCAATGCCGGCGACCTCGTATGGGCCGCTGTGCACCGCTGGCCGGGTGGACGTTTCCCGGTGATCGGCTTGGACGTGTAGCGGCGGTCTGCCGTGTCCCCAGTTCCTACCTGAAGAAGGATCTGACGTCCTGTGTTCGAAACGTTCGAGTCCGACGTGCACGCGTATCTGCGCGCGCTCGCAGGAGGCCAGTCGCCTCGAGTGCGGCAGTTCGTCCTGCTGCTTGATACCGACGACGCTGGCCCCTATCGGAACTATGCGGTTCCTGACGATGGCGCCGAGCCAACACCGACCGATATTGGTGCACTGATCGAGGCGTTTGCTGGTTATCGGCGGAGGCCGAGGCTGGAGTACTTTGCCTCGGCTTGCCCCCGCGTGGAACCGGTATTGCTCGATACTGTCGGCGTCGCGTGAAACGGTGACCACTGTCGACGGGTGAAAACGGACCCGCCCGGCGACAGTAGGGAGTGCTCAACGTGGAGGACTGGGCGGAGATCCGCCGTCTTCACCGGGCTGAGGGGATGCCAATCAGGTCCATCGCCCGT
>JAFAZC010000070.1 GCA_019239965.1 Kutzneria sp. | reverse complement strand
CCTCCCGTGCCCACGCGAGCACGCCGCCGCCGACGTGGACCGCGTCGGAGAAACCGGCCTGGTGCAACACCGCGAGCGCCTCGGCCGAACGGGCACCGGACTTGCAGTGCAGCACAAGCGACTTGTCCTGGGGCAGTTCCGACAGTGCCTCACCGGAAAGGATCCGGTCCTTCGGGATCAACACCGAACCGGGAATCTTGACGATCTCGTACTCGTGCGGCTCTCTCACGTCGACCAGCACGAAGTCCTCGCCGGCGTCGATCTTCTGCTTGAGCTCGAGCGGAGTGATCGTGTGTCCGCTGGCGGCCAAGCGCGCGTCGTCGGAGACGACACCGCAGAACGCCTCGTAATCGATGAGCTCGGTGATCGGCGCCGCCGTGGGATCCTTACGGATCCTGACGGTCCGGTAGGTCATCTCCAGCGCGTCGTACACCATCAACCGGCCGAGCAGTGTCTCGCCGATGCCGGTGATCAGTTTGATCGCCTCGGTGACCATGATCGAACCGATGGAGGCGCACAGCACACCGAGCACACCGCCCTCGGCGCAGGAAGGAACCATGCCCGGCGGCGGCGGCTCGGGGTACAGATCCCGGTACTGCAGCCCCTGCCCGCCCGGTGCCTGTGCCCAGAACACGCTGGCCTGTCCCTCGAACCTGAAGATCGAGCCCCACACGTACGGCTTGCCCAGCAGCACGCAGGCGTCGTTGACCAGGTATCGGGTTGCGAAGTTGTCGGTGCCGTCGAGAATCAGATCGTAACCGGCGAACACGTCGAGGACGTTGGACGAATCCAGCCGGACCTGATGCAGGTTGACCTTGACGAACGGGTTGATCTCGGCGATGGCGTCCCGTGCGGACTCCGCCTTGGGCCGCCCGATGTCGGATTGCCCGTGCAACACCTGTCGCTGCAGGTTCGACTCGTCCACCACGTCGAACTCGACCACTCCCAGCGTGCCGACTCCCGCCGCGGCGAGGTAGAGCAGCGCCGGACTGCCCAGCCCGCCGGCGCCGACAACGAGCACCTTGGCATTCTTCAGGCGCTTCTGCCCGGCCATCCCGACATCGGGAATGATCAGGTGACGGCTGTAGCGGGCGACCTCTTCCTTCGTCAGTTCGTCGGCCGGCTCAACGAGTGGCGGAAGCCGCATCTGCTCCTCCTCGAGGCAAGGGCGTCTGTCCCCTTACACCTAACGCAACGTTGCCCCCGTGCCTTCCCGGAATACAGCCGTCTCACTGGTTGGACGACCGTCGGTAACCGGTCGGCTCACCGGTCGTGCGGGCCTACTGGTCGTGCTGGGCCCCTGGCACGCCCTGCGGGTAGGGCCAGGCATTGGGGCGACACGTCTTGCCGTCCTTGGGCACCGCCGTGCTGTTGGCAGGGTCGTCCTGGTTGAGCTGCCAGACGTAGTCGTCGGACACACCGAAGGTCTGCTGCATCATCACCGGCGCGAGCCCACCGTCGGTGCCGCACGGCACGTGCTTGTTGTTGAACACGTGCCCGACCTCGTGGTTGATGGCGTACTCGCGGTACAGCCCGAGGTCGCCGTTGAACGCGAGCGCACCGCGCACCCAGCGCGCCATGTTGATCAGCACCCTGGCCTGACGGGCGTTCCAGCACGACGCCTCGTACTGGATCTGGAATCCGCACATGTCCGGCCGGTGGTCGGTGTTCGGCGTGGTCAGGCTGACGATGAAGTCGGGATGGGGGTAGTCGCGGCCCACCCGTTGCAGCGAGATGGCGCCACCACCAATCCAGCTGCGCGGATCGGACAGGATGGTCTCGACGGTCTTGGCGAACAGGTCCTCACCACCGTAGACGGCCGGGTCGATACCGTCCTCCACCGCGATCCCGTAGTGGTAGACCTTCGGGCCGGTGCCGACCTTCTGGCCGGCGCCGTCGACGCCGTGCCAGGTGCCGGTGCCGCTCTGCGGGAACGGACCTCCCGGCGGCAGCACGGCAGTACCGGACGTCGGATCGACCGGCTGCACGGCCCCCTCAGTGGCCACCGGCGGCTCGCCGGTGGTGGTCGGCGAGTTCGCCGCCACCGTGCTCGACGGCCCGCGAACCGCGTTGAACACCACGAGTGCGGTCGCCACGATCAACACCGGCAGCGCGTACACCCGCCAGCGGTAGCCGGTGGTCGTTTCACGGCCGTACCTGCCGCCGCGGGACGACCGCGGCCGGCGCGCGCCCTTGCCGGGTGGCCAGTCGGAGTCGGCGGCCGCGAGCTCGGGCTCCCACGAGGCGGTCAGCGGCTGCGCCGAGCTGCGCCGCTCGCCGTGCCGGTACCTTTCTTGCGCGGCTGAACGGGTCACCACGGGTCGGTACATGTCTGCCCTGTCTACGCGCCTGTTCCGTGGCGTCCGACTCACGGCGACCAGGGTGCCATATCACGAGCCGATATCGCAGCCCGAGATGACGTGAGAAATATTCACCATTGGTGCCCGTCGACGGCCTCGACCATGCCGAGCACCGCGCGTGCGACCGTGACCGGCCGTTCGATCTGCGCGCAGTGACCCGTCCTCGGCAGCACCAGCAGTCTCCCACGCGGCAACAGCCGCGCGGTCCTCGGCGCCTTGCGCACGCTGACCACCCTGTCCTGGGCACCCCACACCACCAGCGTCGGCACCGACACCGTCGACGCCACCCGCCACAGCGACCTCGCCGGCGGCGCGAGCCAGCTCCGAATGAGCCCGAGCGCGGTCGCGGTCAGCGCGGAACGGTAGTAGGGCAGTCCGTCCCGCTCGATGATCTCCTGCACACCCTCGTGCACCCGGTGTTCCGGGATGAGCCACGGTCGCACGAAACACAGGCGGAGGATCTGCTCGGCCTGCTCCCTCGGGGTCAGCGCGGCCAGCTGAGCTCTGATCCGACCGCCGACGAACGGAAGGAACGTCAACGGCAGCCGCCGATCGGCGATTCGACGCAGATCCGGCCTCAAGTCGGGCATGGCCGGCGAGATCAACGTCATCGACCGCACCAGATCGGGCCTGCCGGCGGCGACCGCGAGCGCGATCGTGCCGCCAAGGGAGTGGCCGAACAGGTGCACAGGGGCGACGCCGAGACCGTCGACGAACGCGGTGACCGTCGCGGCGTGGGCAGCCAGACTGAAGTCGTATCCCGCCGACGGCGCGGACCTGCCGAACCCGGGAAGGTCCACGGCGATACCGGCGAACCGACCGGCCAGCTGGGCGGCCAGGTCCGTCCAGTTGGTGGCCGAGCCGCCGAGACCGTGGACGTAGACGGCGGTCGAGGCGCCCTCCCCGGGTCCCGGGATCCGCCGCACGTGGGCCCGTACGCCGCCGGATGCCACCAGCTCTCCCGGCCACGGCGGACGGCTCAGATCCAGCGGAGGAAGCTCCGCGGTGGACAGTGGCACCCGCGTCAGGGACTCGCGCGGTGGGAACACCTTTGCTGCCGCCGTCATATCCTCAGAATGCCCGAATGCACCAATAGGACACTACCTGCGAGTAAGGTTCCGTTGTCGGCGATGTTCAGGTCCCGGTGGAGGCGACATGACGGAGACGGCCCAGCGGAACACCGGAACGCCCGGGCGCGGCGCGCGGCTGCCGAGGACCGCCCGACGAGCCCAACTGCTCGCCGCGGCACAGGACGTGTTCGTCGCCAACGGCTACCACGCGGCGGCCATGGACGAGATCGCCGAACGGGCCGGAGTCAGCAAGCCCGTTCTATACCAACATTTTCCCGGCAAGCTGGAGCTCTATCTCGCGCTGCTGGAGAGCCATGTCGACGAGCTCGGCGAACGGGTGAACGCCGCACTGCTCACCACGACCGACAACAAGCAGCGGGTGATCGCAGCCGTGGGGGCGTTCTTCGACTTTGTCGACAATGAAGGCAAGGCTTATCGGATGGTGTTCGAGTCCGACCTGCGTGGCGAGCCCGCGGTCCGCCAGGCCATCGAACGCGCCACTTCGGTGAGCGTTGACGCCATCACCGAGACGATCATGGCGGACGCCGGTCTGGATCGGGACCGGGCCCGGCTGCTCGCCGTCGCGCTCACCGGCGCGAGCCAGGTCACCGCACGGTTCTGGCTGGAGATGGACGGTGCGGTGTCCAAGCAGGACGCGGTGGACCTGATCTCCACGCTGGCCTGGCGCGGGCTCGGTGGCGGCTTCCCCCTGCAACCCTCGGCCGAATCGAGCAAGGACTTTCCCGCTACTGGACGTAACGATAACTTGGGGTAGCGTGCGATATACGGGTCGGGTCGCGGCGACGGCACAGCAGGACCGCGACGCACGGCGTGAACGCTGGCGAGAGCACCGTAGGGCTCGGCGCGCCGAGTTCGTCGACGCCACCATGAGGGCGCTGCGCAAACACGGCCCCGATGTGGGCATGGACGACATCGCCGCGGAAGCCGGTGTTACCAAGCCGGTGCTCTATCGGCACTTCACCGACAAGTCCGACCTCTACCTCGCGGTCGGCAAGCGAGGAAGCCAGGAACTCGCGGCGAGGCTGCGGCCGGCCCTCGCCGGGGAAGGCACCGCGCAGCAGCGGATTCACCGCGCCGTGGACGCCTACCTTGCCGCCATCGAGGAACAGCCCGAGCTGTACAGCTTCGCCGCGCACCAGCACACGGTGGGACGGTCAGGCACGAACGAACTGGTGATTGTCACTACGCTGGCGGCCCTGTTCCGCGAACACCTCGAGACGTTCGGGACCGACCCTGATGCCGCCGAGGTGTGCGGGCATGCCATCGTCGGCATGATGAGCAGCGCCGGCGACTGGTGGCTGGCACGGCGGCCCATGCCGAGGCAACGCCTTGTCCACCTTCTGTCCAGCCTGATCTGGCGCGCGGTCGACGGACCGCTCCAGCCCGGCGGAGTCGCGGCCGATCCCGCCTGTCAGCCGCCGACCGCGAAGCCGACCCGCCGGGAGTCCGGCGCGCCGATCTCGACGTAGGCCACCCGGGATGACGGGATCACGTAGCGTCGACCCTTCTCGTCGACGAGCGTCAGCAGGCCCGCGCTCTCCCGCAGCGCGTCGGACACGAGCGCCTCGACCTCGTCCGGCGACAGGTCGCTGGCCACCACGAGTTCGCGTGGGCTCTCAACGACGCCGATCTTGATCTCCACCGCTGACCTCCGGATCCTGGCTTGTGCCGGTCCAGGCTAGTTGACATCGGTCACCGCACACACACCGCCCGGTCAAGCCGCTGGCCAACGGCGAACCGCCGCCTGCGACCGGCCAGCGAGAAACGGCAACCGCCCAGATCAACAGTGTCTCGGGCGGCCGGGCCGATCGTCAGCCCAGTCCCAGTGCGGCCATCCGCTTGCCGTGGCTCTGCTGGAGACTGCGGAACAGCGCGGCGATTCCGGCGAGATCCCCGGAACCACTGATTAGCAGCTCGGCGAGGCCGTCCCGTTCCGCGACGACGTACTGGGCCTGAGTGAGCGCTTCACCGAGCAGCCGCCGGCCCCACAGCGTGAGCCGGTCCCGCAGCCGGTTGTCGTCGGCACAGGCCGCCTTGACCTCCCGCTCGGCGAAGGCCGAGTGGCCGGTGTCCGCGAGCACATCGAGCACGAGCGCCTTGGTCGGCTCGTCGAGCCAGCCGGCGATCTCCCGGTAGAAGTCGGCGGCAAGGCCGTCACCGACATAGGCCTTGACCAGTGACTCGTGCCAGGTGCGCGGCGCCGTCGAGGCGTTGAAGGCGTCGAAGGCGGTGACGAACGGGCTCATCGCCTGCTCGATGACCACGCCGCGGTCGGCGAGGTAGCGCTCGAGCAGCCGGTAGTGGCCGATCTCAGCGGCGGCCATGCTGGCAAGCGCCGCCCGCCCGGCCAGCGTCGGAGCACTGCGGGCGTCCTCTGCCAATCGGTCGAAAGCGGACAGTTCCCCATACGCCAACACGCCTAACAGGTCCGTGACCCCCGCCGCCACCGCCGGGGTCGCGGCCACCGACCGCTGATCCGCCTCGCTCATGTCGATACAGCGTAGCCGTCACCGAGCACACCACCCCAGGTCCCAGCAGGTAGACTCCACGCAGGAGGCCTGGTATGGGAGGACGGCCCGGCTTGGAGCACCGTGCCGATCCGTCCCATGACCCTCCGTGGTATCCAGGCCCGACAGCATGGCGGCACAGCCGCCACAGGGTACGCGCACAAGTCTCGCTGGCTCTCCGACTCCGAGGGCTCGCGTCCATCGGATGTGGTCGAGCCGCCCGTCCGGGTCACGGTGTGCGCTGAAATGAGAGAGGCGATCACTCTGACCGTCAGCGACGATGCCAGGCTCGACCCGGTATCACTGGAACACAGCGAAGCCGGCCTGCCCGACCTCGACACCTCGCACCCGCTGCGAGCCGGCGCCCCGGTCCGCTCGGACTCCCCCACCTTCGCCGAACTGGGGGTACGGGAAGAGATCGTACGCGCACTGACCGGGGCGGGGATAGAACGCACGTTCGCCATCCAAGAGCTCACGCTGCCGATCGCGCTGGCCGGTGACGACGTCATCGGCCAGGCCCGCACCGGAACCGGCAAGACGCTGGGCTTCGGTGTGCCGCTGCTGCAGCGGATCAACGTGTCCAGTGACGGAGTGCCCCAGGTGCTGGTGGTGGTGCCGACACGGGAGCTGTGTCTTCAGGTCACGCACGACATCACCGACGCCGGCAAGCACCTTGGCGTGCGGGTACTCGCGATCTACGGCGGGCGCCCCTACGAACCGCAGATCAAGGCGCTGCGCAAGGGCGTCGACATCGTCGTCGGCACTCCCGGCCGGCTGCTCGACCTGGCCGAACAGCGCCATCTGGTGCTCGGCAAGGTCCACGGTCTCGTGCTCGACGAGGCGGACGAGATGCTGGACCTCGGTTTCCTTCCCGACATCGAGCGGATACTGCGGATGGTGCCCGACAAGCGCCAGACCATGCTGTTCTCGGCCACGATGCCCGGTCCGATCATCCAGCTCGCCAGGACCTTCCTCAACCAGCCGACCCACATCAGGGCCGAGGAGAACGACGCGAGCGCGGTACACGAGAGCACCCGTCAGTTCGTCTACCGGGCACATTCGCTGGACAAGAGCGAGCTGATCGCCCGCGCGTTGCAGGCCCGCGACCGTGGCCTCACGATGATCTTCACCAAGACTAAGCGCACGGCGCAGAAGATCTCCGACGAGCTGGCCGAGCGCGGGTTCGCCAGCGCCGCGGTGCACGGCGACCTCGGCCAGGGTGCACGTGAGCAGGCACTGCGTGCCTTCCGCAGCGGGAAGGTCGACGT
>JAFAZC010000052.1 GCA_019239965.1 Kutzneria sp. | reverse complement strand
ACCTCGCCGCGCAGGGACCGCCGACGGACCTCATGAGGCTGCTGGCTCTGCCCCTGCCCATGACGGTCATCTGCGAGCTGCTTGGCGTCCCCTACGCCGACCGGGACTTCTTCCGTGAGCTGTCCGAGGCCTTGCTGTCCACCACCCGGTACTCCGGCGAGCAGATGCACAGGGCCGAGGAGGACTTCCGGCGGTACATGGCCGGTCTCGTGGCACAGCGACGGCGATCCCCGACCGACGACCTGCTTGGCGCCTTGGTACGGGTACGCGATCGGGGTGACCAGCTGTCCGAGTCGGAACTGATCATGCTCGCCGCGGGCATCCTGGTTGGCGGGCACGAGACGACCGCCAACCAGATCGGGAACTTCACCTATCAGCTGCTGCGGGACAGGGCCCGGTACGAGACGTTGTGCGCCGATCCGACACTGATCCCCCGCGCCGTTGAGGAACTGCTGAGAGTCACCCCGTTGAGCTCCGTGGCCGGATTCGTCCGAATCGCCAAGGCTGACGTCGATATCGGCGGTGTCACGATTCCAGCCGGAGATGCGGTGATCACATCAATCGCCGTGGCGAACCGGGACGAAGAGGTATTCGAGGCACCGACGACGATCGACCTCACGAGGACGGAGAATCCGCACCTCGGATTCGGTCACGGCATCCACTACTGCCTCGGCGCGCCGTTGGCCAGACTGGAACTGCGGGTGGCCTTCACAGGACTGGTCCGCCGTTTCCCCAACCTCCACTTCGCCGTACCGGAATCCGAGCTGACCTGGAAACGAGGTCTGCTCATTCGCGGCCTGCAAGCACTGCCCGTGTCGTGGTGACGACGAGACGGCAGGAGAAGGAACAAGGAGACGCCATGACGAACGCGGTCGACGAATTTCCCAGTTCAGCTGCGCATGCTGGCGATCCGCCGCCTCTGCTGGCCGAACTACGCAAACGGGACCCGGTGTCCCGCGTCCGCTTGCCAGGCGGAGAGATCGCGTGGCTGATCACCCGTCATGAGGACGTGCGCCAGGTGCTCGCGGATCCCACATTCACCAGAAACCTGGAGGGCGGGGGCGCGGTGCGGCCGAACACCCATGACCCTCGCGGCGAGGTGTTCGGGACCGCTATCAGGACGCTGTCCATGGACGGGCAACCCCATGCCGAGTTGCGTCGCCTCGTGTCCAAGGCGCTCACCGCCCGGCGCGTGCAGGCCATGCGGCCACGCATTCAGGACCTGACCGACGGCCTCCTGGACTCGATGGAGGCGCGCGGGGCTCCGGCGGACCTGGTGGTGTGCCTCGCGCAGCCACTGCCGGCGATCGTGATCTGCGAACTCGTCGGCGTGCCCGCCGGTGAGCGGGAGCAGTTCCGCGTCTGGTCCGACCACATCACCTCGGTTGGCAGGTACGAGCCCGACATGGTCGCCTCGGCGTGGCGGCGGTTCAGCGAGTACATCGGCGACCTGATCGCCGTCAAACGCCGCGATCCAGCGGATGACCTGCTGACAGCTCTGATCGAGGCGAGAGACAACCAACACAAGCTGTCCGACGAAGAACTGCGGTCCTTGACCATAGTCATCCTGGCCGGCGGACTGGAAACCACGGCGGTGGCCATTTCGGCCGGACTGGTCCGGTTGTTCCGCCATGCCGACCAGCTGGCCCGGTTGCGCGCCGAACCAGACCTGATGGGGAGCGCTGTCGAGGAGCTGCTCCGCTTCCAGCCGATCATCGATCTCAATCGGCTGCGGATCGCTACCCGGGACGCACGTGTGGGGGGCGTTCTCATCCGCGCGGGAGAACCAGTGCAGATATCCATCACCTCCGCCAACCGCGATGAGGACGCCTTCGCCCGCGGCGCGGAGTTCGATGTCTCCCGGAGTCCCAACGCCCACCTGGCGTTCGGACATGGCGCCCATTTCTGCCTCGGTTCGGCTCTGGCCATGGTCGAGCTGACAACGGTGTTCACCACACTGCTGCGGCGGTATCCGGGGCTGCGGATCGCGGTTCCGCTCGCCGAGCTGACCTGGCGGGCGGGGCAGATGACCGTCGGCCCCGAGCGGTTACCGGTCGCCTGGTGACCGGCCGTACCCCGCTGACACTCCGCACAGGACGGTTGGCGTCAAAGGGCTTCGAATGCTGATTTGCAGGTTCAGTACCGACGGCCGGCAGGGATACGGCCAGCTCGACGGGGCCCAGGTGATCCCTCTCGCCGGCGCTCCCTTCGCCGGCCCGCCTCGGCCTTGCGGCCGACCGCTGCCTCTTGCCGAGGTGTCGCTGCTGCCACCGGTGACGCCAACCAAGATCGTCTGCGTTGTCCTGAACTACGCCAACGGCGCCCACCCACACCTACGGAGCGACGTCCCGCGCCCGCCGGTGCTGAAACCACCATCCTCAGTGGCTGGTCCTGGCGACTGTGTGCCGCACCCTGGCGAACCGTGGCAACTCAAGCACGAGGCCGAGCTCGCCGTCGTGATCGGGGTGGGCTGCAAGGACGTGACCGTCGAACGCGCGATCGACGTGGTGGCCGGGTACACGTGCGCCAATGACATCACGGCGTACGCACCGGACGCCGACGCGGACACTGGCGGCAGCGGGTTCCGTGGCGCGTGGGCCAAACACTTCGACGCCTTCTGCCCCCTGGGACCGTGGCTGGCCACCGATCTCGATCACGCCGACCTCGAGGTCACCTGCCGCGTGGACGGGGAAGTCCGGCAACACGGCTCAACCAAGCACCTGATCATGTCCGTGCCCGAAGTGATCGCCCAGGTGAGCGAGCACATGACCCTGGTTCCTGGCGACGTCATCCTCACCGGAACGCCAGCGGGATCCGGCCCGCTACATGTCGGCCACCAGGTCGAGGTGTCGATCTCCGGGATCGGCACGCTGCGCAACGGTGTCAGCGAAGGGATTCCGCTGTGACGGCGCCAGCATCACCCGCACGGCCTGGCGGCGTTGGCACCGGCAGACCTGGTTTCCGGGCCGGATGCGTGGCCCATCTGTGGACCTGGCGACCGTACACCCTGTGGTATGTGGGCCTGGTCGGACTGGCGGGCGGCGCGCTGGCCTCCAGCGATCATCCGATCACGCCAATGCTCGCAGCCTGGTCCGTCCCGACCCTGGTGTGGGTCGCCGCCCACTATCTCGGCGACTACTTCGATCGCCGGCTCGACGCCATCAGCAAACCCCAGCGCCCCATCCCTTCCGGGCGGCTTCGACCGGGAGTCGCCGTAACCTGCGGATGGGCCTGCGTCTGCTCCGCCTTGGTAATCGCGGTGATCGTCAACTGGCGGACGGCCGTGGTGGTCGCCGGCGCAGCACTGGGAGTCGTCCTGTACAGCCGGATGTTCAAGGCACGTGGTGTACTCGGCAACCTGACACGGGGAGTGCTCACCGCGGCCGCCTTCCTCTTCGGTTCGATGATGTCGACACCTCTGCCGCCGTACCAGTTGTTGCCCATGGCGGCCGTGTTCCTGGCACACGACACGGCGTCGAATCTGGTCGGCACCGTACGCGACGTCGACGGTGACCGGGCCGGCGGCTACCAGACGCTGACAGTGCGCCACGGCGTGCGGTTCGCGGTCCTGACCGCGATGTGCTTCTACACCACCGCGATCGTCGTTGCCACCACGGGAGCATCGCTGATTCCCCACTCGAGCAACGACTACCTTGTCTTCGTAGTTGCCGCGGCCAGCCTGGGTTTCACCTCGTTCGGCATGCTCCTCGGAGCCGGAAGCGGTCTGACCGCACGCGCCGCGCTTCGAGCCCACGAGGTCCTCGTGGTCGAGCGGGTCGTGCTGGCCTCAGCACTGATCGTGCCCGGTCTCGGCCTGCCCGCCGCGGTGGCGCTGCTGGTGCCGGCACTGGTCGTCACCGGACTGAGCCAGGCCACGATGCGATCCCGTCATGAAGGCTGCGCCGAGGGGGTCGTTCATGCCACCTGACCTCGCCAATCATATCCAGGCCTCGATTGCCGACGCCGCCGGCGCGCTGTTCACCTCGCAGCGGCCGAACGGCTCGTGGCCGAATCCGAGACCGACCGCGGTACTGGGCACGGCAGGCGCGCTGGCCGCACTGCATCTGGCTGACGGCCACCGCTCCCCCGAGCTGATCAGTTCGGGGGCACGCTGGCTCACCGATGCGCAGAACGCGGACGGCGGATGGGGTGGAGTGGCCGGCATGCCGACGCAGATCGTGCCGACCGCGGTGGCCGCTGCCACCCTTCACCTGCTCGCGCCCACCGCTGCCAACGTCGCGACCCGGCGTGCCCTGGATCTGCTGGCCTCTCCCGCCGGCCTCCGTCAGCTCAGCGATCCGACGATGGCTCACATGGCGGTGACGTTCCTGTCACTAGCCGGCCTCCACGATGCGCGCGAGCTCCGACGGATTCCGCTGGAACTGCTTCTTCTCCCGGAAAGGCTCTGGCGCGAACGGATCTCCTTCCGTGCGGCACCTTTGGTGGCACTCGCGTTCACCCAGGCGTCGCTTCGCCCGCCCAGCACACTCGGCCGCATCGCCCACCGACTGGCAAGGCCGACGGGACTGCGCCTGCTGCGCCGGATCGAGCACCAGGAGAACCGCCCGGGCGGCTACGGCGGAGACAACTGGTTGGCGGCACTGGTGTGCATCGGACTGAGTCTCGGTGGAGGTCCACGTCAGGCCGTCGACGACACCGTGTCCTACCTTCGGTCCAACGTCGAGTCAGATGGTTCGTGGCACATCATGCAGGGTCTCGACGTCATCGGCGGCGCGTTCGTCGCGCGCGGCCTGGCGCAGGCCGGCTACGCACGCGACGCGCGCGTCCGGCGCGCGTGCACGTGGCTGGGCAGCTGCCAGCAAGGCGAGGCCTTCAGCCTGTTCGACAGCCCGGCAGGCGGATGGAACTGGGAAGGTCCCCGAGGCTGGCCGAACATCCTCGACTCAGCGGTCACCGTGTCCGCGCTCACGGCCGCCGAGTGCGGCGAGTCCGACAGCCACCGGCGACGCGGACTGGAATGGCTCGACTCACGGCAGGACCGCACAGGGTCCTGGGGGACGTTTGTCCCCGACACCACGCTCTCCAACGACGGTCCATGCCCGTATGTCACCGCACAGTGCGTCGAGGTACTCCTGGACGCCGGCGTCCCCCACACGGATCGCCGAGTCGCCAGATCGGTGCGTTGGCTTCTTGCCAACCATCGTCCAGATGGGACATTCGCCGCACTGTGGTATCGGGGTCTCACCGCGGGAACCGCCGAGGTCGTCGCCGCACTCGTCCGTGCCGACGCTGGAGGCCACCGGGTCGCGCGCCGCGCCGTGGAGGTGTTGCTGGCCGGCCAGCTCCACGACGGGTCTTGGGGTCCCGGCGACACAGGCGTGCCAGGAGACGACGCGGCGACCGGAACCGTGGAGGAAACCGCCTGGGCGCTGCGCGCCTTGCTCGTCGCCGGCATACCGCCGAGCGATCCGCGGATGCGGCGTGCCCTCGGATGGATGCTCGCCGCCCAGCGGCCCGACGGACTGTGGCCAGCCAGCCCCGTGTGCATGCACATTCGCGACCACGCCTACTACGTGGACGGGCTGATCGTCAACGGCCTCGTACTGCGGGCACTTGCCAAGTATCGCTCACTGCTTCGGAAGGAGGACAGCGCGCCATGACCGTCCGGGATCTGGGTGCCATGCCGATGGCCGTCGACGTCGTGGTGTGCGGCGCGGGGGTGGCCGGGCTTGCCACCGCATGCGCGATCGGCAGGCTGGGGCTGCGTGTACTGCTGCTGGACAAGCAACGGGAAAGGCGGCCGATCGCCAAGGGCGAGGTCCTGCAACCGGGATCATTGCCCATCCTGCATGACTGGAACGTGCTGCAAGGGTTGCAGGAGCGCGATGCGGTGCGGCTGAACCGGCTGGTGATCAGGGAGGCTGACGGGACCGGATTGCTCGACTTCGACTACGGGATGCTCGCCGACGGACGGGCGTGGATGCTGGCACACGACTATCAGGTGATCCTCGACGCCCTCACCGACTGCCTTGCGGACACCGTGCAATGGCGGCGCGGAGTGCTCGTGGAGGGCACCATCATGGACTCCGCGGGGCGGGTCGCCGGCGTGCGGGTGGTCGAGGCCGGGCGCCGCTACGAGGTCCGTGCCCCCTTGGTCGTCGGCGCCGACGGGATGTCGTCGCGACTGCGCAAGGCGGCCGGCATAACCGTGAACCCGATCGAATACCACCACAAGCTGATGTCCTTCGACATTTCTGGGATCGCGGAACAGGATGACGAGGTTGCCGCCTACGTCACCGACCGCGGGCTGCACCTGCGTTACCCGTTGCCCGGCGGACGAGTCCGGTTGTACGCCGAGGTGTCGCCCGACAGACTGCGCGTGCTCGGCAGGGCCGGGCTGGCCGAATGGATCGAGGGACTTCTCGCGGAGGTCCCCGCACTGAGGCCGCTTGGCGATCCGCTGCGGGCGAGTCTCGACCGCCGACAGATACTGTCGGTTCGGCGGTTCACCTCGCCCCGCCTGCAACGACCGGGGCTTGCCCTCGTCGGTGAGGCAGTCCACGCCGTTCATCCGATGGCGGCCCAGGGAATGAACAGCGCGATCGCCGACGCCAACGCGCTCGCAGGTTGCCTGGCGGCGGCCGGTTCCGTCGACCCCGAGTCCGTCGACGGCGCTCTGCGTTCATACCACGACGAGCGCATCGGACTGCTCCATCAGATCGCGACGATGAGCCACAACGCGACTCGGATGATGACCGGCACATCGCGTGGTGGACGCATGCTCGGTCGGCGGATGCTGCGCGGAACCGCCGGCAATCCCCGGCTGCGGTTCCTGGTGACCTACAACCTCTCCGGGCTCGGCATGCGGCCTCTCGGCACCACCGATCGCCTGTACCAAGTCGGCCTGTTGCCTGACCGGCACGCCCACCAAGTGCCTGTCGTGGACTGGCCGGCCGGGCTGCCCAGTCCGATGACTCCTTCCGTATCCCAGTGAAGCCACCGATGGAGCGTGTTCCATGTCCCCTCGAGAACAGGTCACCTCACCGCCGGCCTACCCGTTCTCCCCGGTCGTCGGCCTGGAGATCGACGGCACCTACGCCGAACTACGCGACAGGGCTCCGGTGTCGCGAGTGCGGCTGCCGCACCGAGGCGATGCCTGGCTGATCACCGGTTATCACGAGTTCAAGCAGATGATGACCGACTCGCGGTTCGGTACGGCGGCACTGACCGAGGAGGACACCCCGAGGGTCGCCCCCGAACCCCAACCAGCCGACATGATCCTGTTCAAGGAGGCGCCCGAGCACACCCGGCTGCGCAGGCTCGTGTCACTGGCGTTCACTGGGCGCAGGGTCGAGCGGCTTCGCCCGTACGTGGACAAGACCGTCGACGAACTGATCGACAAGATGATCGAGCATGGACCGCCGCTCGACCTCATCGAGCATTTCGCGTGGCCCCTTCCGGTGCGCGTCATCTGTGAGCTCCTGGGCATTCCCTATGCGCGACGACACCGGTTCCAGCACCTGACCGACGTCATCTTCGCCACCACGGCCCATAACCGGGAACAGGTCGTGCGGGCGCGGGGAGCGCTCTACGACTTCCTCACCGAGCTGATTGCCGAACGCCGCCACGAGCCCACCGACGACCTGCTCGGTGCCATGGTGCAGGCAAGAGACGACGAGGACCGCCTCAGCGAGTCCGAACTGCTGAATCTGGCCTTCGTGATTCTGGTCGGCGGTCACGAGGGAACGTACAACCAGATCGGCAACTTCACCTATCTGCTGCTCGCCGATCGCGCTCGCTTCGAGGAGTTGCGCGGCGACGCTGACATGGTGCCCTCCGCGGTCGAGGAAATGCTGCGGTTCGTTCCGCTTGAAGCGCATGGCGTCTTCGCCAGGGTGGCCAAGGATGAGATCGAGCTCGGCGATGTGCTGATCCGCCCGGGAGAGGTGGTCATCGGAGTCGGATCCTCGGCCAACCGCGACAAGGCCGTGTTCGACGATCCTGACCGCCTGAACCTGCGGCGGCCATCCAACGGTCACGTCACCTTCGGACACGGCGCGCATTACTGCCTCGGCGCGCCGCTGGCCAGGCTCGAACTGGAGATCGCGCTGGCGGCATTGACGCGGCGCCTGCCAACGCTCCGGTTGGCGGTGCCGGAAACGGAACTGTCCTGGAAAACCGGTTTCCGGATGCGCGGGCTCAACAGCCTGCCGGTGGCGTGGTAAGGAGGCTTGTCATGACGTCGAGGTCACACACGGCGTGTCCGATGGAGTCCTATCCGTTCGGTCCACCGGTCGCACTCGAAGTCCACCCCCGGTACGGCGAGTTGCGCCGTACCGCACCGGTAACGAGAGTTCGCTTGCCGTACCGCGGTGAGGCGTGGCTCATCACGGGGCACCACGAGCTCAAGCAGATGATGGCCGATCCGCGCTTTGGCACTGAGGCGTTGACCCGTGAGGACATTCCGCGAATTACACCGGAGCCGCAGCCGGCCGGCATGATCCTGTTCAAGGATGCCCCTGAACACACCAGGCTGCGCCGCCTGGTCGCGTCCGCCTTCACCGCGCATCGTGTCGAAGGTGCTCGCGCCAAGATCACCCAGCTGGTGGAGAGCCTGCTCGACGGTATGGCGGCGGCAGGGCCGCCGGTCGACTTCGTGGAACACTTCGCCTGGCCGCTGCCCGTGATGGCCATCTGCGACGTCGTCGGTATACCGTATGAGGAAAGGGCCCGGTTCCGGCACTACGCCGACGTCGTCCTCTCCACGACCGCCTATACCACTGAGGAGATCGTCCACGCGCGGGTCCAGCTGCGGGAATTTCTGGCGGAACTGTTCGCCAAGCGGCGAAACCGCCCCGAGGACGACCTGCTGACGGTCCTGGTGAAAGCATGCTACGAGGACCGGCTTCTCAGCGAGCAGGAGATGATCCTGCTCGGCGTGGTACTGCTCGTGGGTGGGCACGAGAAGGCGGCGAGCCAACTTGGTAACTTCACCTACCTGCTGCTACGCCAGCCCGAACGGTACGCGGCACTGGTTGCCGACCCGTCACGGATTCCGCGCGCCGTGGAGGAGCTGCTGCGGTTCGTTCCGCTCGAAGCCAACGGCGTCCTCACCAGAGTCGCCAAGGACGACGTCAGGATCGGTGACGTGATGATCCGCCGCGGTGAGGTCGCTGTCGGTGTGGGAATGTCGTCCAACCGGGACGAACGAGTGTTCACCAACCCCGACCACATCGACTTCGACCGCGACCCCATCCCCCACGTCGCGTTCGGACACGGTGCCCATCACTGCCTCGGCGCGCAGCTGGCCAGACTCGAAATGCAGGTGGCCGTGACCGGCTTGGTCCGACGATTCCCGACCCTGCGGCAGGCCGAGCCGGGCAGCGGTGTGCGGTGGAAGACCGGCCTGTTGGGTCGAGGACCGACGGAACTTCTTGTGACATGGTGAAAGGAGACGTGTGATGGACCAGAAACGGTGGTTGCGCCTTGAAGTCGGGCCGCAGTGTATCGGCTCCGGAGTCTGCGTCGGTACGGCTGCCGAACACTTCCGGCTGGTGGACGGACAGTCGCAGCCGATCACGGAGGACTGCGAGCCCGACGACCTGCTCACCTACGTGGCCGAGGCATGCCCTGTCCAAGCGATTTCCCTGCGGGACAAGCGGACCGGCGCCCTACTCGCCCCTGAGAACTGACGCGTCATTCCTGGCCATGTCATCAAGTCAGGACACGGCTCCCCGAACACAGAAGGAGCACAGCGATGGCCGCTCCCGACCCGACACTGCTGCACCCGATACCTGGCCATCCTCGGGTGGTGTTTCTCAAGCCACTCGTGGTGTCGCCCTACACCAGCGTCGGTGAGTTCACCTACTACGACGATCCGGTGGATCCGACCTCGTTCGAGCGGGATAATGTGCTCTACCAGACCGGACCGGAGCGGCTGGTGATCGGCAAGTACTGCGCGATCGCCTCCGGCGCCAAGTTCATCATGAACGCCAACAGGTTTCACCGAGTGCACAGTCTCTCGACCTACCCGTTCCCACTGTTCGGCTCGGATTGGCGCAAGGATATAGACCTGTTCACGCATACACCGAGCCACGGTGACACCGTCATCGGGAACGATGTCTGGATCGGACACAGTGCGATCATCATGCCCGGCGTCCGAATAGGGGATGGGGCTGTCATCGGTGCCGGATCTGTCGTGACCACGGACATCCCGCCTTACGGGGTCGTGGCCGGTAACCCGGCGCGGCTGCTGCGGCTGCGGTTCGACGAGGAGCAGGTCGCGCACCTGCTACGCATCGCCTGGTGGGACTGGCCAGTCGAGCAGGTCACCCGCCATCTTCGCACCATCATGAGCGGGACCGTGGAAGACCTGGCTCACGCGGTCGCGGATAACGCCGACGGGAGCGTGTGATGACCGCAGATGTCACGGTTCCACACAGGTCGCCAACACTGGCCGGAGCCTCGATCCGCGACGACCGGCGGCGCCTGCTGCGGACAACGGAGACCCGGATGCGTGACTTCCTCGCCGCGGAACGAACCAAGTGGCGCCGGATCGACCCTCGCGCCTGCGTTCCGGTCGACGCGGTATCCGATCTCCTCGCCGCGGGGGGTAAGCGCATTCGTCCCACCTTCTGCATCAGCGGATATCTCGCGGCCGGCGGCCTACCCGAGGACGAATCCGTTGTGTCCGCGGCGGTCGCACTCGAACTGCTCCATGCCTGCGCCCTCATCCACGACGACGTGATGGATGACTCCACGCAGCGACGTGGCAGGCCAACCGTGCACACCAAGTATTCCGCCGGGCACCGAGATTTCCGGTGGAAAGGAGAGGCACGCCGGTTCGGTGAAAGCGTCGCGATCCTGGCCGGCGACCTCGCACTCGTGTACTCGGACAAGTTCATGGCCGAGGCTCCGCCATCTGTGACGGCGGTGTGGACGGAACTGCGCACCGAGCTGATCATTGGACAGTACATGGATATCGGCTCCGCCGCCGAGACGTCGACCGACCCGGAGTTGGCCCGGTGGATCGCGGTGGCCAAGTCCGGGCGCTACACGATCCTCCGTCCACTGGTGATCGGCGCGGTCATCGCCGGACAGCCGGAGCTGGTCGAGACATTCACGGAGTACGGCACGGCGCTCGGCGAGGCGTTCCAGTTGCGTGACGACGTCCTTGACGCGTTCGAGAACGGCCAGGCCGCGGGAAAGCCTGCGGGCCTTGACTTCGAACAGCACAAGATGTCCCTGTTGATGACCAGTGCCATGAGCCGGCACCCGGAGATAGCAGACTACGTCCTCTGGGACGAGCCGGATTCCGTTGAGCTGCGTGGAATGCTCGACAGATTCGGTGTTAGAGCGGAAGCCGAGGAACACATCGACATCCTCGTTGAGCGGAGCTGTCGGGCCATCAACGGTGCACCGCTGCGCGGTGAGTGGCGGGACGAGTTGGTCTTGATGGCACACCAGGTCGCCTACCGCGACAGGTGATGTCGAGGACAGGGACAGCCACTGGCGCTTATCAGCGCGGGGCATGAACCGGCAGGCGGTGCACGATTGTCACGGCGTCGGTGTCGGGTTTTTGGCCCGGATCGCGGCCACGTACCGGATGGTGAACACCGCGGGGACCACGAACCCGGCGATCTGGATGAGGATGGCGGGAAGCGAGCGGGTGTCCCCGGCATAGGTCGTGGCCGCGAGGAGCACCGCGCTGATCGCGAAGGCAGCGGCCCAGACGGCGGTGATGACCACGTTGGCGCGGACGAACGGCCGCAATTCCCAGAACTCGCGCGGGGTGGTGCGTTTGGCGATGCCAAGGGTAAACGGTCTGCCGACAGCCAGGGATATGCCAGCGACGGCGGCGAGTGCGGCCGAGGACAGCGCCGCGGAGTAATCGTGCACCGGGGAGAACGGATCGGCGAACGCGATGGCCGCCAGCACGACAAAGAACGCCGCGGAACCGAGTTCCATGATCAGCGTATCGACTCCCGCACCGGCCCCGAGCTGAAAGACGATCAGGCCGATCGCGACCACCAGAGCGGCGAGGGCGGCCCATTGCCAACTTGCCGGGGGCAGCACCAGGACGACGATCCAGGGCAGGAAGGTTCGCAGATACGACATCAGAGGAGCTCTCCGTTTCGACATGTCGACTGTGACATGTCGAAACTAGATGTACCGTTAGCGACCTGTCAATTCTGGAATGTAAGCTGCCCGCATGAGTCTGCGCCATGCCCTGCTCGGCCTTCTGTCCGAACACCCCGCAAGCGGCTACGACCTGCTGAAACTGTTCGACACCTCGTTGGCCAACGTGTGGCCGGCCACGCAGAGCCAGATCTACACGGAACTGACCAAGCTGGCGGCCACCGGGCTGGTCGCGGTGGGCGCCGAGGGCCAGCGGGGCCGCAAGGAGTACACGCTCACCGACGAGGGCCTCGCCGAGTTGCGGCGGTGGCTGACCGAGACCACGCCGAACAGAGTCGCCCGCAGCGAGGTGCTCCTGCGGGTGTTCTTCCTGGGTGTGCTGCCGCCCGACCGGGCACGGGCCTTTCTCGTCGAGCTGGCCGACGCCTCGGCGCGGGAATACGGCCGGCTGCGCGAGCTGGATGAGTCGATTCCCTGGGGCGACAACGGCGTGTCGGTCCACGGCCGGATCGCGCTCGAGTTCGGCCTGCGGTTCAACGCCATGCGCCGCGAATGGGCCGAATGGGCCGCCAGCCAGATCAGATAGGGGCTCCTCAGGCGCCCGGCCGCGCCGCCTGAAAGGTGCGCCGATACACCAGTGGGGACACACCGATGGCGGCGTGTAGATGTTGCCGCAGCGACGTGCCGGTGGCGAAACCCACCCTGTCAGCGACCTGGTCCACCGCGAGGTCGCTGGACTCGAGCAGCTCGCACGCGCGGTAGACACGCTGCTGGATCAGCCACCGGCCGGGGCTGACACCCACCTCGTCGCGGAATCGGCGGGCGAAGGTGCGCCGGCTCATCCGCGCGTGGTCGGCGAGGTCGGCCAGGGTCAGCGGCAGGTGCAGATGCTCGAGAGCCCACTGTCTGGTGGTAGCCGTTCCCGTCGTGCTCGATTCGGGAACCGGTCGCTCGATGTACTGCGCCTGGCCACCATCCCGCCACGGCGGCACAACACACCGGCGCGCCACCCCGTTGGCCACCTCGCTGCCGTGATCGCTGCGTACGACGTGTAGGCAGACGTCCACTCCGGAGGCAGCGCCGGCCGAGGTGAGCACGTCGCCGTGATCGACGAACAACACGTCCGGGTCCACTGTCACCCGCGGGAACAGGGCCCGGAACCGGTCGGCCAGCTGCCAGTGTGTGGTGGCCGTACGGCCGTCGAGCACACCGGCCGCGGCGAGAACGAAGGCCCCTGTGCAGATGGACACCATGCGGGCGCCCGGCGGGATCGATGCCAGCGCGGCGGCGATGGGTTCCGGGAGCACGGGAACAATCCGGGCCGGCGTGAAGGACGGGATCACCACGGTGTCGGCCGTGCGCAACACCTCGGGTCCGTGTTCGGCCACGACGGTGAAGTCGGCGTCGGTGCGTACCGGCCTGCCGTCGACAGTGCAGGTGACCACCTCGTAGCGCCCCTCGGCGGCCCCGAAGATCCGACTGGGGATGCCCAGTTCGAACGGATACACCCCGTCCAATGCCAACACGACGACTCGATGCATGGCACGATCTTATCGAATGATGGCAATCAAGCCATTTTCCTCCGTACGGCCCGACAGCAGGCTGGTCCCATGAGCACAACTGTGATGATGCGTGCGATCAGTCAGGACGTTCTCGGCGGCCCCGAGGTTCTCAAGGAAGTCCAGGTGCCGCGTCCTCAACCGGCACTGAACGAGGTGTTGGTCAGGGTTCGGGCGGCAGGGGTGAACCCGACCGACTGGAAGCACCGGGCCAGCGGCCTCTTCCTCGGCCAGCCGCCGTTCGTCCTCGGCTGGGACGTCTCGGGGGTCGTCGACGAGGTCGGCGCGGGCGTCACCCTGTTCAAGCCGGGCGACGAGGTCTTCGGAATGCTGCCCTATCCGCACGGTGTGGGTGCCCACGCCGAGTACGCCACCGGGCCGTCACGGGCATTCGCCCGCAAGCCGCCCGGTATCGACCACGTGCACGCCGCGGCCGTGCCGCTCGCCGCGCTCACCGCCTACCAGGCCCTCGTCGACACCGCGGGGTTGCATGCGGGACAGCGGGTGCTGATCCACGCGGCGGCCGGCGGGGTCGGCCATCTGGCAGTGCAGATCGCCAAGGCCCGAGGCGCGTACGTGATCGGCACGGCCAGCGCCGGCAAGCGTGAATTTCTGCGCGACCTCGGCACCGACGAAGTGATCGACTACCAAACGGTCGACTTCGCCGAGGCCGTCCGGGACGTCGACGTCGTCCTGGACACTCTCGGCGGCGACCACCGCGCTCGTTCCCTTCGGGTACTGCGTCGCCGCGGACTGTTGGTTTCCATCCTGCCGTACGGGCTGGGGGACCTGGCTGAAGAAGCAGACCGGCTCGGCGTGCGAGCCAAGGGGTTACTCGTCGAGGCCGACCATGCCAGCATGAAGGCGGTCGCCGACCTGGTCGAAGAGGGACGTCTGCGCCCGGTGGTGGCCGAGACGTTTCCGTTGGCGGACGCCGCCAAGGCGCACGAGCGGGGCGAAACCGGCCGCACGGCGGGAAAACTGGTGCTCGTCGTGGACTGACGTGACCGCGGCCGGCTACGGCCCGGCAGGGAACCCAGGCGCCGCCAGCGACAGAATCCACGCCGCCGCAAGCATTCCAGGGCCGTGCGGAACTGCCGTGCGCCGCCTGGACACGGCCGCGACCACGACCGTGACCGCTGACGCGACACCCACACCGAGCACCGCGGCCGACCACGACACCGCACCCAGCACGGCACCGACCACGCCGGACAGTTTCACGTCGCCACCCCCGAGCGCGGCCGGTGCCATGACTGCCACGCCGGCGTGCACGGCAAGGAACACCACGGCGACGACGAGTGAACGCTGGAGGAGGTCGGCATCCGGCCCGACCGACGCCGACCCCACCAGCCCCGCGGCCACCACGGGATACGCGGACAGCGTCAGAGCGTCGGGGAGCCGTCGGCAGGCGATATCGGTGGCGGTGAGCAACACCGCGAACCAGGCGAGCGCGAGCGGCACCGCCAACCACCACGGCGGGGTGACCGCGGCGGCCAGTGTCCACAGGATCGCCACCGCGAGCTCACACCATGGCGGCGGGATCCGCGTGCCCCGACATAGCCGCGACAACAACCACCGGCCCAGCCCACCGGCGGCCCAGCCGGCCGCCGCCAGCACCGCGAGAACCCACAGACCCGTTTCCATGGTGTCCACGATGAGCGCCCACCGTGGACGGAGCCATCAATTCCCGGACGAATGGGCCTTTGGGGAGCGCCGTGCTCCCCAAAGGCCCATTCGCTCGGCCGTACCGTCCGAATGAATTCAGCGCTCCCAGGTGAACAGTAGATCACCGGCGGCGATCGGCCCCCGGCCCCGGACTTCGATCAGCGAGTCGACACCGGCGTCCAACGCGATCACCGGGCAGATCGCGGACCTGCCCCCCTGCTCGACCGCGGCCGGATCCCAGCCGATCACGGCCTGGCCCGCCCGGACGGACTCGCCCTTGACCACGTGCAACGTGAAACCCTCGCCCTTGAGTTTGACCGTGTCGATGCCCAGGTGCACCAGCACCGCGGCGCCGTCCGCGGTGGCCACCACGAACGCGTGGGGATGCAGGGTGACCACGGTGCCGTCCACTGGGGACACCGCGTCACCGGCGGCGGACTCCGGGCGCACCGCGACGCCAGGTCCGACCATGGCCTGCGCGAAGACCGGATCCGGCACGTCGGTCAGCGGGATGACCTGGCCCGCGACCGGGCTGAGCACCCGAAGCGTCACAACAGGTCCTCGATGTCGCTGGCGATCGTGTCGGCCTCGGGACCAACGATGATCTGTACCACCCCACCGGCCCGCACCACCCCGTGCACGCCAATGGCCTTCAGCGCGGCCTCGTCGACCTTGCCGCCGTCTTCCAGTTCACAACGCAGCCGGGTGATGCACGGCTCGATCTCGATGATGTTGTCGGGACCACCGATGGCGGCGAGGATCTTCGCCGCTCTGTCGTCAGCCATGTCGCCCTGCTCTCCTGATCGGTTGTTGTCATGCCCTGCCGAGCGGACCGGCGGGTGCGGTTACCCGGATGGGGCCATTACGCAGTACGAACACGTAACAACGATTGACACCCGGTCGCCCGGCGGCGCATTCTCCCGGCACCAACTGGTCTAGACCGGAACGTACCAACATCAGTGCCGAGGATCGAGCCAGGCCCGGGATCGAGGAGGTACGGTGACCGACTCCGGTGACGCCACAGGCATCTCGGCGAACCGCGTGCGACCCGGCAGGACCCCAACCTCACCCGACCGGCCTACCGGTCACTGATCACATGGGCCACTGACGGCATGGCGTCCTGGTACCGGGCGACCTCCACCAGGTGGCCATGCGGTTGGGCCGGATCGACGGGGTCCGGTCCGCTTCTCGCCAACGGAGGGGAAAACCGATGAGTGCCAGCGCCCCGACGGTCACCGGCGGCAACCGGGGTCTTGCCGGTTTGCAACGCCTCGGCCGAAGCCTAATGTTGCCGATCGCCACACTGCCCGCCGCGGGACTACTCAATCGGCTGGGCCAGAAGGACTTGCTCGGCCGCTTCCAGGATCCCTTCATGCAGAAGGTCTCGGCCATCCTGGTCGCGGCGGGTGGCGGCCTGTTCAACTGGCTGCCGCTGCTGTTCGCGATCGGCATCGCGGTGGGCTTCGCCCGCAAGGCGGACGGGTCGACGGCGGTGGCGGCAGCGGTGGGGTTCGTGGTGTTCACCCAGGTGGTCCAGGTATTCGCGCCGGTGACAGCGAAGAAGAGCGGTGACCTCATGGTCCCGCCGGGTGGCTGGCCTTACGGGGTGCTCGCCGGCATCGTCGTCGGTCTGGTCAGCGCGGTACTGTGGCAGCGGTTCTACCGCACGAAGCTGCCCCCGTACCTGGCCTTCTTCGGCGGCCGCAGATTCGTCCCGATCGTCAACGCGCTCGCCCAGCTGATCCTCGGCGTGATCTTCGGCCTGCTCTACCCCCTGTTCAACGCGGGCCTGACCGCGTTCGGCAACTTCGTCACGGACAACGCGGTCGTCGGCGGCGGACTGTACGGCGTCGCCAACCGGCTGCTGATCCCCTTCGGCCTACACAACGTGATCAACTCGGTGGTGTGGTTCCTGACCGGCCACTTCACCGACCCCACCACCGGCCACGAGGTGACCGGTGACCTGAACCGCTTCTTCGTCCAGGACCCGACCGCTGGTCCGTACATGACGGGCTTCTTCCCGATCTTCATGTTCGCCTTGCCCGCGGCGGCGCTGGCGATCTGGCGGGCCGCGAAGCCGTCTCAGCGCAAGGTCGTCGGCGGCATCATGGTGTCCGCCGCGCTGGTCGCGTTCCTGACCGGCATCACCGAGCCGATCGAGTTCTCGTTCATGTTCGTGGCGTGGCCGCTGTACCTGATCCACGCCCTGCTGACAGGAACCTCACTGGCCATCACCAACGCGCTGGGCATCCACGACGGCTTCGCGTTCTCCGCGGGTGCGATCGACTACGTGCTCAACTTCGGCATCGCGACCAAACCCGTGCTGCTGCTCCTGATCGGACTGATCTACGGTGCGCTCTACTACGTGGTGTTCACCTGGATGATCAAGAAGTGGAACCTGCGCACTCCAGGACGCGAGGACGATCCGGCTGACGCCGAATCCGACGTCAGCGCCAGCTCCAGTGCCTGACCACGACATCCACACCACCACGACGTCCAACCGCACGGAGGGGTGAGAACATGCCGGAGCGACGGGTCATCGTGGCCAGCGGGGTCGGGTTGCACGCGAGGCCGGCGGCACTGCTGGCCGAGACGGCGAAGGCGCAGCGGGTCACGGTCACCATTCGCAAGGACGGCGGTGACCCGGTGGACGCCGCCAGCATGCTGGGACTGATGACTCTCGGCGCCATGCACGGCGACGAAGTCGTCCTCTGGGCGGAGGGCGACGGCGCGGACGAGGCGCTTGACGCGGTGGCCGCGGTCGTCGCGACCGACCTCGACGACTGATCGGCATTCCACAAGGCCCCCTCCCCGGCATCCCCAATCCGAGAAGGGGGCCTTGTCGTGCCAGCGGCAGCATTCCGCAGCGTTCCGATCACAGAGCGGGGACAACACTTTTGGCCTACAGGTATGACTCCGAAAGGTGCCCTAAACTACCCGTCGCTCCCCTGAATGCGAACTCGAGGTACTGAGACGCCGTACCCGAATGGAAGATTTTACCGCTTGGGAGTGATCGAGCCAGCACGGATCCGCCGCCGGGCTGGTGGGATCGAACCCGGCGAGGCGGCAGGGAGGGGTCGTCATGGCGCAGCCAATCTTGGCGCCGAGCAAGAATGGGCCCATCCCGCTCAACCCCGCACGAATCCGCGACTACTGGCTGGGCGGCGGGAACAACACCAAGAGGGACCGCGAACTCGGCGACCTCATTGTGACGTGTGCGCCCCATCTTCCCTACATGGTGCGCACCCACCGGACATTCTTACAGAGAACGGTTCGCCATCTGGTGAATTCTGGTGTGCGGCAATTCCTCGATCTCGGTTCTGGTCTGCCGACGGGGGGTAACGTTCACGAAACAGCCCAGGCGGTCGCCGCGGACTGCCGAGTGGTCTACGTCGACGACGATCGCTCGATCGTGGCGGAGTCTCGCGCCCTGCTGGCTGGTCGGGCCAACGTCGGCGTGGTGGAAGGTGACATTCGCCGGCCCCACCAGATACTCGCGAGTGCGGAGGTGCGATCGCTGCTCGATCTCGACCAGCCGGTCGCGGTACTGATGATCGACATACTGCACCACATTCCCGACGAGGACGACCCGGCGTCGATCATCGCGACCTATCGCGACGCGATCTGTTCCGGCAGCTACCTGGCGGTGTCCCACATTTGCCAGGACCTGATCATGCTCGCCGCCATTCCCATGTACGGCCACCTGTTCCATCTCGCCCAACCCAAACTGACCTTCCGGACCCCGACCACAATCGCGCAATGGTGCGTCGGCCTCGATCTGGTTACCCCGGGAATCGTCACGATTCCGCTCTGGCGTCCGGAGCCCGGCCAGGACATGGGGCGGTATCCGGAGAAGCTCCAGGTATACGGGGCGGTCGCGCGTAAACCGTGAGTCGGTCAGGACAGGGCGACCAACGGGAGCACGGTAAAGAACACGGTGGCGATCGTCATGGGCGCCATGGTGGCTTTCCGTATCCGTGCGTAGCTCGGGCGGTCCCTGCGCAACAGTGATAGCTGGCCGGCGAGGAACGCGCCACTCACCACAATTCCCGGCAGCGCGACAGCCGGACCGTAGCGCCACCACAGGCCCCATCCGAGCAGGACGGGCACAGTCGCGGCGATGAAACAGGACACCGTGACCGCGCGCGCCGCACCGTGTCGTACGGCCACGGTCACGGTCCCCGCCGCCGCGTCGGCCTCGCGATCGGGGACCATCCACCACAGCGCCCTTCCCGTGATCGAGGTGCTCAGTCCAGCGAAGATCAGCCATGTCGCCGGGGCGATGTCGGGCCGGACGACCGTGAAGGTCGCCAGGCACGGCAGCAGGCCGAGGGAAACGCCGAGCGTGAGCGGATTGGCAAACCCTCGGCGTTTGAGGCGTACCGGCTCCGCGTTGTAGAGCACGTGCAGCACGATGATCACAGCCACCACCACGGCCGTCGTGGCATCGCGTGCCACGAGCGAGGCGACAATCGCCAGCATCTGGGCGAGTCCCATCTCCACGGCGGTGACGATGGTCGCCGACCTGACACCGACTCGGAGCGTGGCCTCGGCGAGATCGGCCTTGCCGCGGTTGAGCGCGTCACCGCGAACGTCCACGGCCGCGTTCAGCACGCTCATCGCCGCCGGAAGCACCAGATTCGCCGCGACGGCGAGCAGTACCGGCGCTGTCAGCAACTGTCTGAGGCCGCCAACCGCGTAACACGCACCCCAGCTCGCGTAACACAGATAGTGAACCGGGATCGGGTACTCGACTCGGTGCAGGCGGAGGAGGTCCCGCGAACCGCTTGTCACGCGACCACCATCATGCGCAGGCGAGGTGACGGCGCCATGGCATGACCACGCGGCTGCGCGATCCCGGCCTCCGGATTCACACAGCGCATCCGGCGTTGCCGCAGGACGGCCGCGACGATCATACGGATCTCCAGCATGGCGAGTTCGCTGCCAAGGCATCGTCGCGTGCCGCCGCCGAACGGGAGGTAGCCGGCCGACGCCGTGCGCTCGACGGTCTTGTCGAGGAAGCGGTTCGGGTCGAACCGTCGCGGTTGGGGGAACAAGTCCGGCTGGCGATGTGCGAGGTAGATGCTCGGCATGAGAACCGTGCCCGCGGGCAGTGGCGCGCCAAGCAGCTCGTCGTCGGCGACCGGCACCCGGTTGCCGGCAAGGGTTGCCGGTGGGGACAGCCGCAACGACTCCTGGACCACCGCGTGCAGGAGCGGAACCTGGGTGGCGTCCGCGCCGGAGTCGGTGGTGGCGGCCAATTCCGCGACGAGGTCGCCGCGCAGCCCGTCGTGGCGGTCCAGCCAGTACAGAGTCCACGCCGTGGCCGATGCGGTGGTCTCGTGCCCGGCGAACAGCAACGACACGAGCTGGTCCCGCAGCTCGCCGTCCTCCAACGCACCGAGCGTGGTGTCCCCCGCGAGCAGCAGGGCGGCCAGTGCGGGCGGACGGGCGCCGCCGGCCGCACTGAGCAGTCTCGCGTCCAGATCGGCGTTGGACCGGGACGCACCGCGGCCGAGGTAGCGGTGGACGAGCGTCCGTCGCCTTGACCCCAGTTCACCTGTGATCCAGTTGGTGAAGCCGTGGAGCAGTTCGACGTCAGACTCACCGAAGACGATCTGGCCGATGATCCGCAGGGTCACCGCCCTGGTCCACTCGGGCAGGCTGAAGGTCGTACCACGCACCAGGGCCCCGACCGCGGCCGACACGGTGTCGGCGATGGCGGGATGGCGGAGCGCGAGCCGCCGACCGCGCAGCGGCGGGGCGAGCATTCGCCGATAGGCCAGGTGGCGGTCGCCGTCGGCCCACAACAGCGACCGGGAGCCGAGTATCGGACTCATCGTGCGGCTCGCGCGGTGGCACATCTGCCGGTCGCGCCGAAAGATGTGTTCGATGGCGTCGGGGTGCCACACCAGCAGTCGCCGGGTGGGTCGGGCCCGCAGTTCCAGGACGCCGCCGGGATTGCTCGCCTGGGCGTCGAGGAACGGCAGTGGCCGCACCGCGAACCGGAACTCGGTGCGGTTCACCGAGCTGTGTCCCGCCTCGGGGCCGTGTCCCGCCTCGGGTCGGGCACCCGCTGCTGCGGGGTGCGCGGCTGCCGCAGCTGTCCCGGAAGCAGCCCGCGGGCAAGGCGCAGGGCCGCGAGCCCTTCCGCCCGCACGATCCGGATCGGTGTGTACAGGTCCTTGTCGTGCCACAGCGGTGGGTGCTCCCGGTCCGCTCCCGGCCGGAGCAGGAACAGCCCACCCCGCGCCACGGCGCGCTTGACCGCGTCGCTCCTGGCTGGTCCGCAGGCACGCAGCAGAATCTGCATCGCGTAGGCGGTTTCCTCGTAGGTGCCGGTCCACCGCCCCCAGGAACCGTCCGGGCGCTGGGTGCCCAGTACCCAGGCCATGGCTTCCCGCAGGGCCGACTGCACCATGACCCCGCCGTGTCCGGCGAGGGCGGCGACACAGCACGAGGTCGCGTAGTACGGAGAGGCGTGCCACTTGTCCCGCCAGCTCCCGTCGGATTCTTGGCAGTCCACGAGCCACTCGGTCAGATCGGACATCACCGCGAGGTAGCGAGAACGCTTGTCCGACCACGGGGCCAGACAGGCGCCAAACGCTTGGAGCACATGGGCGTTCGTGCTCACCGACGGCGTCCGCTCGGCGGGAAAGCAACTGAAGTGCCGACCCGTCCGATACTCGAATAGGCAGTCCGGTGAGCGGGGGCTACCCAACTGCGCCAAGGCGTACAGGGCCGTGGCGGTGTCATCGGCATCCGGCATCAGGCCCGGGCCAACCGCGGCGCCGAATTCACCGAACGCGTCGTGCAGTGCCGCCACCGAAGCCTCCGGCAACGACACGACAACGCCCGCGGTGGTGAGTGCGGTCAGCACCCAGGCCCGTTCGAACAAGGTGACGGGTGCCGCCACCGGCACCGGGCCGGCATGCCGTGCCTGCACCTCCCGCAGATACGCGAGGCAGGCGTCGTCGGCTCCGACCGGCGGTTCGCCCAGCCATGCCGCGGTGGACGCTGGCGAGCATCCCACCACCCCGTTGACCGGGCGCACAAACCCCGCCCTCCGCACCGGCGCGCCGATGATCTCCAGGGTGTGCCACAGCTTGTCCGGCAGTCCGTGTCCGCCGCGGACCATCGCACGCAGCCGCTCAAGCGTCTGGGCGTGGGCGCCGTCCGGCACCGCGAGCCGAGCGGTGCCACGCCACCGGTCCAGTCCGACCGACGGCTGTGTGTCGAGCCGACCGAGGTGCACGTTGATCTCCTCGACCAGCGCGGGAACCACGAGTTCCACCGCGACCGTGTCGGGTAGCCGCACCTTCTTGCCGGTGTTGAGCCAGCTGAACAGCACGCGCAGCCCGCGGTCGGCCGCCCTGACAACCTCGGGTCCATACGGGCTTTCCTCGGGCCGACATGGCGAACGGCGCCGACACAGCACACCGCTCAGCAGGGCTTCGGTCGCGCTCAATGTCGGGACGAGGCCGTAGCCGTCGTTGCCACCCCAGCAGCCGTCCGGCCGCTGGCTGTCCACCAGGAACCGGACACGCTGGGCGTGTCCGGTCAGCCACGGGGCCAGCCGCACGACGCGCGCGGTCTCATAAACCGACGGCGAGGTGAGACCGTGTTCGTCCGACCACATGTCCGAGAGCAGTGGCTCGAGGGCGACGGCCGTCTCCTCGACACCAAGATCACACGAACTCACGAGCACCCCCGTAACAGCATGTGACCGACGCTCATGTCACCCTGATCCGTAATCGAACAACGACGGAGAGTAGCAGTACGAGCCCGTTCAGACCAATCCTGCAGACTGCAAGGAGCATTGGGGATGGTGCACCTCGCGATTTACCCACCACAGGATGAATCTAAACGGACGAACGGAACGTGGTTCGCCATGCCTACGGCAAGACCGAACCCCGAGGCCGCCGCCACGGCGGTGAGGAGGAACGCGGCCTGGAAGTGCGCGTCGTCCGGCGACGAACCGAGCACGAGCGTCAGCACCGCGACGGTGAGCGCACCGGCCACGTACTGAGAGGTGGTGAGCAAGGCACCCGCGGTGCCCTGCCGCGCCGCCGGCACGTCGTGTGTGCCGATGACGAACATCGACGTGTAGACGGCTCCGTGCCCAAAACCACTGAGCAGCAGCCCCACGAGCAGATCACCCGCGTAAGAATCACCCGGCAGCATGAACGCGAGCCACAGCAGGCCCGCGGCGGACACGGCGAATCCGCCGGCGAGTACCCGGGGTGCACCACATCGCCGCACCGCACGGCCGGCCGTCGTGCTCCCCACCGTCACCATGAGGGCAAGCGGGAGAAACGCCATCCCGGCCAGTAGCGGCGGGTAGCCCTTGAGTACCTGCAAGGCGAGGGTGAGCAGATAGAACTCGGATCCGACGCTGGCCATGTAGAGCGCGGTGGCCACCGCCGCGACCCGCAGCGACCGGATACGCCGGAGGACCGGATCGATCAGCACGCCGCGCGCGCTCCTCTCGTTGCGGACGAACCCGACGCAGCCAGCAAGCGCGAGACCGAGGCAGCTCAGGCACGGTGCCGAGTTCCAGCCCCATTGGGCACCGAAGGTGAGTCCGAGTACCAGCGCCAGCACCGTGCCTGTGCCCAGCACCGAGCCCAGCGTCGGCACCGTGCCGGCCTGGACGTGGTCGCGAGCCGGGCCGAGAAGGATGACCGCTCCCAGCGCGCACAGCACGGTGACCGGGACGTTGATGACAAAGGTCAACCGCCAGGACGCCGTGGTGAGCACGCCCCCGAGAAGGACACCGACGGCCAACCCCGAAGCACCCACCGAGCCCCACACCGCCAGCGCCCTGCTCCGCGCTGGTCCGGCGGGGAATGTCGTGCCGATGAGGCCGAGGACAGCCGGTTGCAGCAGGGCCGCCCCAAGCCCCTGTGCGCCACGCGCGGCAAGCAGTGTGGGCCCGTCACCGGCGGCGGCACCGATCGCGCTGGCCACACCGAAGGTGATGATGGCGACGAGGAACAGCCGCGGCGCCCCGACCCGGTCCGACAGCCGACCGCCGAGGAGGAGGAACCCGGCGAACAACACCGCGTAGGCACTCACCACCCACTGTGCGAGCGCGGGCTGCAGGCGCAGGTCGCCTGCGATGCTCGGTAGGGCGACATAAATGATCGAGTAGTCGAGGGCGATGAGGAACTGGGCGAGCGACAGGAGGGTAAGAGTCGCGAGCCGACCGGGCTGCGGAGCGGTCATGCGCCCATGCTCAAACCTTGACACTAGTGTGAAGGGAAGCCGGAACGGAAAGGATTCCGCCGTGAGGATCGGGGAACTCTCCCGGCGCACACACGTGCCGACACGTCTGCTGCGCTACTACGAGGAGCAGGGACTGCTCAGCCCGGACCGGGAGGCCAACGGCTACCGGGACTACGCCGAAAGCCTCGTCGACCGGGTCACCCAGATCCGTGGGCTGCTCGACGCCGGACTTCCCACCAAGATAATCAAGCAGGTTCTGCCCTGCCTCGACAACCCGTGCACGATTCACGTCACCGACGCGACCTCGGATCTGCTCACGGCCCTCGAACACCACCGCGCGCAGATGGACGCCCGTATCCGCTGCCTGACAAGGAACCGGGACGCGATCAGCGCCTACCTCGACGCCGTCCGCCGTCGCCTCGACGCACCCCCCGACTAAAGGCTCCGGCCGGTCCGCTCCGCCAGCGCCGCGCGCATGGCCGACTCCGGGGCCGACTGGCCGGTGAACCACCGCACCTGCGGGAAAGCCTGGTACAGCAACATGTCCAGGCCGGTGACGAAGCGGGTGCCCGCGTCGAGCGCGGCCCGCGCCAACGGGGTGGGCCACGGATGGTAGAGCACGTCGAACACGCAACGGGCACCGACGATCGCGGCGGCGTGCTCGGCGGCCGCGGCGGACGGCACGGTGCTGACCACGAGATCGGCCCCGGCACACAGCGTTGCGAAGTCGACCTCGGACCACCGCAGCAGGCGCACCTCGGCGCCGAGGCGCCCGGCGCACGCGAGGACATCGCCGGCCCGTGCCGGATCCCGCACCACGACCGCGGTCTCACCGATACCCAGCTCGCCAAAGGCCACCAGCGCCGCGGCCGCGGTGCCGCCCGCGCCGAGCACGACTCCCCGACGAATCGCTCCCCCGGTGCCGCCGTCGGATCCGCCCGCGGCCCGCACCGCTCCCAGCAGGCCCTGCACGTCGGTGCAGTCGGCCAGCCAGCCACCGTCCGGCCTCGGCACCAGAGTGTTGGCCGCGCCGACGAGCTCGGCGACACGGGTCCGCTCCGTGGCGCACGCGAGGGCGGCCCGCTTGCCCGGCATGGTCACCGCGAGCCCGGCCCATTCGGGACCGAGCCCTCCAACCAGTTCCGGCAACCGCTCCGCCGAGCACTCGATCCGGTCGAAGGTCCACCCGGCCAGGCCGAGCGCCCGATAGGCGGCCTCGTGCAGGACAGGGGACAGCGAGTGGTCGATAGGCGAGCCGAGGACCGCCGCGCGACGGGGCCGTATCGGCTCAGAAGGCTCCCGCGTCACGGGCTTTCCTGACATTCGCGTCGTGCTCCGCCTGGGTGTTGGCGAAGCACGAGTTGCCGTCCTTGTCGCACTTGACGAAGTACAGCCAGGTGCCCTCCGCCGGCTTGGCCGCGGCCACCAGCGCGGCCTGGCTCGGCGAGGAGATTGGGGTCGGCGGGAGGCCAGTGTTCTGGTAGCTGTTGTAGGGACCGGCGCGGTTCCGGTCCGCGTCGGACGTGGCGATCAGCGGCCGGTCCAACTCGTAGTTGATGGTCGAGTCGTACTGCAGCGGCATCCCGACGGCGAGCCGGTTGTAGGTGACCCTGGAGACCTTGGCGAAGTCCGACGCGATCGCCTCCCGCTCGATCAGCGAAGCGACCTGGAGGACCTGGTACGGGGTCAGCCCGGTGTCCTTGGACAGCGCGGGCAGCGCGACCGTGCTCTCCCCTCCCGGGGCGGGAACCCGCACGGCGGACAGCGTCGCCGCCGAGGCGGTCAGCACGGTCTTGAGCAGTTCCCGCGCGTCCGAGCCGGGTTTGACGTCGTACACGCCGGCCACGATCAGGCCCTCGAGTCGGTGCGCCGGGTCGGCCTTGGCCACCGCGGGAAGTGCCCAGTCCGGCACGCCGAGCTCCGCGGGGTCAGCCGTCGCGGCCGCCTGTTGGAGATCCCGTACCTGCGTGCAGGTCTGCTTTCCGTTCAGCGTGACGCAGCTGGCGTTGGCAAGCAGCGACAGAATGCCTGACTTGACCGAGTTGTCTGGGTTGTGCAGGTCGCTGAGCTGGAGCCCACCCTGGATCTGCACATTGCCGACCCGGCTCGCGGGATCGGCGATTCTGGCCTCAGCGGCCCGACCCGACATCGCGGTCTTCATCACGTAGTAGCCGGGATGCAGGCTGGCGATCCGGTCGTCGCCGCTGGCGGCGTTGACGAAGGCGCGTGCGCTGCGGACGACGCCAGCGTCGGCGAGCATCGACCCGATCGCCTTCGTCGACGCGCCGTCCTGCACGTGGACCAGGACGTCACCGTCGCCGTCGCCGCTGTAGTCGCCGAAATAGCCGACACCGAGCACTCTGCCGACACCGTAGTAGGCGCCGCCGCCGAGCAGCAGCACGACCACGGCGACCAGAGCCCAGATCTGCCACGTACGGCGCGGCTTCTCCTCCGGCGACTCGTCGATCTCGTCGGCGTCGAAGAGGTCGAGGTCGTCCTCGTGGGACACGTCGTTCACGGCCGATTCCCTTCGCCTGCCCTGGCCAGTGCCGCCGCGCGCGCGTCCAGCCACGCCTGCAGGATCTCCACGGCCGCCACCTGGTCGACGACGGCGCGCTGCCGACGGCCGCGGACCCCCTGGCCGGTGAGCAGTCTGGACGCCGTGACGGTCGTCAGCCGCTCGTCGGCAAGGCGCACCGGAACGGTGAGCCGCGCGCCGAGCGCGTCGGCATAGTGCTGTGCCGTTCGCGCGGCGACGCCGTGTCGGCCGGCAAGCGTCGTCGGCAGGCCAACGACCACCTCGACGACCTGGTGCTCGGCGACGATGTCGCGCAGCTGGTCCAGATCGCGGCCGGTCCGCTCGTCTCGGGCCAGGGTCACCAGTGGTGTGGCCAGGAGCGGCGACGGATCACTGAGCGACACACCGACACGCACCGATCCGACGTCGACCCCGAGGCGGCGTCCGCGTCCGGGGTCGTCGAGGCCAGGCCGGTCCGGACCACGCACGGCCGGCCCGGTCCCCGACTCAGGCTTGCTCAGCGCCACGCTCCTCCTCGTCCTGCCGCGATCCCGGGGCGTCCGGGCGTCCGCACGGCCCGGCTCACCGCCCCAGTTCGGCCCGCAAGGCCTCGATCGCCGCCGGCACACCGGCGGGGTTGGTGCCACCGCCCTGGGCCATGTCCGGCTTGCCGCCGCCCCTGCCCCCGATGGCCACCCCGAAGACCGGTACCAGTTTGCCCGCGGCAACTCCAGCGTGCCTCGCCGCGGCCGTGGTGGCAACAACGAAGCCGACCTTCTCGCCGTCCGGTGCGAACAGCACCACGACGCCGCGCCGGTCACCGAGACGGACCCGCACGTCGTTGGCGAGCGTGCGCAGGTCGGTCGCGGACACGCCGGACGGCACCGTGGCGGCCACCAGGGCCGTGCCCGCGATGTCCTCGGCGCCGTCGGCCAACGTGCCGGCCGAGGACAGCAGGTGCGCGCCGCGCACCCGCTCCAGTTCCTTCTCTGCGGCACGCAGCCGTTCGACCGTCTGCGCGATCCGCTCCGGCAGCTCCTCGGGGCGGGCCTTGAACTGCTCGGCGAGTTGGGAGACCAGGACGTGCTCGCGGGCAAGGAACCGGTAGGCGTCCATCCCGACGAGCGCCTCGACCCTGCGCACACCGGAACCGATCGAGGCCTCCGACAGCAGCTTGATCACGCCGATCTCGCCGGAGCGGTGCACGTGGGTTCCGCCGCACAGCTCCTTGGAGTAGTCGCCGATGGTGACCACACGGACCTTGTCACCGTACTTCTCGCCGAACAGGGCGATGGCACCGGACTTGCGTGCCTGCTCCATCGACAGCACCTCGGCGCGCACGACATGGTCGTGCAGCAACACGTCGTTGACCTCGTCTTCGACGTCGGCGAGCACACTGGCGGGCACCGCACCGCCGGGAGAGGTGAAGTCGAACCGCAGTCGGCCGGGTGCGTTGAGCGAACCGGCCTGCGCGGCTGTGTCGCCGATGGCCTTACGGACGCCGGCGTGCACCAGATGGGTCGCGGAGTGCGAGCGGGCGATGGCGGTCCTCCTCGTGACATCGACCTCGGCCTGCACGCCGGCGTCGAGCACGATCTCGCCGGAGACGACCCTGGCCCGGTGCACGGTCAGGCCCGGCACCGGAGACTGGACGTCGTGCACCTCCAGCACGGCCCCGTCGGCGACGATCCTGCCGGTGTCCGCCTGCTGGCCGCCGCCTTCGGCGTAGAACGGGGTCCGGTCCAGCACGATCTCCACCTCGGTGCCGGTGCCGGCGGCCGGCCGCGGGGCACCGGCAACGAGCAGGCCGACGACCCTGGCCTCGCCGGTGAGCTCGGTGTAGCCGAGGAAATCCGTGCGCCCGTGGCGTTCCAGCACACCGCGGTAGGCCGAGGCGTCGCCGTGGCCTGTCTTGCGCGCGGCGGCGTCGGCCTTGGCCCGCTGCCGCTGTTCGGTCATCAGCCGGCGAAAGCCCTCCTCGTCGACCTTCAGTCCCTGTTCGGCGGCCATCTCCAGGGTCAGGTCGATCGGGAAGCCGTAGGTGTCGTGCAGCTGGAACGCCTTGTCGCCGGCGAGCACCGAACCACCGGTGGCCCGGATCTCGGCGGCGGCGGTGTCGAAGATCCTCGACCCGGTGCTCAGTGTGGCGAGGAAGGCGTCCTCCTCGGCACGCACCACGGCGTCGATACGCTCGAAGTCGCTGACCAGTTCTGGATAGGAGGGACCCATCTCGTCACGCACCACGGCGGCGAACTGGCCCAGCACCGGCTCGGTGACGCCGAGCAGCCGGCAGGACCGCACGATCCGGCGCAGCAGCCTGCGCAGCACGTAGCCGCGGCCCTCGTTGCCGGGGCTGACACCGTCAGCGACGATCATGATGCCGCTTCGCGCGTGGTCGCCGATGACGCGGAACCGCACGTCGTCGTCGGCGTTGTCCCCGTAGCGGCGGCCGGACAACTCTTCCGCCTTGGTGATCACCGCCCGCACGAGGTCGGTCTCGTAGACGTTGTCCACGCCCTGCAGCAGCGAGGCGACCCGCTCGACGCCCATGCCGGTGTCGATGTTGCGGGTCGGCAGGTCGCCGAGGATTGGGAAGTCGGACTTGCCGCCTCCCTCGCCGCGCACGTTCTGCAGGAAGACCAGGTTCCAGATCTCCAGGTACCGGTCCTCGTCGGCGACGGGCCCACCTTCACGCCCGTGCTCGGGGCCGCGGTCGAAGTAGATCTCCGAACAGGGGCCGCATGGGCCGGGCACGCCCATCGACCAGAAGTTGTCCTCCATGCCGCGACGCTGGATCCGCTCGGGAGGAAGCCCGGCGATCTTCTGCCACAGCTCGATCGCCTCGTCGTCATCGACATAGACGGTGACCCACAGTCGGTCAGGATCGAAGCCATAGCCGCCGTCGTCACGCGACTTGGTGATCAGTTCCCAGGCCAGCCGGATGGCATCGTCCTTGAAGTAGTCGCCGAAGGAGAAGTTGCCGGCCATCTGGAAGAAGGTCAGGTGTCGGGTGGTCTTGCCGACTTCGTCGATGTCGCCGGTGCGCACGCATTTCTGGATGCTGGTGGCGCGCCGCCACGGTGGCGGGGCCTCGCCGAGGAAGTACGGCTTGAACGGCACCATTCCCGCGTTGACGAACAACAGGTTCGGGTCGTCGAGGATCAGTGAGGCACTCGGCACGACCGTGTGGCCGGCGCGCTGGAAATGCTCGCGGAAACGTTTGATGATCTCATGGGTCTGCACGGCTGAAGTCCTTGCGGTGAAAGTAGTCGAGCGGCGGATGGGAACGAGCACCGGATGGCGGGCGGGAGCGAACTACCTCCCGTCCGCCCCGCGCGCTCGCGCAGCGTCCGAGGGTGCCGCCGCATATCCGCGCCGCCGGGAGTAGCTGTAGCCGGTCTTCCGCTCGACCTCGCTGGCCAGCTCCTCCTCCCGCTCGGCCATACCAGCACGCACGTCAGCGCCGAAGGTACCCAGCGCGCCGGCCATCTCGCGGACGGCGTCCGCGAGGTTCTCGGCCACGCCGGCGGGAGTTGCCCGATGGGCGAACCCGGCGATCTTGCGGCTCACGGCGACGCCGGCGGCGACACCGAGTCCAAGCCAGAACAGCCGCCGCATCACCGCCTCCCCCGCCGTGACCGCCTGCCCCGCCCGTCGGTCGCCTTGGCCCGCCGGGCCCTTGCCGCCTTGCTGATCCCGTAGGACAGAGCGGCCACCTTGACGAGGGGGCCGCCGAGGGTGGCGGTGAACAGTGAGGTCAGCGCGGACACGTTGCCGGTGACGGCACGGGCGTTCGCGGTGATGCCGTCGACCCGCTCCAGCTGCGTGTTGACATGGGTCAACGTCGTGTTGGCCTCGCTGAACAGCGGATCGGTGTTCTCGCGCGCCTTGCGGATGGTGACCGTCGCCTCGTCGAGGGTGCGTCCGAGCTTGATCAGCACGACCACCCCCACCAGTGCCAGCAACACGAACGCACCGGCTGCCACGAGCGCGGCGATCTGCTCCGGTGACACAGGTCCCTCCTAGCGAGATCAACGGTCCGCTGGCCAATGGTGGCCAGGTTACCGGTATGCCACGACGGTCGACCCTTCGGACCACGGTTCCACCCAGGCAGCGGCTGGACCGCGCGAATCCGATGGTCCACCGTGCGGTCTTCCTTGACAGAGGATCGCACACCTTAGCAAGGTAAGGCTTACCTTATCGGTCTCGTATCCGGAGGTCCCGTGATCTCGGCTCTCAGTCGGGCGACGTCCCGTCATCGCGTCACCGGCACCGCCGGCGGCCTTGTGGATGTGGCCACCGCGGTCTCGACGTCGGTTGCCGCCGCGCTCGCCGCGAAGCATCCGGGCGGCCCACTGCCCATGGGCAGGCCTGGGGAGGTGCTCGACGCCGCGATGCGCGCACTCGGACCGGCCGTCCTGCCCGAGCTTGGCATCGGCACCGATCAGGCGCTGAGCCGAATCGCCAGCGTTCTGGTGGAGCACGGCATGGATCCCGCCAGTCCGATGGCCGCCGCGCACCTGCAGCCGCCCCCGCTCGCGGTCGCGGTCGCGGCCGACACCCTGGCCAGTGCCGCCAACTCCTCGTTGGACACCTACGACTCCGGTCCGGCGGGCATCGCGATGGAGCGGTGGGTGGTGCACGTGCTCGCCGGTCTGGCGGGACTGCCAGCCGGCGCTGACGGCGTGTTCACTCCGGGGGGCTCGCTGTCCAACCTGACCGCCCTGCTGCTGGCGAGGGACTCGACAGCGGCCCGCCTTGGCATCGATGTGCGCAGCGACGGCGTCGGCGCGCTGGAACGACCGGTGGTGCTGTGCTCGGAGCTGGCGCACTTCTCCGTGCACCGGGCATGCGCCGCGCTTGGACTCGGCGAAGCCGCCGTGCGGATGGTTCCCGTCGACGGCCGTCGCAGGATGCGGGTGGCCGCGGCCGAGCAGCTGCTCGCCGGTGGCGGTACACCGATAGCGATCTTCGCCACCGCGGGTACCACGGATTTCGGCTCCGTCGACCCCCTTCCGGAGCTGGCCGACCTGGCCGCGGACACGGGAACATGGCTGCATGTGGACGCGGCCTACGGGTTCGGCGCGCTGTTCTGCGACCAGTTGGCGGCCAAGGTGTCCGGCATCAGGCACGCCGATTCGATCACCGTGGATCTACACAAGATCGGCTGGCAGCCGGCGGCGGCCAGCGCGCTGCTGGTCCGGGACCCGACCGCGTTCGGGGCACTGGACCGGCAGGTCGCCTACCTCAACCCTGCCGACGACGTCACGGCTGGGTACGACGGCAGGCTGGGCATGAGCCTGCAGACGACGCGGCGGGCCGACGCGGTGAAGGTCGCCGCGACGCTGTTGGCCCACGGCCGCCGCGGGCTCGGCGGCATGCTCCAGGCGTGCCATGACCTCGCGGTCTACGCACAACACAGGATCACCATGGACGAGCGGCTCGAGCTCGTCGCGCCCGCCGAACTCACTACGGTGGTCTTTCGGTATCGGACAAGGGATCCCGCCTTGGCCAACGCGGTCAACGCCGCCCTGCGGCGACGTCTGATGGCCTCGGGCCGGGCCTTGGTCGGCCGCACTGACGTCGGCGTGCCAGCCTCGACCTGCCTGAAGTGCACCCTGCTGAACCCCAATGCCACCACCGTCGACATCGATGCGCTGGTGGACGCGGTGCTCGACGCCGGCTCGACGAGCGAAGAGGCCCTGACCACCGGCGCGTGTATCTCAGCGGAGGCGACAGACAACACCGCCGACGCGTGTATCTCAGCGGAGGCGGCGGACAACAGAGCCTCAGCGGAGGCGGCATCATGACCGAGCTCGGGAGCACGCAGGGGGGACGCCACGGCGATCCGCTGCACGAGGGCACGGCTCGGCAGGCCGCCGAACATGCCCATCTCGAGGCCTTGCTGCGGTGCTGGCTGCGGGAGACCGGGGTCCCTGTGACCGCCGGACGACTGCGGATCGGCCTGCCACGGATGGGACTGGCGCTGGTGACGGAGGTGACCTACCGATCGGCGACGGACCTGCACCGATTCGGGCCCGTGCGGCTAGAACGCTGGCCGGGCAGTCCTGTTCAGCCCCCACCCATTCCCAGGGGGGCGACCCCGGATCCAGTCTACCAGCGGGCACCCGTAGTGGATCTTGAAAGCGGGGCCGTTGTGGACAACCGCGGACCTGTGGATAACACAGGGCACGACAACCCGATCGGCCCTCCCGCGCCTGCCGGCGGCTCCTCTCCCGTCGCAGGCCCACTGGGCCCGGTCGATCCGGTCGTCGCCGTCGCTCTGCTCACCACCGAACTCGGGTACCGGTCCCCAGACCTGATCGAGCGGACAGCCGAATCGGTGCGACGGGTGACAACGTTCGTCGACCACCTGCGCACCCACCCGCCAGGACCCACGGGTTTCCTCGACACCGAGCAGGCTCTCGTCCTGGGACACCTGATGCATCCGGCACCGAAGAGCCGGGACGGGATCCGCCCGGCCGAGCTTGCGAGATACTCCCCCGAGCTGCGCGGCTCGTTCCGGCTGCACTGGTTCTCGGTGGACACCGCCCCGGTACTGCACGACGAGGTCGACGGCACCGATCCTGTCGAGCTACTCGCCTCATTCGCGGACCTGCCCCGACCGGCAGGCCGAGTTCTCGTGCCCGCCCATCCCTGGCAGGCCGTCGAGGTGCTCGGTCGGCCGGGCGTCGCCGACATGGTCGAGTACCTCGGCGAGGCCGGTCCGCCGTGGTGGCCGACGTCCAGCCTGCGCACGGTGTACCGGCCGGACGCCCCGGTGATGCTCAAGTTGTCCCTCGGACTGCGGATCACCAACTCCCGTCGGGAGTTCATCCGGGCCACGCTGGTTCGCGGTCCCGAGATCCACCGCCTGCTTTCCGCCGGCTACGCCGCCGCGACCGAGCAGGCGCACCCGAGTCTGTCGATCGTGCGCGATCCGGCGTGGCTGTCGGTGGGCGAGCCCGAGGTATCCGGCCTCGCTGTGGCGCTGCGCGAGGTACCGCGGGATGTCGACTCGCTGCGTGCACTGGTCGGGCTGGTCGCGCCCCAGCCCGGCCGGGGACGCAGCCGGCTCGGCCAGATCGTCACCGACCCGGTCCGGTGGGTGGCCGACTACACCGACCGCGTGCTGGTGCCCATGCTGCACCTGTATGCCTCCACCGGGATCGGGCTGGAGGCGCACCAGCAGAACACGTTGGTGCGGCTGGATTCCGCCGGTCAGGTCCTCGGCGCCGCGTTCCGCGACAACGAGGGCTACTACCTGGCGCGCTCTCACCTGCCGAGGGTGCTCCACCGCCTCGGCCTCAGCGAGTCGACGCTGGCCGTCGTCGACGACCACATCGTGGACGACCGGCTGTCGTACTACCTGCTGCGCAACCAGGCGCTCGCCGTCGTCGGCTGTCTGGGTGCTGAAGGTCTCGCCGACGAACGCGAACTGCTCGCCGCGCTCGCCAGCCGTCTGCGCGCCGCGCTGCCGGAGCTCGCCGAGGCCGGCCCGGACGGCGACCGGCTGGCCCGCCGATGGCTGGACTCAGAAACCTTGCCTTGCAAGGGGAATCTGCTCACCAGGCTGCACGGCATCGACGAGGTGCTTGCCCCACTGGACGCCCAGTCGGTGTACTTCGACGCACCGAACCCACTCCGGGAGGCCCTGCGGTGACTATCGAGCGGCACGACGTGATCGCGATCGGCTGTGGGCCGTTCAATCTCGGCCTCGCCGCGCTCGCCAGCACGATCAGCGATCTCGACCTGGTGGTGCTGGAGGCCCGCGGCGAGCTGCGCTGGCACCCCGGAATGATGGTCGACGGCGCGACACTGCAGGTGAACTTCCTCGCGGACCTGGTGAGCCTTGTCGATCCGACGCACCCGCTGTCGTTTCTGAACTGTCTGCGTGACACCGACCGGCTGTACCCGTTCTACGTGCGCGAACGGTTCCACCCGACCCGACGCGAGTACGAGTCCTATCTGCGGTGGGCCGCCGCACGATTACCGTCGGTCCGGTTCTCCCACCGGGTGGAACAGGTCCGCTGGCACGCGGGCAGCGGGCTGTTCCTTGTCGACGTCCTGCGTGGCGACGGCGCCTGGGTGCGGATGGCCGCCCGCGACCTTGTCGTCGGGATCGGCACGGCGCCGTTCGTGCCGCCCGCGCTGGCCGGCCTGCCGCCCGACAGGTGCCTGCACACCGCCGACTACCTGCATCGTAAGTCCGATGTAGACCGGGTGGACCGGGTGACCGTGGTGGGTTCCGGCCAGTCCGGTGCCGAGGTGGTCCTCGATCTTCTCCGCGACGCGGCCCACGGTGGTCCGACGGTGAGCTGGCTGACCAGGACCGCGTCGTTCGCCCCGCTGGACTATTCCAAGCTCGTGCTCGAGATGACCACACCCGATTACGTGCGCTACTTCCATTCGCTGCCGGCGCCGGTCCGAGACGGCCTCGTCGCCGAGCAGTGGCGGCACTACAAGGGCATTTCGACGCAGACCCTCGACGACATTCACGACGCGCTGTACCAGCGGGACCTGGAGGGCCGGTGCACGGGAGTGGAATTCCGCTGCGGCGTGGAGGTGCTCACGGCCGCAGCGGACACCAATGACCGGATCTCCATGACCTGCCGGCATCGTGACACCGGCCGCACCTTCGTTCACGTCACCGACACGGTGATCGCGGCAACGGGATATCGGCCGCGCGAGCCGGCGTTTCTCGCCGGAATGACGCCCGCGCCGCGGCGTGACGAGCAGGGCAGGTTCGTGGTGCGACTTGACCATTCCGCCGAGCTGGCCGACGGAGTCACCGGTCGGATCTTCGTGCCCAACGCCGATCTGCACAGCCACGGAGTCGCCGCACCCGACCTGGGCGTCGGAGCCTTCCGCAATGCCACCATCCTCAACGCGGTCACCGGCCGCGAGGTCTACCCGCTGCCGAAACGCACCGCGTACACCAGCTTCGGAGCCCCAGGAGACCTGTCGTGACGGCGGTGTGGCGGGAGCGGTCCCGCGCCCTGTTGGCGAAGATGATCGGCGAACTGGCCTTCGAGGGCATGCTCGTTCCCGAACCGGACAACGGCACGGGCGAATACCGGCTGTCGTTTCCCGCCGCGGTGTACCGGTTCGCGGCGCGCCGAACGGCCTTCGCCGGCTGGCTGGTCGATCCGGCCTCGATGCGGCGTGGCGCGGCCGGCGTCCTCGGTGACGACGTCGGATCCGCGGCCGAGGACGTGCAACTGTTCCTCGTCGACGCGGCGGCGACGATCGGTATGGCACCGGTGACGGTGGCCGGTTACCTCAGCGAGGTGACCGCGACGCTGGCCGCGGACGCGGCGATGGCCGCCAGTGCCGTGCCGGCCCCACAGTTGGCCGGATTGGATCACGCCGAGCTGGAAGGACATCTCACCGGTCACCCGTGGCTGGTGGCCAACAAGGGACGGGTCGGTTTCTCCGCGACCGACCTCGCCAGCTATCCACCGGAGGCGCGGCAGCCCTTCCGACTGCCATGGTTGGCGGTGCACCGGGGGCTCGCCGAGTTTCGGGGCACACCCGAACTCAGCGAGCGCGGTGTCCTCCGGCACGAACTGGGTGCCGCCGCTATCCACCGGTTCACTGAGGTGCTGCGGGCGCGGCGGCTGGATCCGGACACCTATGTGTGGCTGCCCGTGCATCCTTGGCAGCTCGACCATGTCGTGCGCACCCTGTGGGCACCAGAACTGGCCGACGACCGGATCGTGGAGCTCGGTGAGGCCGACGACACCTACCTGCCGACGCAGTCCATCCGGACCATGTCCAACCGGGACAACCCGGGCCGGTTCCAGGTGAAACTGCCGCTGCGCATCCTCAATACCGCGGTGTGGCGCGGAATTCCGCCGCACTGTTCGCTGTCAGCCCCGCTGGTGACCCAATGGTTGAAGGGCATCTGGCGGTCGGACGACCACTTGGCGAGCTGGGGCACCGTGCTGCTCGGCGAGGTCGCCTCGGTGACCGTGCGGCACCCACGGCTGTCCGCGATCAATGGGGTTCCTTACACCTGGCTGGAGACCCTCGGCTGTATCTGGCGCGAACCAGTCGAGGAGTGGATCAACTCCGGCGAACGGGCCTGGGCGCTCGCCGCCGTGCTGCACGTCGATCGCCAGGGGCGGCCCCTGGTCAGCGAGTTGATCAAGGGCGCCGGTGGCGACGCGGACCAATGGCTCGCCGCGCTGCTTCGGGTGCTGCTGCGACCACTGCTGCATGTGCTCTACCGGTACGGAATCACCGTCAACCCACACGGCGAGAACGTTCTGATCATCTCCGACGCCGACGGTTGGCCGTGCCGTGCCGTGGTCAAGGATCTGATCGACGACGTCAACGTGTCGGTCGACCCGGTGGCCGAGCGCGGGCCGGAACCGGACTCGCATGACCACGTGCTGCCACGCAAGCCGTGGCGGGTCCTGCGGCAGTATCTGGTCGACGCGCTCCTGGTCGGCGTCTTGCGTCCGCTCGCGGTTCTGCTCGCCGAGCATCACGGTCTCGCCGAGGACAGCGTGTGGGCCCGGGTCCGCGGTGAGGTCGTGGCCTACCGGCGGCACAATCCCGACCTGGACGCGCGGATGGACGCCGGTGACCTGCTCGGCCCGAGCTTCGCCCGCTACCCGCTCAACGGCGACCGCCTGCTGCAGACCGGGTACGCCGAACTGCCCTACCGGCACGCGATCGCCCCGAACGGTGAGGTCCCCAACCCGCTGCATGGGATCGCCGCGCTCGCCCCGCCGGACGGCTGGTGAGAATCCGGCGCATGCCAGGGGGCACCGATAGCGTGCCATCATGACCGATGTCTTCCAGACGACGATCGCGGTCCGTGGCTATGAGCTGGACAGTCTCGGCCACGTCAACGGCGCCGTCTATCTGCAGTACGCCGAGCATGCCCGATGGACGTGCCTGCGGGCTGCCGGAGTGACCGCCGGGGTGTTGCAGGCCGCCCGGCTCGCTCCGGTACGCCTGGAGGAGACCGTTCGCTATCACCGCGAGCTCGGGGCAGGCGACGAGGTCGACGTGTCGTGCGCCTTCACCTGGGGCGAGGGCAAGACATTCCGGCTTCACCAAGACTTCCTGCTCCCCGACGCTGCACTGGCGGCCGAAGTGGACAGTGTCGGCGGCCTGCTCGATGTGGACACGCGGCGCCTGGTCGCCGAGCCAACTCGCCACTTCCGGTCGATCGCGGCCGTCCCCGACCTACTGGGGTTGTGAACGGCAACGCGACGAAAACGGCGTGCGCGCCGGGTCGGTGCCGCCTACGGTGGGGCCACGTGAGCGACAACTACCTCAACGTCGTCGACGTGGAGGCCACCTGTTGGGAGGGCACACCGCCGTCAGGGCAGGTCAACGAGATCATCGAAGTCGGTGTGTGCGTGCTCGACCTGGACGCCGGACAACGTGTGGCACGGCGGCGCATCATGGTGCGTCCCGGCTGCTCGCGGGTGAGCGACTTCTGCACCCGGCTCACCGGCATTACCCAGGACGAGGTGGACGCCGGGGTCGACTTCGGCACGGCCTGCGCCATTCTGCGGGACGAGCTGAGTTCTCGTTCGCGGCCGTGGGCGAGCTGGGGCGACTACGACCGCAAGCAGTTCCAGAGGCAGTGTTCCCCCGGTGGCGCGCCATATCCCTTCGGCGGCAGGCACACCAACGCCAAAGCGATCTTCGCCCAGTCCCATGGGATGCGCAAACGCTTGGGCATGAGCCAGGCCCTCGAACACGCCGGGCTCGCGCTGGAGGGTCGGCATCACCGCGGGGCGGACGACGCATGGAACATCGCCGCCCTGGTGATCCATCTGCTGCGCCGCGGTGGTTGGCCATCCCGCTGACAGCTAGTTCTCGTCGCGCACCAGCTTGCGCAGCCGCGGCACCCGCTCGGCGAGCTGCCGTTCCGCGCCGCGGGCGACCGGATGGTAGTAGTCGACGCCCACAAGGTCGTCCGGCGGATACTGCTGGGCGAGAACACCCTCGGGAACGTCGTGCGGGTATCGGTAGCCTGTGGCGTTGCCGAGTGCGGCCGCGCCCGCGTAGTGACCGTCCCGCAGATGCGGCGGAACGGCGCCCACGGCCCCCTTACGCACGTCGGCCAGCGCGGCATCAATTCCCATGATCACGGCGTTGGACTTGGGCGCGGTGGCCAGATGCACCGTGGCCTGCGCCAGCGCCAGCCTTCCCTCCGGCATGCCGATGAACTGCACCGCGTGCGCCGCGGCCACAGCCACCTGCAGCGCGGTGGGGTCGGCCATGCCGATGTCCTCGCTGGCGTGCACGATCAGCCGACGCGCCACGAATCTGGGGTCCTCCCCCGCCTCGATCATCCTCGCCAGGTAGTGCAGCGCGGCGTCGACATCGGACCCCCTGATCGACTTGATGAAGGCGCTGATCACGTCGTAGTGCTGGTCGCCGTCGCGGTCGTAGCGGACGGCGGCCTTGTCCACGGTGGCTTCGACGGTGGCGAGGTCGATCGCGGTGGCGCCGGTTGAGGTGGCCGACTCCGCGGCGGCCTCCAGCGCGGTCAACGCCCGTCGTGCGTCGCCGCCGGCCAAGCGGACGAGATGGTCCTCGGCGTCGGCGGCCAGGCTCAGCGCCCCGGCGAGGCCCCGCCCGTCGGACACGGCCCGGCGGACAAGCTCGCGCACGTCGTCGTCGGTCAGCGGCCGCAGCTGCAACACGAGGGAGCGGGACAGCAGTGGGGACACCACGGAGAAGAAGGGGTTCTCCGTGGTCGCGGCCACGAGCAGAACCGTGCGGTCCTCCACGGCACCGAGCAGCGCGTCCTGCTGCGTCTTGGAGAAGCGGTGGACCTCGTCGATGAACAGCACGGTGGACTCGCCGGCGCGGCCGAGCCGGCGGCGGGCCTCGTCGATAACCGCGCGGACCTCCTTCACACCGGCCGAGAGCGCCGAGAGCGCCACGAACCGACGGCCGGTAGCGCGCGACACCAGGGTGGCCAGCGTGGTCTTGCCCGTGCCCGGCGGGCCGTACAGCATCACCGACGCCGGCGCCGCTCCCTCCACCAACCGGCGCAGCGGCGCGCCTGGGCCGAGCAGGTGCTGCTGCCCCACCACCTCCTCGAGCGTGCGCGGCCGCATCCGCACCGCGAGCGGCGCGTTTTCCACCAGCCTCGCACGGCTGTTCTCCTCGACGTCGGCACCGAAGAGGCCGCCTTCGAACAGCGCGTCGCTCATGCTCCCGACGCTACCCGGAACCTCCGACACCGGCCGCCTGTCCGGTGGGGTCAACCGAACCACCGATTCAGTGCGGCCGCCGCACCGTCGTCGTGCACGGACCCGGTGACATATGTTGCCGTCGCGCGCACCGCGCAGGAGGCCTGTCCCATCGCGACCGAGCGACCGACCCTGCGGAACAGCTCGAGGTCGTTGTCTCCGTCTCCAATGGCCAACACGTCGGCGAACGGCACTCCGAGCGCGTCGGCGACCACGGCGACGCCGGTGGCTTTGGAAACTCCGGCCGGTCCGACGTCCAGCCAGCAGTCCCGCTGGGAAGTCCACTCGCCACCGGTGCCGGTGAGCAGCCGGGCGGCCGTGCCGAGCACGGTTGCCGGGGCGTGCCCGTCGGCACGGCAGACCAGTCGGCTCGTCGGCCGGGTGACCAGCTCGGACAGCGGGACCGGTTCGAGAAATCTGGACGGAAAATCGCGGCGGAAGCCCGTGGTGGTGCGGAAGCCGGCAAGTCCCTCCTCCACGGCGAAACCAGCGTCGGGCAGCGCGGCCGCGAGGGCAAGGGCGCCGGAGCGGGGTCGAACGTCTCCCGGTGGACGACGGTCGCGGTGCCGACGTCGTAGCCGACAGCGCCGTTGGAGCACACCAGCCGCATCCGTGATGCACCGAAGTCCTCGACGGTCCCGACGCTGTTCCACACGCTTCGGCCGGTGGCCACGACGATCGGGACGCCGGCCGAGACCACTCGGGCGAGCGCGGCTCGCACCGCCGGTGTCGGTCGCGGCGAACCGGCGGCCCCGACCATGGTGCCGTCGAGGTCGACGACGATTAGTCCGGGTCGCCACCCTTCGTCGAGCGCGTCGGACGGCGCCTGCATGCCGATCACCTGGCCAACCTAATCCTCCGCCACGACGCGGCCGAAGGCATCCACCGGCGAGTCGTCCTCGGACCGAAGTCCGGCCCCGGTTTGCGCGGATCGCGTCGAAACGGGGCGCCGCCGCGGTAGGCTCCCGTCGTCGCCGCGGGACGTCCCGCTCGGCGTCGTGGCGGCGGGCGACAAGTATTCCGGTCAGTACGGAGAAGTCCTCGTGTTCGCAGCCGCCGTTCGTGCGCGTGTCATCCTGCTCGCCGGTCCGTCAGGTTCAGGCAAGACCACCCTCGCCGCGAATCTGGGTCTGCCGGCGCTCCGGTTGGACGACTTCTACCGTGAGGGGGGTGATCCGCTACTGCCCGTCGACCGTGCCGGTCGCACCGACTGGAACCACCCCAACTCCTGGAACGGGAAGGACGCGCTGGCAGCCATCATCGAGCTGGCCACCGTCGGCGCCGTGGTCACACCGGTGTACTCGGCCGGTGCTGATCGCAGGGTCGGCAGCCAGACTGTCGAGCTCTGCGGAGCCCGGCTGTTCCTCGCCGAGGGACTGTTCGCCGATGGGCTGGTCGACGATTGCCGCTCCGCGGGAGTCTTGGCTGATGCCGTGGTACTCGCGCCGTCCGCCGCGGTGACGTTCGTCCGTCTGCTGACAAGGGACATCGCCGAAGCACGTAAACCGATGTCGGTGCTGCTCCCGCGGAGTGTGCGGTTGTGGCATGAGCAGCCCGCCATCGTGGACCGCTGTGTGCGCGCCGGAATGCGGCCGGTCACGCCGCGGCGCGCGCGGCAGGAGCTGGCGGGCCTTGCCGACGGCCCACCGAGCTGTCTTGCGGTCTGAGCCGCACCGGCTGCCCTGTCGGTCTCCTCAGGCGAAAGCGGGAAACAGCGGCAGGCGCACCGCATCGGCCCCGAAGCGGTGCTCGATGGCGTCGGCGACCAGGCCGGCATGGTCGGCGACCAGGTGCAGGCCCCCGCGGTCGGCGTCCTCACGCAACCGCAGCCAGCGCGCGTGCAGCGCGCTGCTGCGGCGCGGGGACGGCAGCCGGCTGGTGATCGGCCGGTCGGCCTCGCCCGGTCCCGGCAGGTACATCCAGGTCGACAGCCACACCCACAGCAGCTGTGCGTTCAATACCCTCGGCATGAGCACGTCGTCGTCGTTGAGCGCGGGGAACACCGGACTGACCACGGCCCGCCACGCGGCGAGCATCGCCTCGGTCATGCCGGCCGGCAGCCGAAACGAGCAGCCGCACAGCGGAAACGGGATGCGCAGCGCCGCGGCGTCCAGGACGACGTCGCGCACACAGCCGCCCTCGAAGTCGAGCAGCCGCACTCCTTTGCTGGTGACGAGGTTGTTGTCGGGACAGGCGTCGGACGGGCTGAACGCCCGGTTCCTCGTGCTGGTCAACAGTCGTCCGGCGGCCTCGGCGTACTGTTGCACCGCCTCCGGCACCCTCACCCCGAGCATGTCGTGCAGCATGGTGGGCAGCTCGGCAAGCGCGACCAACGCCCGCAGGGCCACCGGATCCCGGCTGGGGTGCGCACCGAGCCTCCTCGTCAGCGCGTTGAAGTCGGCCTCCCGGCCCGCTGTCGTGGCGTGCAGCCTGCCGAGCGAACTGGCCCACGCCAACAGAGCCCGCTCCGCGGCCCGCGCGTCGTGCCCGAGCAGCTTGTCGGCGAGAGTCGGTACCCGGCCGAGGTCTTCCAGCACGATCAGCCGCTTGGCGCCGTCATGGGCGAAGAGTTCGGGACAGATCCGGTCGTTCTTGCCCAGTGCGGTGAACAGCTGGTAGCTGACGGCCTCGTGCGGAAACGGGTCGACGCCGTCGCCGACTGTGGATGGCTGGTAGCGCTTGACCACCAGTGTCCGAGGGAGGGTGAACGGCGTCGAGGCGACCCGCACCCGCAAGACCAGAGCTTTGCCGCTGCCGCCCAGATTCTCCGGATCGGCGAGCCTGATGGTGGAACCGAACCGCCTGCTGAGCACTGATTCCGCGGCCGACACAGCGGCCATGACCTGACGGTCCGCGGTGCCGTCGACATCAGCCCGGCCAGCGGTGGTCTCCAAGCTCATCCCTTTCGACCCTACTCTCTCGCATCTGAAGGTTGACTCGTGCCGCGCGCACAATCAACCGTCCAGAGCAATCTCGGCCCACACCGGCCCACACCGGCCCTCGCGGCCCGCGACGTCCGTCAGCGACGAGGCAGATCCAATGTGGTGGACAGCGGCATCAACGGCCGCCGCGCCACTGCCGAGCATCGTCACAGATCAACACAATCCGATAACAGGCTCGTGCAATACGGTGAACGCGGGCGCCCGTACCCCTCGGACGGAGCAGAGTCACGCGCCCGTGATCGCGACCGGTTTCGCGTCGACGCCGGCTTCCCTGCGCTGCTGGGCGGTGATCGGCGCGGGTGCCGCGGTCAGCGGGTCGTAGCCGCCACCGGACTTCGGGAACGCGATGACCTCGCGGATGGAGTCCTGTCCGGTCAGCAGCATGACGACGCGGTCCCAGCCGAAGGCGATCCCACCGTGCGGCGGCGCGCCATAGGAGAAGGCCTCCAGGAGGAAGCCGAACTTCTCCCGTACGTCGGCTTCGGACAGGCCCATCACCGCGAACACCCGCTGCTGCACGTCCGCCCGGTGGATACGGATCGACCCGCCGCCGATCTCGTTGCCGTTGCACACCAGGTCGTACGCGTAGGCGAGCGCGTTGCCGGGGTCCTGTTCGAACCGGTCGATCCAGTCCGGGTTCGGCGAGGTGAAGGCGTGGTGCACCGCGGTCCACCGACCCGAGCCGACCGCGACGTCGTCGGTGGCGTCGGCCAACTCGAACAGCGGGGCGTCGACGACCCACACGAAGGACCAGGCGGCCGAGTCGATCAGACCGACCCGGCGGCCGATCTCCAGACGGGTCGCACCAAGCAGTGCGCGAGCTTCCGGTGCCGTGCCGGCGGCGAAGAACACGCAGTCGCCCGGTTCGGCTCCCGCGGCCTTGGCAAGGCCTTCCCGCTCGGAGTCCGACAGGTTCTTGGCCACCGGACCGCTCAGCGCGCCGTCCTCGCCGACGAGCACATAGGCCAGACCCCGGTGGCCGCGCTGCCGGGCCCAGTCCTGCCAGGCGTCCAGGGTGCGGCGGGGCTGGTCGGCGCCGCCGGGCATCACCACGCAGCCGACGTAGGGCGCCTGGAACACCCGAAACGGGGTCTCGGTGAAGTACTCGGTCAGCTCGGTGAGTTCGAGCCCGAACCTGAGGTCGGGCTTGTCGGTACCGTAGCGTGCCATCGCGTCGGCGTAGGTGATGCGCGGAATCGGCCTGGGAATCTCATACCCGGCGAGCTCCTTCCACAGCGCGCCAACGATCCGCTCGCCGAGCTCGATCACGTCGTCCTGTTCGACGAAGCTCATCTCAATGTCGAGTTGGGTGAACTCCGGCTGCCGGTCGGCGCGGAAGTCCTCGTCCCGATAGCAGCGGGCGATCTGGTAGTAGCGTTCCATGCCCGCGACCATCAGCAGCTGCTTGAACAGCTGCGGAGACTGCGGCAACGCGTACCACGACCCGGGCCGCAACCGCGCGGGCACCAGGAAGTCCCGCGCCCCTTCCGGGGTCGACCTGGTCAGCGTCGGCGTCTCGATCTCCACGAAGCCGCGCTCGCCGAGCACCGCCCTGGCGATCCGGTTGGCCTCGCTACGCATCCGCAGCGCCGCGGCCGGAGCGGGCCGCCGCAGGTCGAGGTAGCGGTGGCGCAGTCGGGCCTCCTCGCCAACCTCCAGGGTCCCGTCGAGCTGGAAGGGCAGCGGTGCGGACTCGCTGAGCACCTCGAACTCGGTGACCGTGACCTCGACCTGGCCGGTGGGAAGCTCCGGGTTCTCGTTGCCCTCCGGACGGATCACCACCTCGCCGGTGACCTTGAGGCAGTACTCGGCGCGCAGCCGGTGCGCCCGCTCGGCCATCTCGCCCTCACGGAAGACCACCTGGGCGACACCGGAAGCGTCGCGCAGGTCGATGAAGATCACGCCACCGTGATCACGACGGCGAGCCACCCACCCGGCCAGGGTGACGGACTGTCCGGCCTGCTCGGCGCGGAGTGTCCCGGCTTCGTGCGTGCGCATCACGGGTACTGCTCTCCTCGGTGGTTGACAGTGGGGCCGAGCTGGCTACTCGCGGTGCCCAAGGCTAGCCAATGCCCGCCAACCGGTTTCCGATGGGCCCTTGACCGCGCCGCCGCTGCCGCTGCTCGGCACCGCTCAGCGAGGGATTCCGCCGAACAGCAGCTTCCACGGGGTGAGCGCGGACTCCAGCTGTACGCCGAGGCTCATCTTCGAGGCGCCGTCGACCCGCTCGGAGAACCTGATTGGCACCTCGCGGATGACCAGTCCATGCTTGACGGCCCGATAGTTCATCTCCACTTGGAAGGAGTACCCGTTGCTGCGGATCGACGGCAGGTCCACCGCCCGCAGGGTCTCGGCCCGCCACGCCTTGAAGCCGGCGGTGGCGTCCTTGACGCGCAGCCGCAGGATCGCGTTGACGTAGAAGTTCGCCCACGCCGACAGCGCCTTGCGGTGCCATGGCCACTCCTCGGCGGTCGAACCGCCGGGGACGTAGCGGGAGCCCAGCACCACGGCGGCGTCGGTTGTCAGCAGGGTGTCGACCATCTCGGGGAGCACGGCGGCCGGGTGGGACAGGTCGGCGTCCATCTGGATCACCACGTCGGCGCCTTCGGCCAGGGCCCGGGTCATACCGGCGACGTAGGCCCGCCCCAGTCCGTCCTTCTCGGTGCGGTGCAGCACACCGACCGTGTCCGGCGATTCGGCCGCGAGAGCGTCGGCGACCTCGCCCGTGCCGTCGGGCGAACTGTCGTCCACCACGAGCAGGTGCAGGTTCGGCACCGGCAGATCGGCGAGCATCCCGGCCAGAACGGGCAGGTTCGCCCGCTCGTTATAGGTCGGAACGACGACAACGACCTTCGGAGAGGTCTCTACCATGATCGATCCTTGTGTGGTCGCCGACTGGGACACGGCGACGGTGGCCGCGCGGCACCAGGTTACTCTCCGTGCCGACCGCGACGGTTCGTCCAGATCACGGGCGGGTACGTGCGGGACATGGATCTGACCGAGCGCTTTTCGTGGCAGGGGCGACGCATCGCCTGGGACAAGGCGGGGTCGGGTCCAGCCGTGGTGCTGTGCCATGGCACGCCCTTCTCCTCATGGGTGTGGCGTCCCTTCGCCGACGCACTGAGTCGTGACCACGCCGTCTACCTGTGGGACATGCCCGGTTACGGCCAGTCCTCCAAGCTCGCCGGGCACGATGTGGGGTTCGGCGTCCAGGCCGACGCGTTCGCCGCGTTGCTGGAGCATTGGCGGCTCGATCGGCCACAGGTCATCGCCCATGACTTCGGCGGCGCGGTCTCGCTGCGGACCCTGCTGGTCAACCAAGTCCCGTACGCGTCGCTGATGCTCGTCGACCCGGTCGCGATCCCGCCAAGCGGATCGCCGTTCTTCCAGTTCGTGCACGAACATCCCGACCTGCTCGCTGAGCTGCCCGCATACATCCACACCGCGATCGTCCGGGCTTACATCCGCACCGCCAGCCACCGCGGCCTGCGCGATGATCAGCTCGACCCGCTGGTCGGGCCGTGGACCGGCGCGGACGGCCAACCGGCGTTCTACCGGCAGATCGCCGACTATGACGAGCGTTTCCTTGTCGAGAACGAGCAACGCCTGGACAGGGTCGACATTCCGGTGCGCGTGCTCTGGGGTGCCGACGACGCGTGGCTGTCCGCCGATCTGGCCGGCAACCTGACCAAGCTCATTCCCGGTGCGACACTTCGCGTCATCGAGGACGCCGGACATCTGGTGCACTACGACGCGCCGGTGCCGCTCATGGACGAGATCCGGTGGTGGCTCGCCCATACCGGTCAAGGCGGGCGAACGGACGCTAGTGGCCGGCCAGCTGATCGATGATCGATCCGAGTCCGGTCAGCGTGTCACGCACGGTCGTGAGGTCGCGCGCACAGGTACCGGCGTCGGGCGCCGGCGTGCTCACACCGCACTGCCGCCGTTGGTAGTCGTCACCGGCGGTGGCCAACTTGTCCGCCGCGGCCGCGACGTCGCCCGCACGCGGGGTGGTGGCCGTGGCGGTACGCACACTCGCGGACAGGTTGACCACCTCGGTGACAAACCGTTCACAGTCACCGAACACGGTGTCCGCGGGCACGGTCTGGCACTGGTCGGCCTGCAGGGCCCGCAGCTTCACTCCGAGATCGGCCAACTCGGGTCCGACCCGGACCGCCGGCTGCTGGGTCGGACCCAGTTCGCCGCCGCAGGCGGTGAGCAGGAACAGCACGGGCACGAATGCCACCAGCGCCACGCGAGGCAGATTCACCACCGGACCAGCCTACGGCGTTTGCCTTGGGCGTTGGCCGGGCGGCCGAGCACCGCCGTGGCGCGGCTCGGCGTGCGCCGTGACGCGGAGCAGTTGGCGGAACGCGGTGACGGCCGGCGACAGGGTCACGCCCCGTACGGTGGCGGCGTATCCGCGGCTGACCGGATTCACAGCGGGGCCAGCTGTTTCTCGCCGGTTACCGCAACCGTGTACCGGGTTCTGGGGCCGTGCCGGAACATCACCACCGCCTGGCCGCCGACGACCAGTGCGAGCGCGGCCATCATCACGTCGTACCTTGGGGCGGCCCAGTGCGCCTGCCGCATCTCCAGGTGCGCGAGCACCAGGAGCAGCATGCCGCGTCCCAGGATGGCGATGGTCGAGATGACCACCTCGTCCCGGCGGTGTCCGCGGTCGGCCGCCAGCATCCGAAGCAGGCCGAGGGTGACCGCGGCACCACCGATGTAGCCGGCGACCAACGCCACCGACGGTGACGGCACGCTGAACAGCAACAGCGCGGCGCCGGCCCCGAGACAGACGGCGCTGAACACACATGTCCACCGCCGGCCGTGTCGGACGAGAAAGGTTCGCTTGCCAAACAGCGCGTCACCACGGACGTCGCGGAAGTCCTTGAGCAGGATCCGCCCGATGAAACTGATGTAGAGACCGGCCAACGTCACCAGGCTCGCCGCCGACCGGATCGGCCCGACCGCGAACTGTCCGGCCAGGTATGGCACCGCCACATAGCAGGCTGGCAGCAGCAGCGCGGCCAGAGCTCCCCGGTCGGCGATCCGCACCGGCCGCACCGAGTAGCCGGCGCTGACCACCAGTCCGCCAGCGAGCACGAGCATCACCGGCCATCCCAGTGTGGCGCCAGCCAGCAGTGCCAGCACCGCCGCGGTGGCACCGATGATCTGGATCTCGCGACGTCCGGCCGTTCCCGCCACCAGCGGCCGACGGCGGTCTCCGGCCAGGTTCACCCGGTCGATCCGTTCGTCGGCAATGTCGTTGCACGCCACCGAAAACACTAGGAATCCGCAGACGGCCACCAGCACACGCGCCAGTAGCGCCGGGTCCTCACCCCGACCAGCGTCGGCGAGGCCGATGGCCGCGTAACTACCGAGCAGCACGGCCACCGCGGGTCGCGCCACGATCAGAACCAACCGCATCCGTCGGATCACTTGTTGCTCCCGAAGGTGTTGAGTCCGGTGAAGAGGGTCACGAAGAGCGCCAAGAAGGCAAGGCCGCCGAGGGCGAACACCATGAACAGCGCGAATCCCAATGTCAGGAACACGCGACGCAGAATGTCCCCGGGCTCCCGCTGTGGTTTTCCTCCGGGTCTGGGACCTAGTTCGGAGCGCGGTCGTGGATCTGGTTCGGAAGGCATCACGGTCGGCACGCTAGTGCCGGAAAGTCAGCTCGCCATCCGAAAAACTACCTAGTCCGGCCCGTGGGAAGATCGCAGCTGGCCGGATTCACAGCAGGGTCAGCTGTTCCTGGTCGACCCGCTGCCGAGAACCGGCCAGACCCGCGGGCAGGGCCCCTGCCGGCCACGCGGCGTCGTCCTCGGCACCGGGCACACCGGTGGACACGTCCCTGCCCTGTTTCGGCAGCAAACCGTGCTTGCGCAGCAACGGTTCCGCCCTTGCCGCCAGCCGGCGGCGGTAGCGGCGGTCGGCGTAGCTCCCGGAGCCGTACAGCGCCCGGTAGCCGTCAACCAGGCCGGGATGCTCGCGGTGCAGCCACTGGGCGAACCATTCCCGCGTCCCAGGCCGCAGGTGTAGCGCGAGCACGGTGACCCCGGTCGCGCCCGCCTCCGCGATGTCGGCGAGCAGAGAGTCGAGCCGTTCAACCGAGTCGGTAAGGCCGGGGAGGACCGGGGCCACGAACACTCCGCACCGCAGACCGGATTCCGAGATCCTGCGGACCAGCTCGAGCCTGGCCTGCGGGCTCGGAGTTCCCGGTTCCAGGCTGCGCTGCAGATCCCTGTCGACCAGTGCGATGGACACCGCGAGTCCGACATCGACCTGTTCACTGGCCGCCCGCAGCAACGGAAGGTCCCGTGCGAGCAGGGTTCCCTTGGTCAGGATTGAGAACGGCGTGCCGGAGTCGGCGAGCGCCGCGATGATCTTCGGCATCAGCCGGTAGCGTCCTTCGGCCCGTTGGTACGGGTCGGTGTTGGTGCCCATCGCCACGTGTTCGCGTCCCCAACGCGGGGAACGCAGCCGGGTCGCGAGCGCTTCGGCGGCGTTGATCTTGACAATGATCTGGGTGTCGAAGTCGCGTCCGGAGTCGAAGTCGAGATAGGTGTGGGAGTTCCTGGCGAAACAGTAGGCACACCCGTGGGTGCAGCCGCGGTACGGATTGACCGTCCACCGGAACGGCATGGATGAGGACTCGGGTACCCGGTTGAGCACCGTCTTGGCCAGCACCTCGTGGAACACCACGCCAGCGAAGTCCGGCGGACGCACCGACCGGACAAGGCCGGCCAGCCCGACAAGGGCGGGTTCCTCACGGTCTGTCCGCTGCCGATCCCATCGCATCACCACATTCGAACACACGTTCGACTCAGAAACAACCTGTCAGGCATTGCGGCTCAATAGGTGAGGAGCCTCACGCTCTCACCACCATCATGGACATGCAGCCCTACGGCTGCCTAATCTGGAACGCAGCCCCGATAGCCCCATCTTGGTGCTGGCCCGCGCTGGCGGGCACACGGGCGTCCGAAAAACCACCGAGAGTTTGGGAGCCGCAGTCGATGACCACCCTCGAGTTCGTCTACACCACCTACATCAAGACCACCCCGCAACGGTTGTGGCGAGCGCTGACCGATCCTGACGACGTCGGCCGCTACTGGGGAGTGACCTTGGAAACCGACTGGACTCCCGGTTCCGCGATGGTGTGGTCAGAACAGGGAACAAGAGTCGCCGATCCGGGACAGGTGGTCCTCGAGGCCACGCCCCACCGGCGACTTTCCTACACCGGACGCTCCTTCACTCCCGACGTAGCCAAGGCCTTCGGACTTGGCGAGGACATATACGCCGCACTGGCCAGGGAACGACGCTCAACGCTGACGTTCGACATCGAGCCAGCCGGCGAGACGGTCAAGCTCACCCTCACCATCGACTGCGACCCGGCAGGCACCCTCTACGACATTGTCAGCCAAGGCTGGCCGAGGATCCTGTCCAACCTCAAGACACTGCTGGAGACCGGCGACACCCTGCCCGCACACGCCGACTAGAACCGGCAGCCTCGTCGAACCCGCGTGCAGACGCTGCCGGACGGGATGCGGGTCGCCGGGACGACCGTGGGCGGACTGTCTGGGATCGATCACGACCCCACGTTTGACAGGGCCTGCGGCAACGCGGTCCAGCTCATGGCCGCAGCGTCAGGGTGTGCACGGTCGCGGTCCTGACGGCGTCGGCACTGCTGACCATCGCCACGGTCGCGCCTTGCGACCACGGGCGCGCCTGGTCCCAGTAGTTGTCGTTGAAGGCGTGCCCGGAGGCTCCGGTCAGGTTGATCCAGCGCGACCTGTCGTAATCGCCGACATCGACGATCATCCGCATCGACGGCAGGGACGTAACGGCGTAACCCTGTTGGGCGTCCCACCCGGTCGCGTCGACCGCGTCCGGTCCCCCACCGACCGGAATGGGGCCCCGGTTCAGCAGCCATTCGACCGGACCGACGCCCGAGGTGCCCAGCGACTGGTTGGTGAGGGTGAGCTGATGCAGATCGCCCCAGTGCCACCGCGTCGGATCCGGCCCGAGGCTGCCGGACAGCTCGGCGAACGCCTCGCTCATCGCCCTGCGCAGGATGTCGTCCCGTGTCTCCCGCACCGGGGTGGTGACGTCGTCCCAGAAGGGATCGTCGGGGCGGGTGAGCAGTGTGGTGACAACGTCGAACCAGCGATCGCGACCACTGGGACGAGCGCCGGGCGGCAGATCGTCGTTGAAGGTGTCGGTCAGCACGTGCCGCCAGACGGCGTTGAAGTACGCCGCGGCGGCAGAGTCCTTGTCCTGGCTGAAATCCCAGCCCCTGAGCAGGTCGAGCGCCTTGGTGGCATCGCCGGTGACACCGGCCTTGAGCAGGGCGGGCACCAGGGCTTCGGCCACCGGGTTGTGCGTGTCGCCCTGGATCCGCGCCATCGCGTCGGCGTCCACCTTGCCCGCTCCGACGGCCTCTCGGAGCTGGTCGAGGATCCGCTGGGAGCGATAGCCGTAGGACCAGTCTTCGGTCAGCAGCAACGGATACCGCTGCGGGTCGACGACCGCGTCGTTCGCGGTGACGATGTATCCCTCGGCCGGGTTGAACACGCTGGGCAGTTCGTCGTACGGGATCGTCGACGTCCAGGCGTACTCCCCGGTCCACCCCGGGACCGGCCAGCGCCCGTCACCGCGCGCGCGGACCGGAACGGTGCCGGTGGCCTGGTAGCCGATGTTGCCATCGGTGTCGGCGTACACGAGGTTCTGCCCGGGAACCTGGAAGGTGCGCAGCGCGGCCCGGAAGGAGGCCCAGTCGTGCGCGGTGTCCAGGGCGAACAGGGCGTCGGCGGTTCGTCCGGGATCCAGCGCCGTCCAGCGGAGCGCGACCGCGTTGGCCCCGCTGTCCTTCAGCGTGTCCCCGGCGCCTGCGATCACGTCGGTGATCAGCGGCCCGTCGTCGGTGGTGTTGACGGTCAGCGTGACCGGATCCGCCCCGGCGACCTTGATCTGCTCGGTCCTGGTGACCAGCGGCTTCTGCCTCCCGGCCGACTCGTAGGTGCCGCCGGTGACCTTCTCCAGGAACAGGTCGGTGACGTCCGGGCCGAGATTGGTGAACCCCCACGCGATGCGGGCGTTGTGTCCGATCACCACTCCCGGCAGGCCGGAGAACGTGAATCCGGTGACGTCGAAGGGGCAGGCCGGTCCGGGCGTCCGGCAGTGCAGGCCCGCCTGGTACCACACCGAAGGCATCGCGGCACCCAGGTGCGGATCGTTCGCGAGCAACGGCTTGCCGGTCGTAGTGAGTTTTCCGCTGACCACCCACGAGTTCGAGCCCAACCCGCTGTCGGCCCGGCCGAGTGCGTCGGGCACCGCGTCGAGGGCCTGATGGGCCCGCCGTACAACCGAAGGGGAGCTCAGAGCCTGTGCGAAGCTCGCGGGCTGTGCGGCCGAGGTCACCGGTGCGGCCTGGTCGAACACGCCGTTACGGACCGCACCGCTGGTGACGATCGGCTCATGCTTGTCGTAGGGATAGTCGGGCCACAGCGCGTCAACACGGGACTTGGGCATCGTGGTCGCGGCACTGGCTCGGGCGAGCTCGTCGCCAAGGTTGGACCGCAGGTCCCAGGCCATCGCCTTCAACCAAGCCAGCGAGTCGGCCGGGGTCCACGGCTCCGGGACGTAGTCGGCGTTGGTCAATCCGAGAACGGCGTATTCCAGACTTTTCTCCGCACGCCCGGGATGCTGGTCGAGCCAGTCATTCACACCGCGTGCGTAGTCCTGCAGGTAATCGCGAGTCCGCTGGTCGAGCAGGGGAAGCTCCTGTTCGGCCACGCGGCGCCAGCCCATGGTGCGCACCGCCTTGTCCTGCGCGAGTGTCGCGGCACCGAACATCTCCGACAGCCGTCCCGCCGTGATATGGCGGCGGAAGTCCATCTCCCAGAATCGGTCCTGCGCGTGGACGTACCCCTGGGCGAGGAACAGGTCATGGGGGTCGTCGGCGTAGATCTGCGGTATTCCGTACTGGTCGCGGGCGACGGTGACACCACCGTGCAGTCCCGGAGCCCGCAACTCGCCGTCGACCTGGGGGAACGACGCCCGCACCTGGTAGGTGACCAATCCCGTCGCCGCCAGCACGATGACCACCGCGGTGACCAGGCTTCGGGCAAGCCACCTCAGCGGACGCGGGAGCCGGGCGAAGGGCCTGATGCGACGCAGAATCTGTTTCATGGCTCCCGTTCCTGGGCCGAATCCCGACCAGGCGCACTCTACGGTGAGACGATTGGGGCCGCGGTGGCCTCCATGCGGGCGCGCGCCAACCAGACGGCACCCTTGGAGCTCCCGCGCCGACTTCGTAAGGTCGGACTATGACATCCGTGTCCGCGCCGCCAGAGCACGCCACGCACGAGGTGACGAACCAGCCGCCGCCGATCACACCGTACGACGCCGCCGAGGACCCGGCCCTGCTTGAGGGACTGCGCCGGGAGGGCGCGGCCTGGGCGGAGGCGGACATCCACCGGTTGGGTCGCCATGCCGGCGGTGTGGAGGCCCAGCTGTGGGCGGACCAGGCGAACACGGTCGAGCCGGTGCTGCGCACGCATGACCGGTACGGCCACCGGATCGACGAGGTCGAGTTCCATCCGAGCTGGCACAACCTGATGCGGGTCGCGGTGGCCGAGGGGCTCGCCGCGGCGCCGTGGGCCGACGGCCGGCCCGGTGCCCACGTGGCGCGCTACGCGAAGACGATGGTGTGGGGACACACCGACGCGGGGCACGGCTGTCCGGTGGCCATGACCTACGCCGTGGTGCCGGCTCTTCGGCACCAAGCCGATCTGGCCGCCGTGTACGAGCCGCTGTTGACCAGCCGGACCTATGATCCGGGCCTGCGTGTGCCGACCACCAAGCGCGGTCTGCTCGCGGGCATGGGGATGACGGAGAAGCAGGGCGGCTCGGACGTCCGCGTGACGTCGACCGTGGCGACCCCGGCCGGCACGGGCGGTGCGCACATGCTGCGTGGGCACAAGTGGTTCACGTCCGCACCGATGTGCGACCTGTTCCTGGTGCTGGCGCGGGCGCCTGGCGGACTGTCGTGTTTCCTGGTGCCGCGGATCCTGCCGGACGGCACCCGCAACCCCTTCCGCCTCCAACGGCTCAAGGACAAGCTGGGCAACAGGTCCAACGCGTCCGCCGAACCGGAGTTCGACGGCACCCTCGGCTGGCTTGTCGGTCAGGAGGGCCAGGGCGTCAAGACGATCCTCGACATGGTCAACTGCACCCGGCTGGACTGCGTGGCCAGCTCGGCGGCCCTGATGCGCAAGGCGCTGGTGGAGGCTGGCCACCACGTCGCACACCGGGCCGCGTTCGGCGCCCTGCTGATTGACCAGCCTCTGATGCGTGCGGTGCTCGCGGACCTGGCACTGGAGTCCGAGGCCGCCACCACGCTGGCGATGCGCCTTGCGGGTGCGGCGGACCGGGCGGCCCGGGGCGAGGAGAACGAGCGGTCCTTCCGGCGGATCGCCACCGCGGTCGGCAAGTACTGGGTGACCAAACGGGTGCCGGCGTTCACCGCGGAAGCATTGGAGTGCTTGGGCGGCAACGGGTATGTCGAGGAATCGGGGATGCCGCGGCTGTACCGGGAGGCTCCCCTGAACTCCATCTGGGAGGGGGCGGGCAACGTCAACGCCCTGGACGTGCCGCGCGCACTGGCCAAGGAACCGGACACGGGAGAGGCACTGATGGCCGAGCTGTCACTGGCGCGCGGCGCGAACGTTCACCTGGACGCCGCCGTCAAGCGGATCGGCACCGAACTGGCCGACCTCGACGGCGTCGCGGCACGGTCGCGGCGTCTCGTCGAACTGATGGCGTTGACCCTGCAGGGTTCGCTGCTGGTCCGCCACGCCCCGAGCGTGGTGGCCGACGCGTTCTGCGCGACCCGCCTCGGCGGGGACTGGGGGCACACGTTCGGCACGCTGCCCGCCTCCGCCGACGTCACCGCCATCCTCGACCGAGCGGCCCTGTCGGTGACGCGGTGACCGGGGATCAGCCGGCCTGGCGCGACGGATGGGACGGCGGCGAGCAGTCCCTGTTCGCGGGCCGACCACGCCCCGCGGGCGATCCCGAATACCGCACGCTGACCTACGAGGTCACCGGGCGGGTCGCGCGGATCACCTTCAACCGTCCCGAGCGCGGCAACGCGATCACCCCGGACACTCCGATCGATCTTGCCACCGCCGTGGAGCACGCCGATCTCGACCCTCGGGTGCACGTGATCCTGCTCAGTGGGCGCGGCAAGGGCTTCTGCGGCGGCTACGACCTGTCGATGTTCGCCGAACACGGCGACCAGCCCGCCGACGGTCCCGACCGGTTCACCGGCACCGTGCTCGACCCGGTGGTACAGGCCCGCAACCACGACCCGCGCAACCAGTGGGACCCGATGGCCGACTACGCCATGATGAGCAGGTTCACCCGCGGCTTCGCCAGCCTGCTGCACGCGAACAAGCCCACCGTGGCCAAGCTGCACGGATTCTGTGTCGCGGGAGGTGCCGACATCGCGTTGCACTGCGACCTGATCGTGGCCGCCGAGGACACCAAGATCGGCTATCCGCCCGCCCGAGTTTGGGGTGTGCCCGCCTCGGGGATGTGGGCCCATCGGCTCGGCGACCAGCGGGCCAAGCGGCTGCTGTTCACCGGTGACTGCATCAGCGGTGCGCAGGCCGAGCGGTGGGGCCTCGCCGTGGAGTCCGCGCCCGCGGACGAGCTGGACGCGGTGACCGAGCGGCTGGTGGACAAGATCGCGATGATGCCGGTCAACCAGCTGATGATGGTCAAGCTGGCTCTCACCAGCGCGCTGTCGGCCCAGGGCGTGCAGAACTCGGCGATGATCGGCACCGTGTTCGACGGGATCGCCCGGCACACCCGCGAGGGATACGCGTTCCAGCGGCGCGCGATGACCGCCGGGTTCCGGGCAGCCGTCCGGGAACGCGACGAGCCCTTCGGCGACCACAGGCGGGCCCAGTTCGGCCAGCCGTGAGCGCCTTGGTGGTCAGCGGGACGACGCCGCGGTGCCGGCCGCCGGCGCCCACGTCCTGCTCGGGATCAGGGCGCCGAGGGTCCGGCTTCGCGGCCGAAGCGCCCAGGAGACGACCGTGCACACGGTGAACAGGCCCGTCCAGAAAAGGTGGTGGAAGGCCGAGCCGGCCGCCAGGTGTGACGCGAACGCGCCCGAGATCTCGAAGAAGGTGCCGGCATACGCCCACTCCTTGAGCAGGGGATAGCCCGGCATGAGGATCACGATGGCGGCGGGAATCTTCCACATTCCGAGAATCGTCATGACATAGGGCGGATAGCCGAGTTGCAACATGTCCGCCACCGTGTCCGGCCAGCGGATCAGGTCGGCAACGCCACCGCCGAGCCACGTGGCGGCGATGATCCCGGTCGCCGTCCAGAAAATGATCGTCTTCGTTGTGCTCATGGCCATGTCTCATTCCTGTCATCACGCTCAAGAGCCCCAAGCGCGTGTCGCACGCTGACGGAGCCTCCTCCACCACCTGTCTGACGAACCGCGGCGGAGGAATGTGACGACCCGGCGGGATGCCTTGTCGTTTGCGCCGAACGGTTGCCTTCCATAGCTATCCCGGAAGACGCTTGGATACCCTGTGCCGCAACGGATATCTGGAGTAGACGGAGCACGGCACCCGGAGAGGAGCGTGCCGATGCGTGGAATCGGCCGCATCGCCGTCGTGACGTCGGCGGCCGTGATCGCGATCCTGTCCAGCACGGCAGTCGCGGACGCGAGGAGCAACACCTACAGCGCGACATCGGTGCAGTCGACGGCCTCGTTCGCGCTGTCCCAGGCCACCTATTACGCCCAGTCCCAGGGATATGCGGCCGGGTACCGGCTCGGCGAGTGTCCGGTGTCGTCCCAGAGCGTCCAGCCGTTCGGCTCGAACTACATGGCCACCGTGTACGTCACCTGCTACCAGCCATAGCCGGGCGGTGCCTGTCCTCGCCGGGTGCCTATCCTCGCGTGGTGTGAAACGCGTGTTGGTCACCGGGATGTCCGGCGTCGGCAAGTCCTCGTTGCTGTGTGAGCTGGCCGCGCGCGGCTACCAGACCGTGGACACCGACTACGGCGGCTACTACCACATGGTCGACGGCGAGAGACTGTGGCGCGAAGACCGGATCGGCGCACTGCTCTCCGGCGACTCGGCGGCGTCGCGGAGCGTTCTGTTCATCCAGGGCACCGCACGGAACCAGGTGCTCTTCTATCCGCGCTTCGACCACATCGTGCTGCTCAGCGCTCCGGCGGAGATCCTCGTCGAACGGCTGCGGACGAGGACGACCAATCGATACGGCAAGGATCTGGCCGAACTCGCCGAGACACTCGGATACCTCGAAACCGTGGAGCCCTTGCTGCGCAAGGCCGCCACGCTCGAGATCGTCACGACAGTGCCGGTAACCCGGGTCGCCGACATCGTCCTCGAACACGTGCTCTGAGCCGGACGCGTCATTCGTCGCCGAACACCGCGCTGTCAGCCGATCTGGCGCTCGAATTCGGCGTCGTTCTCCAGGAATCGGTGCCTGACGAGTCTGATGTCCAGATGCAGGTCAGCGAACATGCCGTGGAGGTAGCCGACGATGTTCGCGAAAACCTCGGGACCTTCGCAGACCCCTTCCGGGCCGTGGTCGTGGCCATGTGGGTCGACGGTGACGAACCGCGGCCCGTACACCTGCGCGGCCAAGTCGGCACGCCCCGTATTGATGATCTCGATGGACCGGCCGGCCAGCTGACCGGCGGTGCTCGACGCCGGACGGACGCTGATCACCGAGCGCGGGTATGTCCGTACCACCATGCGAGCGATCGCGGCGGCCGCCGGCGTGGCGGTCGAAACGGTGTATCTGCATTTCCGGTCGAAACCAGCGTTGCTGAAGACACTGTTGGACGTCGACCTCGGCGGACAGGGCCCCGTTCCCGTGGCCGGACGGGACTGGGTCCTGCGGGTGCTCGCCCAGCCGGACGCCGCCACCACACTCGCCGTGGCCGCGGAGAAGATCACCACGATCTACGTCCGACTGGTACCGCTGCTGCTCGCGGTGCGCGCGGCGGCTCAGGCCGACACCGTCGCAGCCGAGATCTGGACGGCACGCAAGACCGAGCGACTGGAGGGGATGGGCGAATTCGCCCGCCATCTCGTCGACACGGGCGAACTGCGCGCGGAACTGTCCGTCGTTGAGGCTCGGGACCGGCTCTTCGTGTTGACCTCGCCTGAAACGTACGGATCGCTGGTCCTCGAGCTGGGTTGGACGCCCGAGCATTACACCGACTGGCTCACTGGCGTCCTGGTCCAGCAGCTGCTCGCACCGTCGCCAACCGCCGGCACGACCGTCGACTAGAAGTGTCCGCCGTCCACCTGAATCGTCCTGCCGGTGAGGTAGCCGGCATCCGCGCTGGCGAGGAACGCGTAGGTGCCGGCGATCTCGCGCGGGTCCGCGAGACGGCCGAGGGCACCGTGGATCTTGAGCCATTGGTCGAGTGGGAGATCGAGGTTGGGGTGGCGATAGTGCACGGCGTTCTCCTCGGCCATCCTGGTGGCGGTTCCACCAGGGGCGACCGCGTTGATGGTGATGCCGCGGCGGCCGAGTTCGACGGACAGGTTGAGCACCATGGCTTCCACGGCGGCCTTGCTCGCGGCGTAGAGGGTGTGGCCGAACACGGCGCGCTGGGCACTGATCGAGGAGGTCAGGATGACCCGGCCACCAGCACGCATATGCGCGACGGTGTGCTTGGCGAGCAAGAGCTGACCGCGGGTGTTGATCGCGAAGATCCGATCGAAGGCCTCCGAGCCCAGCGCGTCGATGGTGTCGAAATGCTCGATGCCGGCGCAGGAAACCAGGATGTCGAGCGGGCCGAACAGGCTGGCTGCCCGGTCGACGAGGAACGCGCACTGCTCGGGGTCAGACGCGTCGGCTCGTACCGTCGCCGTCCTCGCTCCCTCAGCGGCGAGCTCGGCGGCCAACCGCTCCGCGGCGCCGGCATTGCGGTGGTAGCCAAGGACGACGGCGGCACCCTCCGCGGCCAGCCGGGTCGCCACGGCCGCGCCGATACCCCCGCTGGCACCGTTGACCAGGGCGGTCTTGTTGTCGAGTCGCGTGTTCGACATGGACATCATGTCCCCTCATCTCCTCACGGTTGACGTCCGAGTTAATATAAAGCACTGTATAAAGTACTGTATATAGAACGCGGAGGGACAACGTCCACGACGAGAGCAGGCAGGGTGACCGCTAATCCAACCGACCGGCTCGGATTCCTGGTCAGGGCCGTCTCACACACCATGACCCAACGGCTCGAACAGGTCCTGCGGCCCATCGGACTGACGCAGGCGCAGCTGGCGGCGCTGGCACAACTCGCCGTCGGTCCCGCGGAGGGACTCTCCGGCGCCGAGCTCGGCCGGCGAGCCGTGGTCACCGCGCAGGCCATGTCCGCGGCGGTTGCCTCGCTTGCCCAGCGGGGGCTCGTCACACGTGCCCCGAGCCCGTCTCACGGCCGCGTCATCGAGGTCCGTATCACACCCGCCGGACGGGAGTTGTTGGAACGCGCCAAGGACCTCACCGCCCCGGTGCACGCCCAGGCCACCGCACAGCTGTCGGACGTCGAGGCCGAGCAGCTCCGTTCGCTGCTCAAACGGACCATGTCCGCGTTGGGTCTGCATCTACCGCTGGATGCGGGCGGTCACGCCGACCGGGACTGAGCCAGGTCACCGCCGCGCCGGAGATCCGGCAGCGGTCACGGCGGCCAGATAATCCTCGACGGCCTGCCGGGTCGCCGGCCCCGGATCGTCCGAGGCCAACCCGACGTAGCCGTCGGGGCGGATCAGCCGCAGCGCACCGGGTTCGGCGTGATAGGCGCCAGCCGCGTGCCCCTCGGCGTCGACGAGCCCAGGGACGCTGTCCGTCGAGGCGTCAATGATCCGATGGACATGCACGGCCGCGCCATACCGGGCACTGAGGAAGGCCAGCAGGTCGTCGTGCCCGCGACCGAAGGCCAGCAAGGTCAGGTGGGTGCCGCGGAAGACGTCGAACAGTCGCGTCGGGCTGCCGTTGGCGTCATGCAGCGGCGCGTCCGGCGCCCGGTCGCCCGCGCGAAGCGGACGGTCCGCATCGCCCAGATCGACGGCCAGCGCCGAGCCGCGGTAGGTGATGCTGAGCTGGTCGGTGCCGACGCCGGGCTGTGGCGTCAGCATCCGCACGACGTCGGCCGCATGACTGGCGGCACGGAACTTGCGATGCTGCTCGGCGGTGAGGGCGAGCATGCTCTTGGCCACCGGGAGGCGCTCCCGCTGGTAGGTGTCCAGCAGGGACTCCGGGCCGCGCGCGAGCACGGCGGCGAGCTTCCAGCCCAGGTTGTACCCGTCCTGGATGCCGGTGTTCATGCCCTGCGCGCCGGCCGGGGAGTGCACGTGGGCCGCGTCGCCGGCGAGGAACACCCGGCCGACCCGGTACCGGTCGACCATGCGCATGGTGGTGCGGAACAGCGACAGCCAGGTCGCGTCGTGCACCCGGATACCGGGCATAGCCGTGCGTTCGGTGATGATCCGCCGAACCGTCGCGAGAGTCGCCTCCGGGACCGCGCCGTCCGCCCCGGCGTGCACGCTGGCCTGCACCTGCCAGGACCTGGTGTTGGTGAATGGGGTGAGCGCCAGCAGACCGGTCTGGTCCAGCCAGACGTGGCCGGTGCTGGGGTCGAGGCCTTCGACGCACACGTCGGCGAGCACCATTCGTTCCTCGCCGAGCGGTTCGCCGTCGAACCCGACGCCGAGCAGCTTGCGGGTGCGCGAGTGGCCGCCGTCGGCGCCGACGAGATACCGCGCGTCGATCCTGGTTCTACCGTGCGGGCCCGTCAGGTCCGCGGTCACCCGGTCGCCGTGCTGGTGCAGGTCGACAAGGGCCGTGCCGTACTCGACGGTCACGCCCAGCTCGACGAGCCTTTCGGAGAGGATCTGGTCGACACGCCACTGCGGGATCCACAGTAGATCCAGGTAGGGCACGTCCGCTCGTGCGGGGCCGGCGGTGTCGACGCGGACCTGCCCCAGCAGCCGGTCCCGTTCGTAGTAGCGCACGACGGCGTCGGTACGGCCAGCGGACAACGCCTTGTCGACGATGCCGAGGTCGTCGAAGACCTCGAGGGTGCGCGGTTGGACTCCCTTACCACGGGAACCGGGGAACGGGCCGTCGGCCGCGTCGACCACGCGGATACGCACGCCGCGGCGAGCCAGTTCGATGGCGGTGGTGAGGCCGGTCGGCCCGGCGCCGACGACGAGGACGTCGAGGACGTCGGTCATGGCGTTCCCGTTTCTCCCGACGCGTCGCGGGACGGCATCACCCGTGCGCCGACCGGCAGACACCGTCCATCAGCAGCGCGACCATCTGGTCTCGGATGGGTTCCGTCGCGGTCTGCTCGGCAAGGGCCGGGAGCACTCCGGTAAACCGGCCCGCCAGGATCGGGGCGGCCGCCAAGGCACCAACGACCGTGCAGTAGAACAGTTCGAAGGACTTGTCCCGGTGGAACACTCCGGCACGCTGTCCCCGTCGGTACAGCTCGCGCAGCCCCGGCGGCAGTGCTTCTGGACCGGCCGGCACGCGGTAGGTGAAGCCTTGCCACGCCTCGTGGAGCAGCAAGCCGCGCAAGGCGCGCCGACGCCACATGACGTCGAAGAAGCCGGCCAGCGCGTGCCGCATGCCTTCTCTTGGTGGCATCTCGGCGGCGTCCTCCAGCATCGGATACCAGTCCCGCCGCAGGGCGCCCCATGCCTCCTCCAACACGGCCCGGTACAGGCCCTCCTTGCTGCCGAAGTGGTGGTACAGCATCCGTTCGTTGACCCGCGCCGACCCCACGATCGCCTGCACCCGCGCGCCGGGCAGCCCGTGCCGGGCGAACTCCTCGGTCGCCGCGGCCAGCAGCTCCGCGCGTGTGTCCCGTCTCGCAGTCATGGGCTTCATGGTCTCCCATCATGCAGTAAATATTTACTTACTTCCTTCGATTCGTCAACCAGCCCTGCTCCCCTGCGCGGACGGGGCTGAGACGATGATGTCTGTCCATGACCCACGGGCACGGGCATCACCACGGTTCAGCAACGCCGGCCTCGGCCAAGGTGCGCAAGCTCGTGGTCGGCTTACTGCTCCCCCTTGCCCTCGGCACCCTGGTCGCCGCCGCCATGGTGTATCCATGGCACGGGCGCGCCGCTGGCGGCACGCCCGCCGCCGGCACGACGGTCGTACACGGCGTCGTCACGGCGACCACGGCGAGTGACTGCGGCGGTGGCGGCGCCAAGCAGTGCGTCGCCGTGACCGTGGCAGTGGACAACGGCCACACCGTCACCGAGCCGATGCCGCTGGAGCCGTCCACCCCGCGGTTCTCGGTGGACGACAAGGTGGTGCTCGGCTACAACGGTGGCGATCCGACCGATCCCGGCTCCTACCAGTTGCTGGACTTCCAGCGCGGGATTCCGCTGGCGGTACTCGCCGTGCTGTTCTCCATCGCCGTGCTGGTGCTGGGCCGCTGGCAGGGTCTCAAGGCACTCGGCGCGCTGCTGCTGACGTTCGTGATCTTGATTCTGTTCGTGCTTCCGGCCATTCTCGCCGGCAAGGATCCGCTCACGGTGGCGGTCGCCGGCTCTGCGCTGATCATGTTCGTGGTGCTGTACCTGACGCATGGGCTGTCGGTGCGCACCTCGACGGCGGTCGCCGGCACACTGGTGAGCCTCACCCTGATCGGGATGCTGGGGTGGATCTTCGCGGTGGTGGCGAATCTGACCGGTCTCGACGAGGACACCGCCAACCTGATCACACTGCTCGGCCATGGCGTTGACAGCCGGGGACTGCTGCTGGCCGGCGTGGTGATCGGTTCGGTCGGGGTGCTCGACGACGTGACGGTCACCCAGACCAGCGCGGTGTGGGAACTGCGCAGGGCCAATCCGAGCCTGGGGTGGCGGCGGCTGTACGCGGCCGGCTTGCGCATTGGCCGCGACCACATGTCCTCCTCGGTGAACACCCTGGTGATGGCCTATGCGGGCGCGGGCCTACCGCTACTGCTGGCCTACTCGGTGACCGGGCGGGGTTTCGCTGACGCGCTGACCGCGGAGACCGTTGCCCAGGAGGTGCTGCGCACACTTGTCGGCAGCATCGGGCTGATCGCTTCCGTTCCGATCACCACGCTGCTGGCCGCCCTCGTGGCACACCAGGAGACGTTCGATGACCCGATCTCCGCCGACGACTACCCCACTGAGTCCCTCATTCTTTAGGCGGGGACGGCTGGCCGGCACCTGTTCGTCCCCCACCCATTCCCAGGGGGGCGACCCCAAGCCCAGTCTACCAGCGGCAATACGGTAATGATCTTGATAGACCACCAGCTGTGGACAGCTCACCGCATGTCCACAGACCGTGCTCACCGGCTTGCCGTCGCGTAGCACGGCTGCTATCGGCCGAGTGGGCGCTCCTCGACCGACTCGTCCCCGGCTCTCAGGTAAACCAGCGACGTGTGGCCCGCCGCCTCGAGCCTGCCCAGCTGCGCACCAAGCTTGCCGCTGCGCGGCAGCACCACGGCGGTCCTGTCGTCCGCACGCAGTCCGCGGGCGACATCCAGCGCGCGGGCCAGTGGCACGTCGGACTCGAACAGCACCGCGACACTCTGCCGGGACGGCGAGGAGTCGAGCAGGTCCACGATCCGCTCGAAACCGATCGAGAAGCCGCACGCCGGTACCTCACGGCCGAGTGAGCGACCGATCAGCTGGTCGTAGCGTCCGCCTCCGGCCACGGAGGAAGTGGACGCGGGGTGACCGATCTCGAAGATCTGTCCCGTGTAGTAGCCCATTCCACGCACCAGCGTCGGGTCGAACTCCCATCGGAGCTCGCGTCGGCCAGCCACCTGGTCCAGACAGCCCACCGTGGTCGCCAGCTCGGCGACAACCTGCTCGTCGAGGGTGGGCACGGTGTCGGCGAGGGTGTCGGCGACCTTGTCCGCCGCGAGCCCGACCAGCGCGGCGACCCGTTCCAGGGCCGAGTCGACCGGCTGCGCGGGCAGGCCCGCCAGCTCCTTGCGGACCCCGTCCCACCCGATCTTGTCCAGCTTGTCCAAGACGGTGAAGAAGGCTCTCCGGTCGACTTCGGTCAGCCCGGAGTCGGCCGCCAGCGCTGAGAGGAAACGCCGGTCGGACAGGCGCACGGCAATGCCGGAAAGGCCGAGCGCGGCAAGTGCCTCAGTTGTCGCCTCGATCAGCTCGGCCTCGGCGAGCACGCTCGGCTCGCCGATCAGGTCGATGTCGCACTGGACGAACTGCCGATAGCGTCCCTTCTGCGGTCGTTCGGCCCGCCACACCGGGCCGAACTGGAACGACCGGAACGGCAGCGGCAGCGCGGCGTGGTTGTTGCCATAGAACCGGGTCAGCGGCACGGTCAGGTCGAAGCGCAGACCAAGGTCGACCAGATCAGTGACGGCGGTGTCGGCCTCCAGGGAACCGGACAGCCCGCGACGCAGCACCTGGAAGATCAGTTTCTCGTTCTCCCCGCCCTGCCCGCCGGACAGCCGCCGGATGTCCTCCAGGGCGGGTGTCTCGATCCGCTGGTAGCCGAACCGGTGATAGACCTCCGCGATCGTCGCGAACACGTGGTCGCGTACGGCGACGCTGGGCGGCAGCAGGTCACGGGTGCCCCTCGGGGGGCTGTTGTCCATCTTCACCAGGTGGTCCTCGTGTCGTGCGGATCAGTTCATGGGGCCGTTCGGAGAACGGGTTCAGCCGAGCGTCGCGACGAATCGGGTCACGGCGTCGGGATGCAGCCGGCGCGCCAGCTTGCCTGGGGGAACCACCGAAGCCAACTGGAACAGTGGGCGTCCGGGCGCCGGCTCGCCCCGCGCCTCCGCCCGCAGCTGCGCGACAAGCAGTTCCGAGTACACCAGGGCGCGCGGCTCGCCGGCACCGGCCAGCACGTCGGCGAGTCTGCGCAACGCGAACACACCCAGTTCGCGTCCGCCGGTGCCCGCGTAACTCGCCAGCGCGACGTTGATCGTCTTTCCTTTCGGGCCACCGCGGACGAGCAGGCCGACGACTCTGGTACCGCGGGTGTCGGTGACCACTAAGTCGAGCATGGCCAACGCGTGCAGGTCGACGACCCTGGTGCCCAACACGCGCACCGAGACGTGCTGGCCGGAAAGCCACACACGGCGACGCGACTCCCCCCAGGTCAGCAACAGCAACGGCACAGCGACCGCCACGGCCGCCAGCAGGCCAGCCATTCGGCCACCGAGCAGGCCGACGACGCCTCCGAGGGCCGCACCGACCAACAGACTCGCGACGCCCGCCCACCTCGCCCTTCGCCGGGTCATGGCGGGCTCAAGCAGGTCCAGTGTGATCTTCTCGGATTCCGGCGCGGCCATGTCACAGACCCCGGCGTGGCGCGACGGGCGACACCGTGGTCAGGAACGGGTTGCCGGCCCGTTCGCGTCCGATGGTGCTACTCGGACCGTGGCCCGGCAGCACAACCGTGTCGTCGGGCAACGGGAGCACCTTGTCCCGCAGTGAGGTGAGCATGGCGTGCTGGTCGCCGCCCGGCAGGTCCGTCCTGCCGATCGAACCGGCGAACAGGGTGTCCCCGGACAGCACCAGCCTGCCCCCTGCCTCGCTGCCGGCGCGGAACATCACCGAGCCCCGGGTGTGCCCGGGTGTGTGGTCGACAAGCAGGGTCAGCCCGGCCAACTCCAGCGTCGCACCGTCGCTGAGCTCCCGGACCTCGGCCGGTTCCCGCATCGTCAGCCGGCCGCCGAACAGCGCGGCCGAACCGTCGCTGAGCCCCTTGAACGGATCGCTGAGCAGCTCGCGATCCTCCGGGTGGATCCAGGCCGCCATGTCGGTGCCGTCACAGACCGGAGCCACCGAGAAGACATGGTCGAAGTGCCCATGGGTGAGCAGCACCGCGACCGGGGACAACCGGTGCTTGCGCAGCGCCTCGGTGACCGGCTCGACCGCGTCCTGTCCCGGGTCGACGATGACACAGGGCTCGCCTTCACCAGTGGCCAACAGGTAGCAGTTGGCCGCGAGGGCGCCGGTGGGGAACCCGACGACGAGCACGGGTGAGACCTCCATCAGGAGTCAGGCAACGGGGACAGAACTCTGCGCCCAGCGTAACCGGCCAGTCCCTGCACACGGAGGTCACACCCCCCGTCCTAGACTCGCGGGCACTCCGTCGTCGCCACTACCCAGGGGGAGAAACACGTGCCGAGCAACGAGCAGCGCCGTGAGGCCGCCAAGCGGAAGCTAGAGCGTCAGCTGGTCCGCCGTGCCCAGCGCGCGAGGCGACGCCGCGTCATCGGCATCGCGGTCACCATCGCCGCGGTGGTCCTCGTCGGCGGCGGCATCTACGTTCTCGCGACGCTTCCGCCTGGGTCGGCGAGCTCGGACGCGAGCGGGGCATCGGCGACTCCTCCCGCCACGACGCCGCCCAAGACCAGTGACGGACCCTGCAAGTACACCGAGACCCCCGAGCAGCCGGCCGCCAAGGACGCCGGCGGGCTCCCGCCGGATCCCACGCCAACGTCCAAGGCGGGCACCGAGTCGTTCACCGCCAAGACCAACCAGGGTGACATCACGATGACCCTCGACAGGGTCAAGGCACCCTGCACGGTGCAGAGCATCGAACACCTGGTCAAGGCCAAGTACTACGACAACACCCCGTGCCACCGCGAGACCGCGGGGCAGGTCAACGTGCTGCAGTGCGGCGACCCCACCGGGCAGGGCAGCGGCGGTCCCGGGTACACGATTCCCGACGAGAAACCGACCACCTTGAAGCCCACGACGGTCAGCGGTGCGCCGGCGGGCAGCACCGTGGTCACCTATCCGCGCGGCACGCTGGCGATGGCCAAGACCAGCCAGCCCAACAGCGGCGGCAGCCAGTTTTTCCTGGTGTACAAGGATTCCACGCTGCCTCCTGACTACACCGTCTTCGGCACGATCGACGAGGCTGGCATGGCCGTCCTCGACAAGATCATCGCGGCCGGCATCACGCCCAAGCCCAACCCACAGACGGGCCAGCCCGATCCCAACGACGGATCCCCGAAGAACCCGGTGACCATCAGCCAGGCCGTCATCGGCTGAGCAGGACGACGTTCTCACCGACCGCCTCCGCGCGCGACCTCCCCGCGGGGGCGGTTGTCGTCGCCGCCCAGACCAAGAACGCCAGCCCGATCAGCACATAGCTGTCCCCCACCAGGTGTTGCCACCAGTTCCACCCGAACTCTCGGCCGTCCTTCCACGGCAGCAGCCACTGCGGGCCAACGAGAAATACCGCACCAGCCGTCCACAGCAGATGCTTGTTGCCGGAACGTATCCACCAGACCATCAGCCCCGGCACGGCCCAGACCCAGTGGTGCGACCAGGAAACCGGAGAACACAGCAATCCCGCCGTGGCCGCCACGATCATCGTCACCAGCCGGTCCGTGCGCCTCATCGCGATCCAGGCCGTCACCAGCACCACCGCCACCAAGCCCAGCCAGACAACCACCTCATCCACCGGCGGCAGACCCAGCCGGTGCACGGCACCGCGGAGCGACTGGTTGCTGCTGAACTCCAACGCGCCAACCCTGGCGGGGTCGAAGACCGCCGACCCCCAATAGCTCAAGCTGTCTCGCGGAGCGAGCACGAATCCGAACAGACTCACCGTCACGAACGAGAACGCGGAGACCGCGGCGGCCCGCCAGTCCCTTCGCGCGAGGAAGTACAGCAGGAACACCCCGGGGGTGAGTTTGATCGCGGCCGCGAGACCGACGAGGAGTCCGCGCGGCCAGCAGGGGCGCGGGACGAGACAGTCGGCTGCCACCAATGCCATGAGCAGCAGGTTCACCTGGCCGAGTGTGATGGTCTGTCGGACCGGGTCCGAGGCCAGCGCGATGGTGGCCGCGGCGAGACCGTACCCGGCGGGACGGCGCAGCGTGAAAGCGGTCAGCGCCGTCGTGGAGTTCAGCGCCGCCAGGCTGACCATGGTCATCATGATCATCACGGTGGCCCACGGCAGCACCGCGAACAGGCTGAACAGCACCGCCGCGATCGGCGGATAGGTGAACTGTAGCCCCGAGGACGCGAACGGCATCCCCGGTGCCGGCACCGGGCTGGGGAACGCCGGGCCGTACAGGTTGATCCCGTGCAGCCAGGCTATGCCTCCCGCCTGGTACACCCTAAGGTCGAACAGTCCGCCCACGGTGTCGCACACCGCGACGGCCACCATCATCAGGACCAGTCCCGCCGTCCACCACAGTCGCATGGCCCGAAGCTAAAGACGGAACACATCCGTCCACATCGGTCCGCCGTCAGCCGCGACCACTGACTTTCGTCAGGTTGTGCCGGCTCCGAGGGCCATAGGAGAGTATGGGGCCATGCGAGACCGGTGGTGGATCGTCCGGGACGTGGCACTGTGGGCGCTGCTGTCCCTGTTCCACACCGCGCTGGACGTGACGTCATTCGACGGAGTACGCCACGACTGGCAGACCTCCGCCATCGGGATCGCCGGAATCGGCGTCGCGGTGGGATTGGGCCGCCGTTTTCCCGGTGTCGCGCTGGTCGTGGTGACACTCGCACTCGGTTTTCCGTGGCTGCGTCCGACTGTCTTTCCACCGGCGCTGGCCGTCATGAGTTATCTTCTCGGACGCAGGGCCGCACGCGGCTGGCCCGCGCTGGCATGCTGTGTCACCCTGGTCCTGCTCGGCTCGGCGATCCATGCGTCGGATCGGCCCGGCCCGGTCATGATCCTCGCACTGTTTCTGGTGCTGTATGGACTCGTCGTCCCGTGGGGCCTCGGTCGCTTTCGCCGGCATCACCGGGAACTGCTGTTCGGCGGCTGGCTGCGGGCCGAGTGGCTGGAGCGCGAACAGCACGTCCTCAGCGAGCGGGCCCGACTGCGGGAGCGAGCCAGGATCGCCCAGGACATGCACGATTCGCTCGGTCACGAGCTGAGCCTGATCGCGTTGCGGGCCGGAGCCCTTGAACTGTCCTGCAAGCTGTCCGAGCACCATCGTCGCGCGCTCGGCGAACTGCGCGCCAACGCGGCTGCCGCCATCGAACGTCTCAGGCAGGTCACCGGAGTCCTGCGCGCGGACTCCGCCACAACACCGGCGGTGTCCGTTCAGGAAACGGTTTCGGAACTGGTGGAGCGGTCAGCGGCTTCAGGTCTGGCCGTGACGCTGCGAATCGAGGGAGAGCCCGTCAGCCTCACCCCGATGTCCGATCTGGCGGTGCGCCGGGTCGTCCAGGAGTCACTGACCAATGCGGCCAAGCACGCGCCCGGCTCGACGGTGAGCGTGCTGGTGGCGCATCTGCCCGACGAGGTGGTCGTAACCGTGACCAACGGAGCACCGAAACATGTCGGGAATGCGTTCTCCTCGGGGAACTACGGCCTGGTCGGCCTCACCGAACGGGTTCGACTGGCCGGCGGAACCCTCACCGCCAGACCACATGGCGCCGGCTTCCAGGTGGTCGCGCACGTGCCGAGAGTAGCCGCGGCCGCGGAATCCGAGCACTGCCCGGAACTCGACATCGGCTCGGAGTCCGCCGAGCACCTGCGGCTGGCACGCAGACGTGTCCGCATCGGACTGATCACGACCATCCTCATCCCCGTTGGCCTAGTGTTGTCGCTCATGCTGTTTCTTGTGACCGCGTCATGGATGCCGCGGTGATCCGGCTTCTGGTGGCCGACGACGAGGCGGTGATCCGCGCCGGAGTGCTGGCCATTCTCGGCACTGATCCGGGTATCGAGGTCGTCGCCGAGGCCGCTGACGGGCGTGCGGCCGTCGAGCTGGCCGCACGCCACCGGCCCGACGTAGCACTGGTGGACATCAGGATGCCTAAGCTGGATGGGCTCGCCGCGATCCCGGAGTTGCGCAAGGCGGCACCGGACACCGCGGTGGTGTTGTTGACCACCTTCGGTGAGGACGACTACATCGCTCGTGCCCTCAGCGAGGGGGCGGCCGGATTCCTGCTCAAGTCCGGTGACCCGCGTGAGCTGATCGCCGGCGTCAGGGCGGTGGCCGACGGTGCGGCGTGTCTGTCGCCCGCGATCGCCCACCGGGTGATCACCGAACTGGGCCGCGGCACACTTGCCCGAGGGCTCTCGGCGCGCAACCAGGTTTCCGTGCACGCCGACCGCGAGCGCGAGGTGCTGGCCCTCGTCGGCGCCGGACTGTCCAACGCCGAGATCGCCCGGCGGCTGTACCTGGTCGAGGGCACGGTCAAGGGATATGTCAGTACCCTGTTGGACCGGCTCGGCGTGCGCAACAGGGTGCAGGCGGCGATCGTGGCCTACGAGGCCGGGCTGGTCACCCCGACCCGCTAGCGTCGAGGACTTCCGGGGTGAATACATAACGCAGGAACCAGTCGTGCATCTGGTGTGTCAGCGCGCGGTTGCCGTGCACTCGAACGCCCGGCTGGCGTTGCAGCTGCGCCCAGGACAGGCCACCGAGCCACCAGTTGGTCACCGCATCCGTCGGTGTGGCGAGCCACACGTCGACCGGTGCTCCGGTGTCTTGGCGGCAGAGGTTGACCTCGGTGCGGGACAGGTGCAGCCAGAAGTAGCGATCCCCCGGCGGACGGTCAGTGAAGTCGAGGGCCAGTATGACGGTGCGTGCGGGTAACGCCGCGGTGTTGACACGGCGGTGCATGTCCCAAGTGAGTGCCGCGGTGTCGAGGTCGTCCTCGGACAGGGCGACGCTGTCGGTCGCCGTGGCCCACCTGGCGAGTTCGCGAACCACCGGTGCCAGCGCCACACCAGGCTCGGTGAGCCGGTAACGGCCAGCCGCGCCCTCGACGATTCCGGCGCTGCGCAGGCTACGCAGCCGGGCGGCAAGGGTGGCCCGGGGAATTCTGGGCAAACCCCGCCGAATGTCGGTGAATGTTGTGGCGCCAAGCAGCAGTTCGCGTGCGATCAACAGGGTCCACCGTTCGCCGACCACTTCCAGGGCTCGCGCCACCGCGCAGAACTGTCCGTATCCGGCCATCGCTGGATGGTAGCGCCACTGTGGTTCAGCGATTGAACTGGATTGCGCCGTCGGTGCGTTCGACCATCCTGAGCATGGGTGTTCTGGAGACGATCGGAAACACGTCCCTCGTGGAACTTCGTCGGGTCGTACCTACCGACTGCGCGAGAATTGTCGTGAAGGTGGAGGGGCAGAATCCCACCGGAAGTATGAAGGACCGGATGGCGCGGGCGATGGTCCGCGGCGCCGAGACCGACGGCCGCCTGCGGCCCGGAGGCACCATCGTCGAGTACACCGGGGGCAGCACAGGAGCATCACTGGCTCTGGTGGCGGCGACGGTGGGATATCGGCTGCGGATCGTGACGTCGGACGCCTTCAGCGAGGACAAGCTCGTGCAGATGGCGGCGTTCGGCGCGGAGCTGACCGTCATACCGAGCCCGAAGCGGCTCATCACCAGGTCGTTGATCGAGAACATGATCGACACCGCGAGGACAATCGGCGGCGAACCTGGCACGTACTGGACAGATCAGCTCAACAACGCCGACAGCATCGCCGGTTACCACCCGATGGGCGCGGAGATCTGGCGGCAGACGAGTGGGCAGGTTGATGCCTTCGTCCAGTCGGTGGGCACCGCGGCGTCCCTCCGCGGGGTCGGCACGATCCTGCGGCGGCACGACCCACGGGTCCGGATCGTCGCGGTGGAACCGGCGGAATCCGCGGTGCTGTCGGGTGGTCCACCGGGCGCCCACCGGATCGAGGGCATCGGAATCGGCTACACCCCGCCGCTGTGGGACCCCGACCTGGTGGACGAGATCGTCCCGGTGTCCACGACCGATGCGGAGGCGATGGCCAGGCGGCTGGCCCGGGAGGAGGGCCTGTTCGCCGGCACCTCGTCGGGCGCGAACGTTGTCGGCGCGATTCGGACCGGCCTGATGTTGGGACCCGCCGCGACCGTGGCCACGCTCCTGATCGACTCCGGCTTGAAGTACCTCAGCAGCGGCGTGTACACGCGGGCAGGGTCGGCGCTGGTTCAGGATGCCGAGGTGACCCGGTAGACGTCGTAGACACCCTCGACGCTGCGGACCGCCTTGAGCACATGGCCGAGATGCTTCGGGTCGCCCATCTCGAAGGAGAACCGGCTCACCGCGACCCGGTCCCGGGACGTGGTCACCGAGGCCGACAGGATGTTGACCTTCTCATCGGAGAGCACCTTGGTCACGTCGGAGAGCAACCGATGCCGGTCGAGCGCCTCCACCTGGATGGCGACGAGAAACAGTGAGGACGGCGACGGCGCCCACTCCACGTCGACCAACCGCTCCGGCGTGGACATCAGCTCGTCGGCATTGGTGCAGTCGGTACGGTGCACGCTCACCCCACCGCCTCGGGTGACGAAGCCGAGGATGTCATCCCCGGGCACTGGCGTGCAGCACCTGGCTAGCTTCACCCACACGTCGCTGGCACCCTTGACCACCACACCGGGGTCCCCGCTGGACTGCCGACGCGTCACCGTGGACGGCGTTGCCCGCTCGGCAAGCTCGTCCTCGGCGTGGTCAACCCCTCCGAGGAGGGCGACCAGCCGCTGCACGACGTGCCGGCCGGACACCTGGCCCTCGCCGACCGCCCGGTACAGCGCGCTGACATCGGCAAGGCGCAGTTCGCGGGAGAGCGCGCCCATCGAGTCGGCGGTGACCAGCCGCTGGATGGGCAATCCGACCCTGCGGACCTCTTTGGCTATCGATTCCTTGCCGGCCTCGATGGCCTCCTCACGGCGCTCTTTGGCGAACCACTGCTTGATCTTCGCCCTGGCCCGTGGCGAGGCGGCGAACGCCAGCCAGTCCCGGCTCGGGCCGGCGCCGACGGCCTTGGAGGTGAAGATCTCCACGACCTCGCCGTTCTCCAGCTTGCGCTCCAGCGCGACCAGCCGTCCGTTGACCCGTGCGCCGATGCAGCGGTTGCCGACCTCGGTGTGCACGGCATAGGCGAAGTCGACCGGAGTGGACCCCGCCGGCAGCGTGGTCACGTCGCCCTTGGGCGTGAAAACGAAGATTTCCCGGACGGCCAGGTCGTAGCGCAGCGCCTCGAGGAACTCCCCCGGATCGGCGGCCTCCCGCTGCCAGTCGAGCAGCTGGCGCATCCACGCCATCTCGTCGACCTCGACACCCTTGCCGTTGTGGGTGCCCTTCGTCTCCTTGTACCGCCAGTGCGCCGCGATGCCGTACTCGGCGGTGCGGTGCATCTCGTGCGTGCGGATCTGAACTTCGAGCGGTTTGCCGTCGGGGCCGATCACCGTGGTGTGCAGCGACTGGTACACCCCGAACCGGGGCTGGGCGATGTAGTCCTTGAACCGGCCGGGCATCGGCTGCCACAGCGCGTGCACGACCCCCATGACGGCGTAGCAGTCACGCACGTCGTCGACCAGGATGCGCACGCCGACGAGATCGTGGATGTCGTCGAAGTCGCGGCCGCGCACGATCATCTTCTGGTTGATCGAGTAGTAGTGCTTCGGCCGACCCTCGACCCTCGCCACCAGCCGGGAGGCCTCCAGCTGACTGGACAGTTCGTCGACGACCTTGCGTAGATAGGTGTCCCGCGACGGCGCACGGTTGGCGACCAGCCGAACGATCTCGTCGTACTTCTTGGGCTGCAGGATCGCGAAGGCCAGGTCCTCCAGTTCCCACTTGACCGTGGCCATGCCCAGCCGGTGCGCCAGGGGGGCGAGCACCTCGAGGGTCTCGCGGGCCTTGCGGGCCTGCTTCTCCGGGGAGAGGAACCGCATCGTGCGCATGTTGTGCAGCCGGTCGGCGAGCTTGATCACCAGTACTCGCGGGTCGCGGGCCATGGCGATGACCATCTTGCGGATGGTCTCGGCTTCCGCCGCGGCCCCGAGTTTGACCTTGTCCAGTTTGGTGACGCCGTCGACGAGGTGAGCCACCTCCTCACCGAAGTCCTCGCTGAGCAGCTCAAGCGAGTAGTCGGTGTCTTCGACGGTGTCATGCAGCAGGGCGGCGACCAGCGTTGTGGTGTCCATCCCCAGCTCGGCGAGGATGGTGGCCACCGCGAGCGGATGCGTGATGTAGGGGTCACCGGACTTACGCCGCTGGCCGCGGTGCTTCTCCTCGGCGACGTCGTAGGCACTCTGCAGCAGGCCGAGATCGGCCTTGGGGTGCAGTTCGCGGTGCACCGCGGCGAGCGGTTCGAGCACCTGTTTGACCGGAGCGGCCCGCTGGGCGGTGATCCGGCGGGCAAGACGCGCACGCACCCGTCGTGTCGCCGAGGGTGGCCGCTCGGCCACCGGCTGTGGCGTGGTTACGGATTCGACGTCTTGGCTCAACCGCACTCCCTGGCCGATCACACAGTCTGGCCCGTAACAACCGGCGCTGTCCTGCGGAGGCGCCCACTCCAGGGGCCTCACCCGAGAATAACTCTGAATCGACCCATAACGTCCCGCCGGCAGGGGGCGCCGCGCCCAGTGTGCCCTCTCACACGATGAACAGGACGGCGACTTCACCCCGACTAGTCACCCGATAGGACCAACGACCGCGACGCTGCGAGTGTCAGACGCGGGCCAGCGCGGTCACGGTGAGGCCGTCAAGACGGTCGCGGCCGACGAGCGCGACGATCTCCAGGATCACCGACACCCCGGTCACGACGCCGCCGGCGCTGTCGACGAGGTGTCTCGCCGCGGCCGCCGTGCCCCCTGTCGCCAGCACATCATCGACGATCACAAGGCGCTGACCGGGGCGGACGGCACCACTGGGCAGCTCGAGAGTCGCGGTGCCGTACTCCAGGCCGTAGTCGACCCGGTGGTCGACCGCGGGCAGCTTGCCCGGCTTGCGGACACACACCAGGCCCACACCGAGCGCGTACGCCACCGCCGCACCCAGCACGAATCCACGTGCTTCGATGGCGGCGACAGCGTCGGTGCCCGACGGCACCCCGGTCGCCATCACGTCCACCAGTGTTCGGAAGGCGGTCGGATCGGCCAACACCGGATTGATGTCTCGGAACAGCACACCGGGCTCGGGGAAGTCGGCGACCTCCCGAACGAGCCGGAGCGCGTCGGCCAGCGCGCCGTCCACCCCGTTCAGTGCCGCTTCTTCCCGGAGGGGCGCGCACTCCCGCTGGGATTCTTCCTCCCGCTGGGGTTCTTGCCCTGGGGACGCGCCTTTGCGCTGCGCGACGGCACGCTTGCTGCCGCGGCCATGGCCTTTTCCCTGCGCAGTTCGGCGGCCAGCTCGGTGTCGTCGCCGGGATCGAACTCGGACTCCTCCGTCGAGGGCGCCCCGGTCGTCGATCCCGCCTCCCCCGCCGCGGCCGCCTTGCGTGCGAGGGCGGCCCTGCGGTTGGCGACGCGGTCGGCCTGCGCCCGGTACTTCGGGTCGCGCATCTTGAGGTCGACGACGAGCGGAGTGGCCAGGCAGATCGAGGACACCGCGCCGACGAACATGCCGGTGAGCTGGATGAGTGCCAGGTCCTGCAGGGTGCCGACGCCGAGCAGGACCACCCCGACGGTCAGCAGACCGATCACGGGAAGCAGGGCGATCAGGGAGGTGTTGATCGACCGCATCAGGGTTTGGTTGACCGCGAGGTTGGCCGCCTCACCGTAGGTCCGCCTCGTCAGCCCGAGCAGGCCCCGCGTGTTCTCCCTGACCTTGTCGAACACCACGACGGTGTCGTAGAGGGAGAATCCGAGGATCGTCAGGAACCCGATCACCGTCGCCGGGGTGACCTCGAACCCGATCAACGAGTACACACCGGCGGTGATGACCAGGTCGTTGACCAGCGAGATCAATGCGGCGATCGCCATGGAGCGCTCGAAGTAGGCCGTCAGGAAGATCGTGACCAGCACGAGGAACACGGCGAGCGCGATCAGGGCCTGCTGAGAGATGTCGCCACCCCAGGACGCGCTGACGCCGCTGTCGCTGATCGCCGTCTGGCTCGGCGCGCCGTTGGCGGCCAACGGCTTGAACGTGTCGAACAGCGCCGTCTTGAGCTTGACCACGTCCGCGGCGCCGAGCGCGACCGACCGGATCTGGATGGTGGCCGAGGTGCCGGTGCCGACGGTCTGCACCTGCGAGGCCGGGTGGCCAAGCGTGCCGCGGTAGACGTCGCCGACCTGATCCGTGGTGATCGGACCGGCCTGGCCGACCGCGGGAAGCTGAATCTGGGTGCCGCCGGTGAAGTCGATGCCGAGCTTGAAGCCCCGGGTCGCCATCGATCCGACGCAGATCAGCGCCACGATGAGGAACGCGGCGTACCACCGCCTGCGGTTGCCGATGACGTCGAAGGCGCCGGTGCCGACATAGAGCCTGTAGAACACGCCGTGTCGGCGCGAGCCGACGGTCGACGTCGGCGCTGCTGGCGTGTCAGGGGTCTGCGGAGCGGACACCTCAGGCCTCCTTCACGACGGTCGCCACGGTGCCGGCGGCGCGCATCTCGGCGCCGGCCCGCTGCACCGCGCCGAGGCCGGAGAAACTGGGCTTGGACAGAGTCTTGGACCGGGAGGCGAACACCACGAGCGGATGAGTCACCAGGAACACCACGACCAGGTCGAGCACCGTGGACATGCCCGTGGTGAACGCGAAGCCCTTCACGCTGCCAACGGCGAGGACGTACAGCACGGCGGCGGCCAGGAAGCTGACCGCGTCCGCGGACAGGATCGTGCGACGGGCCCTGACCCAGGCACGCGGCACCGCGGAGCGGAACGTCCTGCCCTCCCGTACCTCGTCCTTCATCCGTTCGAAGAACACCACGAAGGAGTCGGCGGTGATGCCGATCGCGACGATGAAACCGGCCACACCGGCCAGGTCGAGGCTGTAGCCGACCCACCGTCCCAACAGGACGAGCACGGCGTAGACCATCACACCGGAGCAGCAGAGCGACAGCAGGGTGAGCACGCCGAGCGCCCGGTAGTAGAACAGGCAGTACACGATGACGAGCAGCAGCCCGATGCCGCCCGCGATGAGGCCGGCCCGCAGCGAGGACAGGCCGAGGGTCGCCGACACGGTCTGGTTCTCCGACATGGAGAACGACAGCGGTAGGGAGCCGTAGCTGAGCACGTTGGCCAGATCCTTGGCGGTCTGCTGGGTGAACGAGCCCTGGATCTCGGTGTCGCCGACGATCTGGCCGTCGATCCTCGGCGCGGACACCACCTGGCTGTCCAGCACGAAGGCGGCCTGCTGACCGACGTTCTTGCCGGTGTATTCGGCCCAAATCTTACCGCCATCGGCGTTGAACGTGAGGTTGACCACGAACTGGGCCTTCTGCTGGTCGAATCCGGACCTGGCGGACTTGATCTTCTGGCCGTCCAGGAACGTGGGACCGAGGACATACTTGAACTTGTGGTCCTGGTCGCAGGTCACGAGCGGCTTGTCCGGGTCGTCGTACCCCTTGATCGGGTCGGGCTTGCCGCAGTCCAGCGCGGCGAGCGCCGCCTGCAGGGCCTGCGGATCCGTTGCCACCGCGGGATTCTGCCGCAGC
>JAFAZC010000128.1 GCA_019239965.1 Kutzneria sp. | reverse complement strand
GCGTTGAGCGCCGAGATCGGTTTGTGGAAGTAAGTCGGCGCCGCGGGCAGCGTGGCCTGGAACTCCTCGATCCTGCTGCGATAGTTCAGGTGTACGGCGATCACCTTGGTCGGCAGGCAGGGCGGGAGGTGCACCGCCGTCGCCGCCTCGATCTCACGCCCGTCCGGGGCCACCAACAGCTCGCCGGAGCGAATCACCTCGGTGGCGACGCCGTCGAGCATGATCCTGCGGTACTCGGTCATCTCGCCACCTGCCACCCGTGCTCCGGCCGATCGAACCACACGTGCACCTGGCCCGTGCCTGCCGAGTTCTCGTATTCGCTGAGCAGCCGGCCGGGTGCGGTCCACGTCCGTTCACCGAGCGCGCCGGCCATCATCAGGTAGTGCCCGAACCCGGCTTCGGGTCGGAACCTGGCGAACTCAGGCATGGTGTCGAGAACCCTGGCGTGGTCGCCGGCACGCAGCCAGTCGAGCCGCGCGAGGTCGGCTTTGGCCGCTTCCGGCGACGCGATGTGCTCGACACCGCTGGCTTCGTGCCCGCGCAGTTCCCGCAACGGCCAGAAGACGTGACTCATTCCCCCGGAGGCCAGCAGGATGACCTTGCGGTCCACTTCGGCGATGCCGTCCGCCAGCGCGCGGCCGAGCCGCAGGTTGTCCTCGGCGTCGGCGGTCTGGCAGACCCCGATGGACATCCACCGTTTGCCCGGCACTCCGAGGTAGGTGAACAGGTTGATGGTGGCGTAGGAGATCGGCAGGTAGTGATCGTCAATCGCGGTGATCCAGGTGCCCCGTTCCTCGCCGTGAGCGGCGACCGCGGTTGCCAGTTCGCGGTCACCGGGGAAATCGTAGGGAATGCGCTTCATGCCGCGGGGCAGCTCCTCGGAGGTGAACAGCCCGGCGCGCCTGTCGTGCGAGGTGACGACGAACTCGACCGTGGTGGCCCAGTGCGAGTCCAGCACGACGACGGTGTCATAGTCCAGAGTCTCCATGACCGTCGAGCGGAGTCGCTGAAGACCGGCCACCAGCGTGATGTCCCTGCCACCATTGCGCTCCCGACGCTCCTGTTCGGGAAGCATGATCGTCGGGACATGGGAAATCAGCCCGGCCGCGACAACTTCGCCCAATTGTCCAGCTCCTCTCCAGTGTGGCCGGATCAAGTCACGGCAGAGCTGGCTGTCCCGGGGTAACCGGCCGTGGGATGATCGCTCCGCACGTCGGCGATCGGCTAATCGTTCGCATCCAAACGTATTTGGAGGAACCGGTCAAGGCGTCCCGGTCTCCGTGAGTACGGTTCCGCCGTTCCACACCATACCGACCTGCTGATAGTAGGCCCCGATATGGTCGTGAACCTCGAGTTCGGCCAACTCCTCCGTCGGGGAGTCGAACAACCGCAGCTGCGCCGTGCCCGCCCACACCGGACCGGCCTGTGCCGAGGCCGCGCCGGTACGGACCAGTTCGTTGACGCTGTCGGGCCGGCCCGGCTCGATGTGGGGCAGTATGCGGTGGTGCGCCATCGGATGTCCGTTGACGAACCCGCCGTGTGCACTTGGGCCGGTCAGCGTGACGACAACCTCGGCGATCCTGTGGTCCGCGGCCGCCAGTGTCGCCCCGAACCGGGCGCCGGTCTCGATGCGAGGCGCTGGCCCGTATGGGTGCGGCCTGGTCTGATGGATTGATCCGAGCTTCTTCGGATAGCCCTGGTGTAGTCCTCGTGCGATCGCGAAATCCTTGTCCACCCAGATGAACACGCACCGCGAGTAGGTCTCGCCCCGGAATTGGCAGCGCACAACCACGAAACACTCCTTGTACTGTGCGCGGACTGGGTCGAGCAACTCCGCGCCGCCGGCCGAGCAGGACTGCCAGTCCGCCCATACCAGTGCGACCGCCCCAGGGTCGGTCTTCACGGGCTCCAGTGGAGCGGGCAGCAGCGCGGCGACCCTGGCCGGATCAGTCCGGTACTCCACCGTGATCAGGTCGCCGGAGTAGTACCACGGTGGCGGCGGGATTAGCGCCGCACGGCCGGTTTCGGTACGGGGATAGAAAAATCCACGCATCGCCACTTCCTGTCCGACAGAACGTTTGGCCACGTACGACGTAGCCTAGTCGCCCGCGGCATGGTTCTATAGTCCGTATCCGAGCGAATCCGGAGGGTGCCGTGGATGTGGATCAGGTCGTCAGCGAGCTGGTCGCCCGTGGTGTCGACATCGTCCGGGTGTGTTTCGCCGACCTGATGGGCATCGAACGTTCGAAGGAACTGCTCGTTGAACAGCTGCCCGACGCGGTGCGGCACGGTATCGGGTTCTGCGGGGCCGTCTTCCACACCAGTCCGCTCGGGAAGACGGTGGACATTCCTGGTGGGATGGACGCGGGACTGCCCGACATTTCGATCGTCCCTGATTTGGCCACGATCGCTGCTGTTCCGTGGGAACGGGGAGTCGCGACCTGCATCGGTGACACCGCGGACGCCGCGCAATCACCGCGCACCTTGCTGGCAAAGGTGTCGCGCAACCTGGACCACGACGTGCTCATCGGCCCCGAACTGGAGTACTTCCTCTGTGTTCCGTCCGCACGAGAGGGCGTCCCACCGGGATGGGAAGGCCTCATGCCGTACTCCCCGGAGCAGGGCAACGTCTATGTCAGCGGCAGCAAGGGCGACCCTGACGAGCACCTCACCGCAACCATCCGGAACCTGCGTGATTTCGGACTCGGTGTGCTCGGAGGGAACCACGAGTACTTCCCGGGGCAGTTCGAGATCAATCTGGCCCATTCCGCGGCCATCGACTCGGCCGACCGGGCTTTTCGCTTCAAGGCCGCGGTGAAGGACATCGCCAGGCGCGAGGGCAGGCTGGCCACCTTCATGGCCAAGCCGTTCAACCAGTTCGGTGGCTCCGGGTTCCACCTGCACATCTGTCTCGTCGACGAGGGGGGCGGCAATCTTGGTGACGACCCGGAGGCTCCCTACGGCATGGCTGCTGTCCTGCGCCACGCGATGGCCGGCGTGCTCGAGCATGCGCCGGCGCTGACCGCGCTGGCCAATCCCACCGTCAACTCCTACAAGAGGTTCGGGCGGGACAGCCTGGCGCCACGGCTGGTCGACTGGGGCCTCGACAACCGCAGCGCCATGATCCGCGTGCCGCGGGCCCGGGGCGCCGGTACGCGGATCGAGCTCCGGCTCCCCGATGCCTCGGCCAACCCCTATCTCGTCTATGCCGGTGTGCTCGCGGCGATGCGCCTTGGCATCAAGGAGGCCAAGGAACCGCCGACACCGCTGCGGGGTTACGGCTACGACGCCAGCCGGGCGAGGGTGTTGCCCACGACGCTGCCGGCGGCGCTGGACGCGCTGGAAGCGGACTCCGGGCTGCGCGCCGAGCTGGACGAGCGGCTCGTGGCCTCATTCGTCTCGTTCAAACGTGCCGAGGTGGCGCGTTTCCAGAGCTGGGTGACGGACTGGGAGCTCGCGGAGTACGCCTACCACATCTAGTCAGCTAGCCAGCCGGCGACCGATGGGAATTCGGGGAGTGTGCATGAACATCCACCAGGCAGCGTCCCTGCGGACGTGGCTGGACCGGGTCGTCACCAACCACGAGCGGTGGGCCGAGCGGTTCGGCGTCCATCCTGTCCACCCGTCCGCACGTGTGTCCGACGAGACCGTCGAGACCGTGCTCGACGAACTCGCCGAGCGGCTGGGCGGGAACTACCCGTTCTTCCATCCGCGCTACGCCGGCCAGATGCTCAAGCCGCCGCATCCCGCCGCCGTCGCCGGCTACCTGGCAGCGATGCTGATCAACCCGAACAACCACGCTCTGGACAGCGGCGCCGCGACCGCCGCGATGGAACGTGAGATCGTTGGAATGCTTGCCGAGATGTTCGGCTACGGCACACATCTGGGGCACCTGACCTCGAGCGGAACGATCGCCAACCTTGAAGCACTCTATGTGGCAAGGGAAATCCATCCGGAGCGCGGTGTGGCCTTCAGTACCGAGAGCCACTACACGCACGCGAGGATGTGCCACCTGCTTGGCATGCGAGCGAGGCCGGTTCCCGTCGACGGCTCGGGCCGGATGGACGTCACGGCGTTGGAGGACCTGCTTCGAACCGGCGAGATCGGCACGGTCGTGGTCACTCCAGGAACAACAGGGCTCGGCGTGATCGATCCGGTGGACGAGGTCGTCGCACTCAAGCGGCACTACGACTTCCGTGTTCACGTCGACGCCGCCTACGGCGGGTTCTTCACGCTGATCGCGGGTGACCACGGTATCGATCCGGCGCCCTGGCAGGCGATTCGGCACTGCGAGTCCATTGTGGTCGATCCGCACAAACACGGGTTGCAGCCCTATGGATGTGGGGCCGTACTCTTCGCCGACCCCAGTGTCGGACGGTTCTATCTGCACGATTCGCCCTACACCTACTTCACCTCCGATGAGTTGCATCTCGGCGAGATCAGCCTCGAATGCTCTCGTCCCGGTGCGACGGCGGCGGCATTGTGGCTGACCTTCAAGCTGCTGCCGCTGACAAGGAAGGGGCTCGGCGCCGTGCTCGCCGCCGGCCGCCGTGCCGCACTACGCTGGTCGGGGCTGCTGGAGCAGTCCGAATGCCTCGACCGCTACCAAGCCCCCGACCTGGACATCGTCACCTACTTTCCACGTACGACACCGTTCGCGCTTTCCCAGATAGACAGGGCAGCACACCGACTGATGCGACGGGGCATGGACGCGCAGGACGATCCCGTATACGTCAGCGTTCTGCGTGCCGACGCCTCAGCGTTCGCCTCCCGCCATCCCGACGTCGCGGTGGACACGGACGGCGCACGGGTGGTGCGCAGCGTATTGATGAAGCCGGAGTCCGAGACCTTCCTCGACACCCTGCACGCCAGAATCGAGCAGCTGGTCAAGGCAGGGTGAGCCGCGCGAGCGGCCCGGTCGCGATCACGCCCTCAGCCCGGTGAAGGCGACCGTGCAGACGGCGTCAGCGAGACTCTCGGCGCCGGCACCACCGCGCGGCCGGTACCACTCGATCAGCGAGTTGATCATTCCGAACAGCAGTCTCGCGGTGATCGCGGGGTCGACGTCGGGGCGCACATCACCCTCTGCCTCGGCCTGTTTGACCAGCTCGGTCACCAGGCGGTCGAACTCGCGGCGACGGCCGAGCGCGGCACGCTCGACCCTGGTGTTGCCCCGCACGCGCAGCAGCAGAGTGACGAAGGGCAACTGGTCGACCAACACCGCGACGCTGCCCCGGACAAGCCGCTCGAGGCGGTCGATCGCACGACCGTCGTGGGCCAGTGCCTCCTCGGCGACCGTGAACAGCCCGTCGAGCGCACGATTCACCGCCAACCGGAGCAGTTCGTCCTTGCTCGACACGTGGTGGTAGATCGCCGACTTGGTGATGCCCAACTTGCGGGAGAGGTCCTCCATGCTGGTCGCCTCGTACCCGCGCTCATTGAAGACCCTGACCGCGATCGCCAGCAGGGACTCGAGGTCGTAGCCGGGGCGTCCTCGCCGGGGTGTGGTGCTCATGGGCCTATTGAACCCGGAGGTCAATCACTCGGCGCAGCTTGCCCGCCGAACGTTCCAGTGTGGCCGGTGACACCACGTCCACCTCGATGCTGACACCGACGCCGTCCTTGACGCTCCGGGCGATCTCGGTGGCCGCCGATCGCGCCCGGTCCGGCGGGGTGTCCGCCCGCGACTCGACCCGCACGGTCAGGTGATCCATCCGGCCCTTGCGGGTCAGCACGATCTGGAAGTGTGGCGCCAGCCCCGGCGTGTCCAGCACGATCTGCTCGATCTGTGTCGGGAACACGTTCACCCCGCGCAAGATGATCATGTCGTCGGTGCGGCCGGTGACCCGTGCCATCCTGCGGAACTCGGGGAAGGCGGTACCGGGAAGCAGCTGGGACAGGTCGCCGGTGCGATAGCGGATGACCGGAAGGGCCTGTTTGGTCAGGGAGGTGAACACGAGCTCACCGGGAACGCAGTCGGGCAGCACCTCCCCGGTCGACGGGTCAACCACCTCCGGAGAGAAGTGATCCTCCCACACGTGCAGGCCGTCCTTGGTCCGCACGGACTCCTGTGCGACTCCCGGCCCCATCACCTCCGACAGCCCGTAGATGTCCACCGCGTCGATACCGAGGCGGCCCTCGATCTCCCTGCGCATCTGCTCGGTCCACGGCTCGGCGCCGAGAATGCCCACCCGCAGCGCGGTGGCGCGCGGATCGACGCCCTGGCGCTCGAACTCCTCGAGCAGGGTGAGCAGGTAGGTCGGGGTGGCCATGATGATCTCGGGTCGAAGGTCGGCGATGAGCCGCACCTGGCGGGCGGTCATGCCGCCGGAGGCCGGAATGACCGTGCATCCGAGGCGCTCGGCACCGTAGTGGGCGCCGAGCCCACCGGTGAACAGGCCGTAGCCGTAGGCCACGTGGACCTTGTCGCCGGCCCGCCCACCGGCCGCGCGGATCGAGCGCGCCACCAGCGTCGCCCAGGTCTCGACGTCCCGCCTGGTGTAGCCCACGACGGTGGGACGCCCGGTCGTTCCGCTGGAAGCGTGAATGCGGCTCACCTGGTCCATGGGCACCGCGAACATGCCGTACGGGTAATGCTCACGCAGGTCGTCCTTGGTGGTGTGCGGAAACCTCGCCAGGTCTGCCAGCGTCCGGCAGTCCTCGGGACGGACACCGGCCGCGTCGAACTTTCTCCGGTAGAAGTCGACATTGCGGTAGGCATGTCGCAGCGTGCACCGCAGACGCTTCAGCTGCAGCGCGAGCACCTCGCCCCTCGTCACCGGCCGCGGGTCGCCGGCTGAGGCGAACGTCTCGTTGGACAAGGCTCTCCCAAGCTTGCGGGCTGACCGAACGGACGGTTGATAATAAGTCTGGGCGAAGTCAACGCAGCGTTTCACCACACGTCAAGAGGGGACGGTATGCCCGCAGAGCTTCCCGAGGTGTTCCTCATCGACGGCGTGCGCACCGCGCAGGGCCGCTACGGTGGCGCGCTGTCCGACGTCCGGCCCGACGACCTCGCCGCGCTGGTCGTCGGCGAGGTCCTGCGCCGGTCGGGAACTCCGGCGGACGCCGTCGACGAGGTGATACTCGGCGCCGCCAACCAGGCCGGTGAGGACAACCGCAACGTGGCGAGGATGGCAGCACTGCTCGCCGGGCTCGGCGACCAGGTGCCGGGGTACACGGTCAACCGGCTGTGCGCGAGCGGATTGACCGCGGTGGCATCGGCGGCACAGGCCATCCGGTGCGGCGAGGCCGAGGTGGTCGTGGCCGGAGGAGTGGAGTCGATGACCCGGGCGCCCTGGGTGATGGCCAAGCCCGGCACCCCGTGGGCGAGACCGGGAGAGGTCAGTGACACCTCACTCGGCTGGCGGTTCACCCATCCACGCCACGGTGCCAAGGTCACGCTGTCGATGGGGGAGACGGCGGAGGAGGTGGCCACGCTCGACGGCATCACGAGAGCGGACAGCGACGGGTTCGCCCTGCGCAGTCACCAGCGTGCGGTCGCCGCCATTAAGGCCGGCCGGTTCGAGCGGGAGATCGTGCCGGTCGGGGACTTCGCCGTCGACGAGAGCCCCCGACCCTCGACCACCATGGCCAAGCTTGCCGCACTACGCACGGTGTTCCGGAGTGACGGCGTTGTCACGGCCGGGTCGTCGTCCCCGCTCTCCGACGGGGCGGCCGCGTTGGTCCTCGCCAGCGAGGGCGCCGTGCGGCGCTACGGACTCACGCCCCGCGCCAGGGTCGTCGCCAGTGCCTCCGCCGGTGTCGCGCCGCAGGTGATGGGTCTCGGTCCGGTGCCGGCCACCGAGAAGGTGCTCGCCCGCACCGGCCTGCGTATTGACGACCTGGACGCGGTGGAGCTCAACGAGGCGTTCGCCGTGCAGAGCCTCGCCGTGATGCGCAGGCTGAAGCTGGACCAGGAGCGGGTGAACGCCGACGGCGGCGCCATCGCGCTGGGGCACCCCCTCGGCTGCTCGGGAGCCCGGCTGCTGGTCACGCTGCTCGGTCGGCTGGAACGGGAGGACGGCCGACATGGACTGGCTACTCTGTGTGTAGGAGTGGGGCAGGGTGTAGCGATGGTCGTGGAGAAGGTCTGAACGCGGAAGGGTGTCGGTGTGAACGTTGGAGTCCTCGGCGGTGGACGGATGGGTGCCGGGATCGCGCAGGTCTTCGCGGGAATCGGGGCGAACGTCGTCGTCGTGGAGAGTGACGACTCCGCCGCCGACGCGGCCGGGACGCGGCTGGATGCCGGGCTGCGGCTGGCCGCGGAGCGGGGCACGCTCGACGGCTCTCTCACCGACGCGCAGCGCAGGGTGAGGATCGTGACCGACATCACCGAACTGCCCAGCGACAGCGCCCTCGTCATCGAGGCGGTCCCCGAGGTGGGCGAGATGAAGGTGCGGGTACTCACCGCGGCCGAGCGTGCCGTGTCGTCGGACACCGTGCTGGCCAGCAACACCAGTTCTCTGTCGATCGGCGAGCTCGGCTCGGTACTCGTCCGGCCGGAACGCTTCCTCGGCATGCACTTCTTCAACCCGGTTCCGGTATCCACACTGGTCGAGGTGGTACTTGGCCCGAACACCGGCGAGCGGACCCAGCGCCGGGCACTGGACTGGATCGCCCTACTCGGCAAGACTCCCGTCCTGGTCAAGGACTCGCCGGGGTTCGCGACCAGCCGGTTGGGCGTGATGCTCGGCCTCGAGGCGATCAGGACACTGCAGGAGGGGGTCGCCGACGCCGAGTCGATCGACCGCGCGATGGAGCTGGGCTACGGCCATCCGATGGGACCGCTGCGGTCGACCGACCTCGTCGGCCTCGACGTTCGACTGGCTATCGCCGAACATCTGTGGCAGACCCTCGGCGACCGGTTCGCCCCGCCGAAACTGTTGCGGGAGAAGGTCGCCCGAGGAGAGCTGGGACGCAAGACCGGCACCGGTTTCTACAGCTGGCCGTCGCCCTAGCCGTTCAGCGGCGACGGTAGCGGGCGCGAACGTGGAAGCGTTCGCCCTGCGGGCCGAGGATGGTCAAGAACTCGACCGACCTGGCGTCGGCGTTGCCGAACCAGTGCGGCAGATGGGTATCGAATTCGGCGACTTCGCCCGCGACGAGGACAAGGTCCTGATCGCCGAGCATGAGGCGCAGCCGTCCATTGAGGACGTAAAGCCAGTGGTAGCCCTCGTGTGAGCGGAGATCCGGCTCCCGATCGTCACGGCCGGCGTGCAGGATGTGCTTGAACGCCTGCAGGCCGCCGGGCTTGCGGGTCAGCGGAATGATCGTCATGCCGTGCCGGGCAATCGGCCGCAGGAACACGCGTGGATCGCCGGTCACCGGCGCGTCGATGAGCTCGTCGAGCGGAACCTGATACATCTTGGCAAGGGGCAGCAGCAGTTCCAGGCTGGGCTTGCGGTGCCCGGACTCCAACCGGGACAGGGTGCTGATCGGGATGCCGGTGATCTCGGACAGCCCGGCAAGGGTCGTCCCGCTGCGACGGCGCAGCTCGCGCAGCCGCGGTCCGACCGCGCTCAGTACCGCGCTGAGGTCGTTCGCCATCCCTTCATTGCAGTTTCGGCAAACGCCGTTGTCAACTCGGCGGCATACGCGCGCCTACTCGCCGGTGAACCGGGGCGTCCGCTTGTCGAGGAAGGAGGTGACCGCGTTCTGGTGATCGGCGGTGAGCCCGAGCCGGGACTGGGCGGCCGCCTCGGCGGCGAGCACGGTCTCCAGTGGCGGCGTCCACGCATCTGCCAGCGCCCGCTTGGCCTCCGCGTACGCCTTGGTCGGTCCGCTGGCCATCCTGGCGGCCAACGCCGCGGCCTCGGCCGCCAGTTCGTCGCCGGCGACGACCCTGCCGACAAGCCCCCAGTCCAGTGCCTGCTCGGCGGTGAACGACTCGCCGAGCAGTACCAGCTCGCTCGCCCTTGCCGCGCCGACCGCCCGGGCCAGGGTGGCGGAAAGGCCGGAGTCGCAGGTCAGCCCGATCGCGGTGAACGCGGTGGCGAACTTGGCTCCCGCCGTGGCGATCCGCAGGTCGCAAGCCAGCGCGATGCCCAGTCCCGCACCAACGCAGGTGCCGTTGACCGCGGCGATCACCGGCTTGTCCATGGTGGCGATGCCGAGCACGATCGGGGCGTAGTGGGCACGGACCGTGTCGAACGCGCACTCGGGGTCGGCGGCCAGCGTCTCGGCGTGCTCGCCGAGATCCTGTCCCGCGCAGAAGGATCTGCCCACCCCGGTCAGCACCACGGCGCGGACCGTGTCGTCCGCGCCGACCTGGTTGATGGCAGCGAGCAGGGCCCGTTTCATCTCCAGAGTGAGCGCGTTGCGCTTGGCCGGCAGGGTCATGGTGAGCGTCGCGACAGCATCATCACGACTGACGAGCACGGTTTCCTCAGCCACCCGGTCACGCTAGCATCTGAACGAACGGACGGTAAGTAATTCGCCTGGGGGCGACGGGAAGGGTGTGGCCAGATGGCTCTGCTGCGCAGCTACGTCAACGGCCGGTGGCACACGGCGGCGGACGAGGGCGCGCCGCTGCTGGACGCGGTGACCGGAGAGGAGGTCGCCAGGATCTCCTCCGCGGGTGTGGACATGGGCGTGGCCCTCGAGTACGGCCGACGGGTCGGCGGCCCGGCGCTGCGCGAGCTGACCTTCCACCAGCGGGCGGCGTTGCTCAAGGCGCTCGCTTCCTTTCTCCGCGAGCACCGTGACGAGCTGTACACCCTGTCGACGCGCACCGGTGCCACCAAGGGCGATTCAATGTTCGACGTCGACGGTGGCATCGGTGTCCTGTTCAGCTACGGCAGCAAGGGCCGGCGTGAACTGCCCAACGACACCGTTTACGTCGACGGTGCGGTGGAGCCGCTCGGCAAGGGCGGCACCTTCGTCGGCCAGCACGTCATGACGCCGCTGCGCGGGGTCGCGGTGCAGATCAACGCCTTCAACTTCCCGGTGTGGGGCCCACTGGAGAAGTTCGCCCCCGCCTTCGTGGCCGGGGTGCCGAGCCTGATCAAACCGGCGAGCCAGACCGCGTACCTGACCGCCCGCATGGTCGAACTCATCCTCGAGTCGGGTTTGCTTCCGGAAGGCGCACTGCAGCTGGTGTGCGGCAGCGCGGGTGACCTGTTCGACCACCTGACCGAGCAGGACCTCGTCGGATTCACCGGATCCGCCTCGACCGCCCAGCGGCTGCGCACCCACCCCACCGTCGTAGCGCGCTCGGTCCGGTTCACCGCGGAGGCCGATTCGCTCAACTGCTCCATCCTGGGTCCCGACGCGACACCGGGCACCACCGAGTTCGACCTGTTCGTCAAGCAGCTGGTCACCGAGATGACCGTCAAGGCGGGCCAGAAGTGCACCGCGATCCGGCGCGCGTTCGTGCCTGCGGAGCTGATCGACGACGTCGCCGAGGCCACCGCGGCGAGGCTGGCCACGATCACCGTCGGCAACCCGGCGAGTGCGGGCGTCCGGATGGGCGCGCTGGCCAGCCTCGAGCAGCGGGAAGAGGTCCGGCGCTCGCTCAAGGCGCTGACCGAGGCCGCCCGTCCGGTGTTCGGCGGCCCCGGCGACCCCGAGGTGGTCGACGCCGACCCGGCGCGGGGGGCCTTCCTCGCGCCGATCCTGCTGCGCGCCGACGATCCCGATCTCGCCCAGCCGCACGAGGTCGAGGCCTTCGGACCGGTCAGCACGCTGTTGCCCTACACCTCGACCGACCAGGTCGTCGCCCTTGCCGCGCGCGGGCAGGGCAGCCTCGTCGGTTCCGTGGTCACCGCGGACACCGGGTTCGCGCACGACGTCGTGCTCGGTGCGGCGCCGTGGCACGGTCGCCTGCTCGTCCTCGACGCCACCTGCGCCAAGGAGTCCACCGGCCACGGTTCGCCGCTTCCGGTACTGGTGCACGGTGGTCCTGGCCGCGCGGGCGGCGGCGAGGAGATGGGTGGAATCCGCGGTGTGCTGCACCATATGCAGCGCACCGCCGTGCAGGGCAGTCCCACGGTGCTGACGGCGGTGACCCGACGCTGGGTCACCGGCGCGCAACGGTCGATCACCGACGTGCACCCGTTCCGCAAGTCGCTGGCGGAACTGAAGATCGGTGACACCGTGGTGGCCGGTCCGCGCACGGTGACACAGGACGACATCGACCACTTCGCCGAGTTCACCGGTGACACCTTCTACGCCCACACCGACTCCGAGGCCGCCAAGGCCAACCCGTTCTTCGGCGGCAAGGTGGCACACGGCTACCTTGTGGTCTCCTTCGCGGCCGGTCTGTTCGTCTCCCCGGAACCCGGCCCGGTGTTGGCCAACTACGGGCTGGAGCACCTGAGGTTCCTCACCCCGACCTACCCCGGGGACGAGCTCACGGTGACGCTGACCGCGAAACAGATCACCCCGCGGGAGACCAACGACTACGGCGAGGTCCGCTGGGACGCCGACGTCACCAACGCCAAGGGCGAGTCGGTGGCCAAGTACGACGTGCTCACCCTGGTCGCCAAGGAGGATTCGCGATGACAGTGGAACCGATGGCCGAGCCTCGGGACCACTTCGAGGCGACGATAGCGGCCGATCAGCGGATCGAGCCACGCGACTGGATGCCCGAGGGCTACCGCAAGACGATGGTCCGCCAGATCGCCCAGCACGCGCATTCGGAGATCATCGGGATGCAACCGGAGGGCAACTGGATCACCCGCGCGCCGTCGTTGCGACGCAAGGCGATTCTGCTCGCGAAGGTGCAGGACGAGGCCGGTCACGGCCTGTATCTCTACTCGGCGGCCGAGACACTCGGCGTCGACCGTTCCGACCTCGTCGAGAAGCTGATCACCGGTCGGCAGAAGTACTCGTCGATCTTCAACTATCCGACGCTGAGCTTCGCCGACGTCGGTGTGATCGGCTGGCTGGTCGACGGTGCCGCGATCTGCAATCAGGTTCCGCTGTGCCGCAGCTCGTACGGACCGTACGCACGAGCCATGATCAGAATCTGCAAGGAGGAGTCCTTCCACCAGCGGCAGGGCTACGAACTGCTGATGACCATGATGTCGGGCACCCAAGCCCAGCGTGACATGGTCCAGGACGCCACGAACCGATGGTGGTGGCCGTCACTGATGATGTTCGGGCCGCCGGACGAGGAATCGCCGAACACCGCACAGTCGATGGCATGGAAGATCAAACGACACACCAACGACGAGCTGCGCCAGCGGTTCGTGGACATGACCGTGCCCCAGGCCGACAAGCTCGGGGTCACCCTGCCAGATCCCGACCTGAGGTGGAACGCCGAGCGCGGCCACTACGACTTCGGTGCGGTGGACTGGTCGGAGTTCAAGCGGGTCATCGCGGGAGACGGCCCGTGCAACGCCGAACGGATCGCGCACCGGCGCAGGGCACACGAGGATGGAGCCTGGGTTCGTGCGGCGGCGAGCGCCCATGCCGCGAAGCGGGCCGAACGTGTCAAGGAGGCGGCACGATGACTCAGAAGGACGGTTGGCCGCTGTACGAGGTGTTCGTGCGGGGCAAGCGCGGCCTCAACCACGTCCACGTCGGATCCCTGCACGCCGCCGACGACGACATGGCGGTGCGGCATGCCCGCGACCTGTACACCCGGCGCAACGAAGGCGTGAGCATCTGGGTGGTGAGGTCGGCCCACATCACCGCGTCCAGCCCCGACGAGAAGGATCCGTTCTTCGCGCCGAGCGGGGACAAGGTGTACCGGCACCCCACCTTCTACGACATTCCCGACGACGTTCCACACATGTGAGCCAATCGTGTTCGACAATGCCTATGAAGCGCTGAACGCCGAAGGCGACACCCGGTGGGCCTTCGGCACCGGGTTCGCCGACCCGCTGTCTGGAATGGACACCGCGGTACCGGCCGGTGTCGACGCCGCCGATCTCGCCGCGTACTGCCTGATGCTCGGTGACGACGCACTGATCATGTCGCACCGGCTTCAGCAGTGGTGTACCTGTGCGCCCGAGCTCGAGGACGAGGTCGCACTGGCCAACATCGGTCTCGATCTGCTGGGGCAGGCCAGGTTGCTGCTCGCTCGTGCCGGCAAGGCCGACGGAAGCGGGCGCGGGGAAGACGAGTTGGCGTTCTTCCGATCGGACAGGGAATTTCGCAACGTGCGCCTTGCCGAGGTGACTAACGGGGACTTCGCGTTCTGTGTGGCTAGGCTGCTGGTCTTCGCCACCTGGCGGCTGGCGTTGATGCAGCGGCTGGTCGACAGCGACGACCCCGTACTCGCGGCCATCGCCGCCAAGGCGGTGAAGGAACTCGCCTACCACCGGGACTACGCGGCGCGATGGGTTGTCCGGTTGGGAGACGGCACCGAACTGTCCCACGCGCGGATGCGGAACGGTCTGGACGCGGTGTGGTCGTACGTCGAGGAACTGTTCGCCGCGCACCCTGTTGAACGGCGTGTCGGCGTGGACCCCTCGACCGTGCGGGCGGAATTCGACGGCGTGCTGACCGAGGTCCTCGCCGCGGCCACCCTGAGCCGTCCCGAGGTCGACGGCCTCGCCGGCGTGTCCGGGCACTCCGGCCGCGACGGAGTACACACCGAGGCGATGGGATACCTGTTGGCGGAGCTGCAAAGTGTGGCCCGCGCGCATCAGGACGCCACATGGTGAGCGCGCGAACCGTGGCCTCGGCGGTCACCGACCCCGAGCTGCCGATGCTCACCCTCGCGGATCTGGGCGTGCTTCGTGACGTCGACGTCGACGTGGACGGGCGAGTCATCGTGTCGATCACTCCGACATATTCCGGGTGTCCGGCGATGGACACCATGCGCGATGACCTCGACGCCAGCCTCCGTGCGGCCGGCTACCGTGACGTCGAGATCAGAGTGGTGCTCAGTCCGGCGTGGTCGACCGACTGGATCACCACCGAGGGGCGCCGCAAGCTCGTTGAGGCCGGTATCGCGCCGCCGGGTAGTGCTCCGAGACGTTCGGCCGGTCCGATCCCGTTGACCCTGACCGCGCCGGCAAAGGTGGTGCGGTGTCCGCGCTGCGCGTCCACCGACACCGTACAGCTGTCGGAGTTCGGTGCGACCGCATGCAGGGCTCTGCGCCGCTGCCGTGACTGTGGCGAGCCGTTTGACCATGTCAAGGAGATCTGAATGGCTACGACGGTGCGGCGCAGGACCGGGTTCCGTTCGCTTCGGGTGTCCGAAGTGGAGCGCCTGTGCGACGACGCCGTGGCGGTGACCTTCGAGGTGCCGGCGGAGCTCGCCGAGGAGTTCGTGTTCCTGCCAGGCCAGTCGCTGACGCTGCGGCGCGTCGTCGAGGGCCGCGAGGAACGCCGGTCCTACTCGATCTGTTCGCTGGCCGGTTCACCGCCCAGAATCGGGGTCCGCGAGGTGCCCGGCGGGCTGTTCTCCTCCTGGCTGGTCCGCGAGGTCGGCGTCGGCACGCCCATCGACGTGCTCGCGCCGTCGGGATCGTTCACGCCGAACGTGGGTGAGGCAGCCAGACATGTGTTCATCGCGGCCGGATCTGGTATCACGCCCGTACTGTCGATCGTCTCGTCGGTGCTGGACGGCTCGTCGTCGACTGCGACGCTGCTCTACGGCAACCGTCGGACCAACACCGTCATGTTCGCCGACGAGCTCGCCGACCTGAAGGACGCACACCGGGCCAGGCTGGAGCTGGCGCACGTGCTCTCCCGCGAACCGCGTGAGGCCGAACTGTTCACCGGCCGACTGGACGCCGACAAGCTGCGTACCCTGCTGCCTCTGCTGCTGCCCGTCCACGATGTCGACCACTGGTGGCTGTGCGGGCCGTTCGGGATGGTGACCGACGCGCGAAGGGTCCTCGACGAGTTCGGAGTGCCGCGCGAGCGGGTGCACCAGGAGCTGTTCTTCGTCGACGGCGTGCCGCCCGAACCGACGCGGCACCCCGAACCCGGGGTCGAGGGGCCGAGCAGCACGGTGCGGGTGGTTCTCGACGGCAGGTCCACGGAGCTGGTGACCTCTCGGGAGGTCACCCTGCTGGAGGGTGCCCAACGAGCCCGACCCGATCTGCCGTTCGCGTGTAAGGGTGGGGTGTGCGGGACCTGCCGGGCTATGATCACCGACGGCACCGCGGACATGCGACGCAACTTCGCGCTCGAACCGTCGGAGGTTGCCGCGGGATTCGTGTTGACCTGTCAGTCTTTCCCGGCCAGCGAACAGCTCACCGTCGACTACGACGCCTGAGCCCGAGGGAACCGGGACCGCACCGCGGTCGTCTGAGCACTGTGAATCCGGTCCAGCGCGCCACCGTCGCCACCCCCGCCACCGACCGGCCGGCCCGTGACGATCCCTACACCCGTCTCGTCTACGACCGCCTGGTGGCGGGGCGCCGGCGAATGTGGCTGTCCATGATGATGCTCGGCCTGGTGCTCCTCGTCGCCGTCGGCCCTCTTGTCGCGCTGTGGCTGCTGGGAAGCGGCATACAGGGGATCGATGCCCTTCGGAGCCTTTTCTCGCTGTTGGTGTTGTTCATCGCGTTATTCCTCGAGTTTCTCGTCGTCTACAGGCGAACTCGAACGATACGGTTGCTCGACGGACATGCGTGGAGGCCGACTCGGGTGGACGTGGTGTCCGTGACCTCTCGACGCTCACCCGCGCCGTCCGTGGTGCGCGACCTCAGTGGTGCGGTGTCCGGCTACCTGAGGCTGTCTCGTCTGCCTTGGGGCACGCAGCAGGTCATGCTGCGCACGGGTCGGGTTTTTCTGTGTGGCCCGGACCGACGTGGGCATGCTCTCGTTCGGGTGGACGGACTCTGTCCGCCGGTGGCCGCACGGATTGTGTCCGAGGCCAAGGGGGGTCAACGACCGCAACCAGCTGGTGTCGCCGGGCCGCGGCCGGCCGACGACCCGGTGTTGATGTGGATCCAGCACCATGCCCGATATGTGATGCGCACAATCTGGTTGCGACTGGTAGGTGTGCCGTCCGCCGTGGTGGTCGTGCTGGTGCTCCTGGCCTGGAGTGGAGACGAGGACACGCTGTTGCTTCTCCCGCTCCCGGTGTTCTTCGTGCTGGCGATGGCGTTCACCCTGATGATCGCCATGTGGTGGCGTAGGAGCAAGAGGCGTCGGGAAGGGAATGTGTTCGCGCTGCTGCGAGCGGCGGACCACTGGACTCCGCTGCCCATGCGGTTGGACTCGTGGACGCCAGGCCGGTGGTTTCTGTGGGGTCCGGCCACCGGCCAGGTGTGGTTGCCCGATGGCACGACGGCCGGTGTTCACCTGTCGACAGCGGACATCAGTCTGGTGGCCGACATCCAAGCCGGACAGACACTGTGGGTGGCGGGCTGGCCACGAACGGAATCCACGATGGCCGTTGGCGTGCCCGGTTATCCCATCGTTGGACGTGCCAGGCTGAGCCGCGCAACGCCCTGATGTCGGTATT
>JAFAZC010000092.1 GCA_019239965.1 Kutzneria sp. | reverse complement strand
CGCCGTGCTGGCCGGATGAACGAGGTACGCCAGTGGGTCGACGACCTCCGTGAGGTGACCTATCCCTTGGGCCATTCCTTCTTCGTATAGGGCTGGGATCATGTCGGTGACACCAGCGGATCTGTCGATCTCCGGACGATGGCCCCTGCCCGAGCAAGTCGGCCAGTGGGGTAGTACTGCTGAGTTCCGCAGGCAGCGAGCAGAAGCGGGCCAATGGGTGTTCTGGCGGGATCGATTCGACCTCGTCATGGCTGGCCGCTACCACGAAGTCGTTCCGCTGCACATCGAACTCAGCCCAACGTTCCTGTGCAACTTCGCCTGCCCATGGTGCAGTTGTCGTAGCGCTCGCGAAGAGTGGTCCGAGGACGACGTATTCCGGCATCCCCGCTCGACCCCACTCACGGTGATGCGAATGCCTCGGCTGGAACGGGTCGTTGACCACCTCGCCGACCATCGTGTCGAGGTGATGTGGGTCGGCGGCGAACCGACCATGAACCCGCTGCTCTACCCCGCGGCCGCACGTGCCCACAACCGCGGCCTCAACCAGTGTTTGTTCACCAACGGCAGCCTGTTCCGACCTGATCAGGCCGCGTCCTTGTTTGACTCCGAACTGGTGTTCATCCGGGTCAGTCTCAACGCCGTCACACCGGAGGTACACCAGCGGCAGCACGACTACGACCCCCGCCGCCCGCACGGGCAGCGCGTGTTGGACAACATGGCGCTCCTCGCCGAGCTGCGCGCCGAAGAGCGGTCCCGGACGCTGGTGGGAGTCTCCATCGTGGTAAGCAGCAGCAACGCGGATGACATCCTGCCTACGGCACGCTTCCTCAGTGGCCTGTGCACAGGCGACCGGGACAGGCGGATCGATTACGTGATCATGAGGCCCGCCTTCCCCATCGTCGGCGCACAGGTTGATGTCGACCCTGCGACTGTGGAGACGTTTCTGCGCGAGGCGGCACCCGACTCGCAGACCCGTCGGCTTCTCGCCGATGCGGGGATCGAGGTCGTCGTCCCAGACGCCTCGGTGAGCGCGGTCGACGCCATGCCGGACGATGACCTTGGTTGCCTGGCCGCCGGCTGGTTTGGCGAGGTCACTCCATCCGGCGACATGCTGCCATGTTCCGATCTGTATGGAGATCCCGGCTTCTACATCGGCAACATCGCCAACGACTCGCTGACCGACATCTGGACCAGCGACAGGAGGCACGCGGTGCTCGGCGAAGTACGCCGAGGGCAGTGCCCGTCCACCCGGTGCCCGGCAAACGGGCGCGGGCACCACCTCAACCGGGCCTTCCGCCAGGTCGAGACCTTCCGCCGCAGTGATCGGCTCAACGAGGTCGCGCGCTGGGCAGAGGACCTTCGGCGCGTCGTGCCCGTGCCCGAGCATTCGTTCTTCCTATGAAACGGATCGTCATGACGGAGAGCGATCTGTGACGCCAGTACTTGAGCCGGAGATGAGCGATCTTGAGTTGCTCAGGTGGGTACGCCGGACCCTGCATCGATGGCCCGAATTGGGTCATGAGGAGCACCGGACATCAGCATTTCTAGAAGGCGTCCTCGGCGGGTTCGGCCTTCGATTCTCCCGGCCTGCACCGACCAGCCTGGCTGTCAGCCTCGGACCAAGTGGCCGCCCAACCGTCGCGTTCAGAGCTGACCTGGACGCCATCGCTCGTGCCGAGGAGACGGGGCTGCCCTTTGCGTCAGAGCGGTCCGGTGTCATGCATGCCTGCGGACACGATGGGCACACGGCGGCGTTGGTCGTTCTGGCTCGCCGACTGGCGCGCCGCCAACCAGTCGCCCCAGTTCTCCTGATCTTCCAACAGGCTGAGGAAGTTCATCCCAGCGGTGCCCGCCGGGTGATCGAAGGACTTGGACCAGGCACCTGGCCGGCCGATCAGGTTTATGGCCTGCATCTGTGGCCCGAACTCCCGGAAGCCACTATCGGCCTCAAGACGGGTGCTCTCATGCCTGGCATCTCCGGCATAACCGTCACCTTCCGCGCCGTCCAGGGCCGGTCACACGGGACGCAGGTCGATGTTGGAGCTGGTGATGCGCTGAACGCGGTGAGCCGCTTCTGCCATATGGTCGAGCGAGTGATACCCGCCGGACGATGTCCGACCACCGAACAGCCAGTCGTGGTCCATGTCGGCATGGCTCAGGCCGGCGAGGCACCGAACCAGCCAGCAGCCCGCGGATCGGTGAGGGCAACCATGAGATGGCTCGATCACGACGCCCGCGTCCGTTGCGAGAAAGATCTGCGTCAGATCGCGGAGGATGTTACCGCCAAAACCGGCGTCGGAATTGACGTCTGCGTGGAGAATGACATCCGACCTCTGGTCCACAATGCGGCACCGGCGGTCACTAATGTGGCCAGCGCCTGCGAGAAAGCAGGGCTCACTGTGGCGGCCAATTACCCCCCAATGCCACTCGGTGTCAGCGACGACTTCGGCTGTTATTTGGACCATGTGCCAGGGGCGCTGTTTCTGGTCGGCTGCGGGACAGGTCATGATGATCAAGCCGACCTCCACGACCCGAAGTTCGACTTTCGGGAGGAGGCACTGCTCCCGGTGGTAGATGTCCTGGAACTACTTGCGCGACAAGACTTCAGCTTGGCGGTCAACCCATGACTCGCGGCCAGTCGACCACACTGGTGATCTCCGCTGAGGCCGTCGAGGCAATCGAGAAGATCTGGACGGACCAACGGATCGACGACGCCCAACTGCGCGAGCCGAAAGCCCAGGACGCGCTGCGTCAGCGGTGGGCCAATCATCTCGGAATCACCTGGTCAGAGCTGGTGGACAACGTTCACAGCACCTTATGTGCACAACTGTGGGTCATCGTCCACTCGCCTATTGGCCGACCGAGCCCAGCACTGTTGGCGGCGCTCGGTACCGCCGTTGGCCGGCTGACCGATCCCTATCGCGCCTCCTGGTCGCGCGTGTTGCAAGAGATCCCCCACAAGTCCAAGTGGACGCCGGATCTGGAGTGGCACACCGATAGCACCGGCTGGCCCCAGCCCAACGACGTCACGGCGTTGACCTGCCTGAAGGCCGCAGCGATCGGTGGTGCGACCGACCTCCTAACGCTCAACACCGTCCAGCGCGCAGGTGTCGACGAGGCTACTCTGACCACCTTGGTCGGTACGGTTTTCGCGTGGCCACTCGATGCCGAACTCGGTGGCGGCCACACGAGCGACGTGATTGTCACGCCTGGGCGAATCCGATTCATGCGGGCGGCGCTACTGAACGCCAGGGATGGGCGCATTCGGGATTCAGCGCGCCAGTTCGCGGACGTCATCGACCAACTGGCACCAGACTATTCCGCCGCTCTCGATCCCGGTGACACCCTGCTGTTCAACAACACTCGTTGCCTTCATCGACGTGGTGAACTCTTCGACCCCGATCGTCAGCGCCTCCTGCTCAGGACCAAGATTTTCTGGCACGCACGAGACGGGCTGCACGGTCAGGCACGCCACCGCGCCATCACGTCGTAAGTTTTGCCAGCTTTTGCTGGGTCGCGGTCAACAATGTCGCCAAGAACCTCGTCGATCTTGCGCATCACTTCGAGGTCGAGCACAATCCCAACCGCTGCGGCAGTCTCCCAGAGTTGCCTGGAGTTGGACGCACCGACAACGGCTGTGGCGACTCCAGGCTGGTGGAGTACCCATGCCACGCTCAGTTGCGCGAGGGTCACACTCAACGAGTCGGCGATCGGCCGAAGCCGCTGTACTCGTTCTAGCACCTCATTGGACAGGCACCGGTTAATTGAGGAGCCACAGACTTCTCTGGCACGAGATCCCTCGGGCCATGGCACTCGAGGCAGATACTTGCCCGTGAGCACACCTTGAGCGAGCGGCGAGAAAGCCAACTGTGCTATTCCGAGTTCAGAACTCGTCGGAATCACGGCTGGCTCAATGACCCTCCACAACATCGAATATTGCGCCTGGTTGGACACCAGGATGATTCCGAATCTCTCGGCAACAGCCTGGCCCGCGCGCAACTGGTCGGCCGTCCACTCCGAGACACCGACATACCGGACGTCTCCTCGGCGGACAAGGTCCGCCAATGCACCGATGGTCTCCTCTAACGGTGTCTCGTCATCGAACCGGTGCGCCTGGTACAGGTCGATGTAGTCGGTGCGCAGGCGTCGCAGGGAGCGATGGCAACTCGCGAGCACATGCTGGCGCGAGAGGTCCTTGTCATGACCCGGCTGATCAGGGCGAAGCCCCACCTTCGTCGAGATGACCACGGAATCGCGACGAACAGCGGACAGTGCCGTGCCGAGGACCTCCTCGGCACGGCCATCCGCGTAGATATCGGCAGTGTCGAACGTGGTGATGCCCGCATCCACGGCCGCCGCGACGCATTCCGCAGCAGCCGCCGCACCGGCGTAGCCCCCATGCGTAAGCCAGTTGCCGTAAGTGATCGCGCTGACCCGGAGATCGTGGATGCCGACCGGGCGGTATTGCACGACGGCTTGCTAGCGGGGCGCCCGCTCGTCGCGTGTCAGGGTCTCCTTGCCGACGTAGGGCACGAGCACGTCAGGCACGCGCACGGTGCCATCAGGCTGTAGCCCGTGCTCCAGGATTGCGGACCACACCCGCGGCGTGGCAATTGCGGAGCCGTTCAGCGTGTTTACAGGAGCCGTCCCACCTTCGGGCCGTCGGTAGCGGATGTTGCCACGGCGAGCCTGGAAATCAGTGAAGTTGCCAACGGACGAGCACTCCAGCCACTTGTCCAGCCCCGGCGCATATACCTCCAGGTCATAGATCCGCGCCGAGGAGAAGGTCAGGTCACCGGTGCACAGGTCGACCACTCGGTACGGCAGCTCCAGCAACTGGAGCGCCCGCTCGCAGTCCGCCAGCAACTCGACGAACCGGTCCTCCACCTCATCCGGATGACACAGCTGCACCAACTCCACCTTGTGGAACTCGTGCAACCGCTGCATCCCCCGAGTGTCCTTACCGGCGCTACCCGCCTCGCGGCGGAAGCACGAGGTGTAGGTCATGTACCGCTTGGGGAGATCCTCGGGGTTGAGGATCTCGTCCCGGTGCAGCCCGGTCAGCGGCAGCTCGCCGGTTGGCACCGCCCACAGATCATCGAGCGTCGTGTTGTACATATCGTCGGCAAACTTCGGCAGGTGCCCGGTTGCCATCGGCGTCTCGCGTCGCACGAAGTGCGGCACGATGAGCTCCAAGTACCGGTCGCGGTGCAGGTCCAACGCGAACTGCACCAACGCGCGCAGCAGCCGGGTTCCGTCCCCGTACAACACCGGGAAGCCTGACCCGCTCAGCTTGGCCCCACGCTTGAGATCAAGCAGCCCCAGTTCGTCGGCGATCTCCCAATGCGGTGGGGTATCCGGGCGCTGCTTGGCCTCTGGACCCTCGTACCGGAGGATGACGTTGTCCTCTTCCTCCAGCCCGACCGGCACAGCCGGATGAGGCAGGTTGGGCACCTGGTATAGCAGCTCGTCCGCCGTCTCAATGGCCTTGCGAAGCTGCTCCTCAAGATCCGCAATCTCCGTCTTGAGTTCAGCGAGCGCCGCCCGCTCCTCGTCGACATTTGCGGCGTTCTGGGACATCAGGCGACCGAAGTCCTTCGAGCGCCGGTTCATCTCGGCCCGCTTCGTGTCCAGCTTCGCGTTGACCGCTCGCCGGTCGAGCACCGCGTCACGCGCACTGAACACGAGAGATCGATCGACCTTCTTGCCAGCAAGACGCTCAGCGACCGAATCCGTGTGGTTCAGCAGCAAGTCCAGGTCGATCAAGATCTCCTCCTGCGTACGTGCCGGAGCCCCGGCCGCGGGTTCTGATGTGGCCCGCCCTCCCCCTTGACGAAAACCATCGTCACCCAACGTGACAGGCTGCCGTCTGGGGGTAACCAGGCTGTGCTTCGTATCACTGTGAATTTTGCCATGCGCCCTCACGAGCCTCCTGCCGGGACACCTGTTCAGCGCGTTTCTGCGCAGACTGCCGCCAGTACGCCGGTTGCTTGCGGGATGGCGACCGGCACAACTGGCAAACAGGGATCATGGTGTCCTGGTCCGCAGGCTGTGACAGACGGTTATGCATTCCCCAGGGTAGACGTGTCGGCCGACCAATGCGTCTACTGCCCCTGGGAACGCTGCCTGGGTAACAGACAGTAGCGAGACCGGATACGCCACTGGGGAACACCCTCCGTAAGCAGGCGGCACTCACAACTATCACGGACGGCGAGCCTCCGGGCCACTGGTTGCGTGGAGTGTCCAACCGTCGTGGAATGCGGTGAGGTGCGGTTGGAGGTGGGCGAGGCCGGGGCATCCGGCTTGGCGCCAGGTGTTGGCCCAGGTGGTGAGGACGTCCGCGGCGTCGGGGTCTCCAGTCGTGATGGTGCTGGTGGCGGTTCGGGTGTCGGTGAGGGCGGCCCCGGTGGGGTGGGCGTGGCCGATGCGCCAGATGGGGTCGCCGAGGGCGGCGGTGGTGAGTCCGTCGGGTTGGGTGGCGAACAGCCAGGCGCGGAAATCGGCGGCGGGCTCGCCCTGTTCCAAGGGGCCGCTGACCTCGCGCCGGTCGGTGGCCAGATTGTCGAGAAGGTGCTGTCCCTGGAGGTATTGCTCGGGGCTGCGTAGCCATGGGCCGGATAGCCAGCAGGCGCGGCCGGTGTCGTCTCGGCAGGCGACGTCGATGCCGTAGGGCGGGATGAGCCATTGGTCGAGTTCTTGGCCGTGCATCTCGACGAACCCCGCGGGGAAGAGTTGGTCGACGTGCGGGTTGGTGTCGCCGGTGAGCCTGATGCGGGTGCCGATGCCGCTCTTGCTGACCGGTGCCAACGCGATCGGTGCGACGATCATGCCTTCGAAGGCGAGCTGGGTGATCCAGGCGGCGGGCAGGTGTGGGGCGGTGGCCCAGGCGATGATGCGATCGAACGGGCCGTGTTCGGGGGCTCCTTGGACGCCGTCGGCACGCAGGATGGTGGTGTTGGGGTAGCCGTGGGCCGGTAGGAGCGTGCGTGCGCGTTCGACGAGTTCGGTGACGACGTCGACGCTGACGATGTGACCCTCGGCGCCGGCGAGGTGGGCGAGCAGGGCGGTGGAGTAGCCGGTGCCGGTGCCGATCTCCAGCACGGTCATGCCGGGTTGGAGATCGAGGCGGTTGATCAGGTCGGCGATGATCTGTTGTGACGAGCTTTGCGCGACCAGGGTGCCGTCCGCGCGGCGGACGAAGGCGTCTTCGTCGATTGCGGCCAGCGCGGCAGTGAGGGCGGGCGAATAACTGGGCATAGTGATCCTTTGTGGGCGGAATGCGGGGTTATACGCGGACGAGGACGTGGTAGGGGCGGTCACGGTGCTCGGGCTCGCCGACCGGGTGTCCGTCGAGCTCGATCCAGGCGTGTGAGGCGTAGGGCATGAGGCGTGCGCCGATGCACCACTGGACCGAACGGCGGTGGAGCCCGGCGAGGATGACGGTGGCCAGGGAGCGTTCCAGGCAAGCCACGCGGCCCGCGCGGTGACGGGCGGCAGCGCGGATGGCGCTGGTCATGCTGGTCGCCTCGGCGAGGGTCGCGGGTCGGCGGCATCGTCGGGTGGTCCAGCGGGCGATGGCGAGGACGCGGCCGAAGCGGAGCCGGAGCAGGCTGCTGGCCAGGGTGAGGCACAGCGGCGCGAGCAGCCGGTCGCGTCGGCTCGCTGGCGATGTGCGGCCGATGGCGTCGAGTGCCATGGGGGTGCTCATGGCGGTCAGCCGGTGGTGTCGAGCAGTCCGCGGTCGCGAAGCTGGGCAACCAGGGTGGTGACGTCGGCGTGGACGCGGTCGGGTGGGGCGTCGAAGCGGGCGGTCAGGTCGCGGGTGATCTGCTCAACGCTGTGGCCGTCGGACAGGGCTTTCCAGATGGCGCTGCCGGTGGGGTTGATGCCGTAGAACCGGCCTCGATCGGTGTCCAGGAGCACCGTTCCGTCGGTGGTGCTGACGTGGTGCACGTTCGGTGCGGGTGCGAGGGCGTTCACTGTTGTTCCTCCTGTGGGGTGTGAGGTTCCCACCATCCGGTGGTGTCGAGGCTGTCTAGGGTGCGTAGCCAGGTTTCGGTGGCGATGACCGCGCCGAGCCCGCCGAGCGGGGCGGTCGCGCCGGCCAAACCGAGTCGCAGGGCCTCGCGGGGGCCGTCGGGGTTGAGGATGTCCAGGTCGGCGAGCCGTGGATGGGCCAGCAGTGCCCGGAGTGTGTCGGCGTTGGCGCGCAGGCCGTGGTACTCGCAGGCGGTGTAGTCGCTCTTGGTGCGCCGGTCCAGTAGACCGGCTGGCATGAGGTCGCCGACGGCGGCGGCCAGCAGCGGTTTCGCTTGGTCGACGGTGGTGCGCTCGACGGCGGTGACGGTCAGGCAGGCGTCGATGACCTGGTTGTCCAGGAAAGGTGCCTGCACGGGGGTGCCCAGTGCTCGGGTGATCTGGCTGAAGCCGCGGGTGGCCGCGCCGTGCCAGCGGATCGCGCGCTGCGCGACCGCGTCCGCGCTGTCGGGACGAACGCCGTTCGGGACCTGGACCGCTGCGGCATAGAGTCGCCCGGCCAGTCCTCGCCGGGTGCGCAGGGTTCCCCATGAGGCTGCTGGGGACAGCGCGGCCCAGGCAAGGTGTTCGGCCAGTGTCCGCCGGGCTGGGGTGGTCAGGTGGGGGTTGGTGAGCTGATCGGCGAGGTGGCGGAGCGTGTCGGGCCACGAGGTGCGGGCCAGTTTGTGCGCGGCGCGGCGAACCTGGCGGGCTGGATGGTGCCGCAGGCGTGCCCATCCGCTGGCTTCGTGGCGCAGTGCTCGCCGATGTCGGGCGCGGGCGAGGTCGCCCAGGTAGGTCAGGCCCGGCGCGGTGAGGACGACGTCGCCGCCGTCGCCGGTCAGGTGGCACTGGCTGTGGTGCGCGAGCGCCGGGGTGAGGCGGTGCCGGGTCCTTGCGATGATCACCGTGTCGAGGCTGGGCTCGTCGGTGACCGGCGTGGAGTCCATCGCGGTGAACGGGAGCGTGGCGTCGTCGCCGGTCATGACGACGTGGTGCAACCGGGGCTCGGTGACCGCGATGCTGCGGGCGAAGTGGACGTCCTCGTCGTTGATCGCGTACGGGTCGGCGTAGGTGACGGCGACCGGCACGCCGCCGGCCTGGGCGGCGAGCACGGCGAGGGTGGAGGAGTCCAGGCCCCCGGACAAGTCCGTGCTCAGGTTGCTCACGCCGTGCACCCGGCGGTCGACGGCGGTCAACAGGGCGTCACGAAGAAGGGAGCGTGCCTCCCCGGTATTGGTCGGTCGCACCGTGCTCGTGAGACAGCGCGCTTGGGCGGGGCGCTGTGGATGCAGCGCCAGCGCGTGGGCGGGGCCAGTGCGTTCGACGCCGCGAAACACGCTGGCCGGTCCGAACGGATCGGGAAGATCGGGGAGGAACAGGCCCGCCGCGACAGCGGCGGGGTTGGTGCCTTCGCCGAGGTTTCGGTGGTGGAGGGCGGCCAGCGGGAGCGCGTTGGAGGCGAACAGGGTGCCCCCGCCAAGGCGGGTGTGGAAGACCGGGTGCAGGCCGGCGCGGTCGGTGAGCACGTGCACGGTGTGACCGTCATCGGCCACCACGGCGTAGGAGCCCGGTAGTTCTTGCAGAACACCGAGCCGGGACTCGGACAGCGCGGCCCGCAGGGCGTGGTGGAGTTCGTCATCGGTTGCCAGGCAGGTGCCCAGGAACGCCGCCCGCACAGGGTATTCGGTGACGGTCCGCACCTCGTCTGCTTCCCAGTCGCCGACTGTCCACAGTGGTCTTGAGGATGCCCATACGGGCGTGCGCCCGGTGGGCAGCGTCGGTGGTTGCGGTGTTGGTCCGACCCAGCCGAGGAAACATCGGGGTGCTGCGGTGCCAGTGCCAGTCATCGGGAACCCTTGCGTGCCAAGGAGCGGAGGCGGCCCGAACACATCTGGTTCGGGCCGCCTCGGCATCGGGCCGGTCAGTAGTAGCGGGCGGTGTTCATGTCAGCCGTGTCGTCGGCGGCGTTGCCGAGGGTGAACTCGGTGACCTCGCCGAGGTCGGTCAGCTCCGGCGGCTCGTAGGGCTGGGTGTCCACATCCATCACCTCCTCTCCGTGTCGGTGGGTGACGCGGTGGTCGGGGGTTCCTGGGACGGCCACACCGGCTCGCGTGCCGGTGCCGCCACGCCCGGCGGTGACTTGCGGTGACGGGGCGTCCGCGACGTCCTGACGGGAGGAGGCGGGCGGATCTGGACGCGGCCAGGCTCGGTGAGGATCTCGTCGACGACCTTCACGACCGTTTCGGCGCGGCTCCAGAGGGTTTCTGGCTCAGCGAACGGGTCGGCCGGGTCGAAGGTGTTGGGGACTTGGGTGGCGATGGCGCACTCCGGTCCGCGGATCATCACCGATTCGACCCAGCCGTCGCGGAATCGGGTCGCGAGCAGTCCGTCGACGTAGCCGAGGAGGTTGGGAAGGGGGACCACCGCGAACCCGATGGCCCGTAGCCGGGCGATGCGGTCGATCGCGGCGCGCCCGTCGTCGGCGGCCTGGCTGGCGTCGTCGTTCATCGTGTCCCACCGCCTGATCCGCCGTCCTGCGTGAACGGCAGCCGCGCCAGGCCCGCACAGCCCCGGCATGAGGCGATCGGCGGTACGCGGGCGTGACCGCTTCGGCGAGGACGTGCTGGACTGATCGCGCGCTGGGCACCGACCAGCCGACCGCGCGAGGATGCATGCGCCATCGGTAGGGCATGTGGCCATGTGTGGTGGGAGGCAGCGCGATCCATGTCCCCCTGCGCCGCACGGCGATACCGGGCTGCTGGGCGAGATCGAGTCGCATCGGTTCGCCGGGGCTGGTCAGCAGCAGCCAGGTGCCGAACGGGGTGACAACGGTCGGTGGCAGGCAGTCAGCGGCGCGCAGCGGCTGCGCCAGCCCCGCTCCCAGGGCGGCAGGGATTTCCAGCGCGTCGGCGACGGGGCCGCAGGCCAGCAGGATCGCGTACGGACGCCGGGTCCACACCTCGTGCGCGACGTCGGCGTCAGCGATGCCCGCGCTGCTCCATGGTTGGGCGACGGGCTCCAGGCCGTCGGCGTGGGCGCTGCCATGCCAGTGGCGAGAACCCTGAACCTGATAGGTGCCCGGCTGGATGGGCCACCCGTGCTCGACGTAGTCGATGGCGGCGTCGCGGATCTCACCGAGAAGCCTGCCCGGCTCCGGATGAAACGCCCCGATCACGACATGATCCTTTGTGGACTGTCTGCGTTGGGCACTATTTCTCCGTCGATCACATCCACGGACTCGCTGGTGTCCAGAGCGCGATGTGCGCGGCGGAGGAACTCTTGGCCGATCGCGATCAACTCGGTGCCCAGCCAGTGGCTGTCGGCGCCGTCCAGGGTGTTGTTGATCAGTGGTAGCGCGCTGGCGGCCATGGCTTGGTTGGTGCGGGCGACACGCGCCAAGAACTCTCGATCTGCCCGAGCCACCATTACCGGCCACCTCCCAGGAGGTCACCGGTAGCCGCTGTGGCCTGACCCGAGCCGACGTGCATGAGCGTGGTGATCATCCACGTCTCGGCGGTGGCAGTGTCATTGGCAGCGCTCACGGAATACCTCCCAAACGTGGCGACGGAACCAGGGCAGGCGGCGGACGGTGATCAGTGCCTGTCGGCGGACGCCAAGTGGTCGACCACGCGGCGAGTCGCGCCGATGACGACCGACCACGGCGGCAGACCGTGGTGTGGTCGGGGTGACTCGATCCACCGGGACGAGCTCGCGACCGTGGTGGGGTTCGGGATGATCACGCGCGCGCCTCGGGGTATGACGTGGACCTTGCGGGCGTGCAGGTCGGCGGGGACGTCGGGCCGACATTTCGTGGCGGGCGCGGTGAGGAAGGTCCACCACGCGCCGCCCAGGTCTGCGATCACCGGCCCGGAGAGCATGGTGATCTGCAGCTCGGCGAACACGCTCGCGCCGAGCGCGGCGGGCATGGTGACGGCATCCAGCACTTGGCCAACAGCCACCGCCAGCCTGCGTGGCTCCACGTCGACCGTCACGGGCCAGCCGAGGAGTTCTTCGTAGTGCGTGCGCGCGGCGACAAGGTCACGCAGCCACTGGGGTGCCGAGGGTGTGGTGGGCGGGCTTGTCAGTCGGACGGTCATGGCTGGCCTCCAGGGGTGGTGTCGTTGGGACAGCGACGCGGGAAGCGATCTCGGCCGCCGATGGCCGAGTGGGTGGTTCAAGCCGGACACGCTGGCGGGCAGCGGGATCGGGTCGGGTCGATGCCAGTTGCGTGGATCGCGCACCGGGCGGGGCGTCGTGGTATTCGGTGCCGGCGAGTCGGTCGAAGTTGAGGAGGGCGTCGCGTACTGCTGCGCGTAGGCGCCCGGCTTCCAGTGGGGTCAGCGCCCACGGCCCCGGCGAGGACGGGATCAGGGTGATCCCGTCCTCGGTCAAATGGACACGCAGGCGGGCTCGTCGGCCGCGCCCGTCGCGGCAGCGCACCGCCCATAGGTTGGGGTCGCGTTGCCACCCCAACCGGGCCAGGAGCCGGATCACCGGCGTCGCGCGCTGGTGCTTACCCATTGCCGGATCACCTCCCGCCACTGGCCGGGGCCGACCCGTACGACCCCGCGCTGGGGGTCGCGGTGCCCAGCCGACTGCGGGAACGACGGGCTGGGGCTGGTCGTACGGGTCGGCAGGCAGGTGCGCTCGGCGTGGCCATCCGCGCGTCGGCGTCGCGCGCGGTCCCGGCATCCGGGTGTTGGCCGCCGTAGCGCACCGGGCTGGCGTCGGTGGAAAACCCGGTGAGCAGGGACGGGTCGGGGCGCCGCTCCTGCTCACCGGGCAACTGGGGACGCCGGCAAGCCGGCGTGGTTTGGTGGAGGGAGGCGGCATGCGCTCGCTGGATGCGTCGGTGCTCAGACCACCAGCTCAGACCGCAGATCGGCGCGATCGCCAGACCCAAGCCCGCCAGCATCGTCAGCCCAACCAAACCCGCGCTAGCCACGTCGGGTGAAGTCACCGCTGTCACCTCCTACCGAGCCAACAAACCGGAACGCGTCGAGTAGCTACCACTCGCCCTTCACATGGCCTATCATTTGGTTACAGTAACCAACATCGCATCAGTGTCAAGGGTTGCGAACAGGTCCGGTGTACGGTTTCCTGTGCGCACGCAGATCGCTTCAGCCGGAAGGAACGGGCATGCCACCCTCGTCTCCCACAGTCGCGAGCTGGGAACTTGCGCTCCGGCTGCGCCAGCGCCGTGACCAGCTGGGCATCGAGGTACAGACGATCACCGCGACACTCGGGTTCTCGCGCAACTACTGGTCGGCTGTCGAGAACGAACGCAAGATTCTCTCCGAGGAGAAGCTCAAAAGCGTGCTGGACGCCTTCGAGTTCGACGAGGAGGAGAAGCGCGAACTCCTGGAACTGCGGGAGGCCGCCAAACTGCGCGGGTGGTGGGCGCGCTACTCCGCCCTGTTCATCGAAGACACGCTGCGCCTCTACGGCCTGGAACACGGCGCTCAGGCCATCCGAACCTACGAGAGCCTGCTGATCCCCGGCCTCCTGCAGACCGAGGCATACGCCCGAGCGTTGATGACCTCCGAGATCACCACCATCCGACAGGTCGAGGTCGACCAGCGCGTGGAGGTGAGGATGCGGCGGCAGGAGAGGATCACCGGCGAGGACCCCTTGCACCTGACCGCCATCGTCAGCCAGGCCGCCCTCATGCAGGAGACCGGCGGGCCACAGGTCCTCCGTGACCAGCTGATCCACCTCGCGCAGGTCATCGAGCAACATCCCGATGTGGTCGACCTCCGGGTCATCCCGTTCACCGCGACCGGCTGCGGCGCGTTCGGGGCGTCGACCTTCCACCTGATCGACTTCGCCAGCACCCGCCTGCCCACCTTGGCGTGGCAGGAGACCGTCACCGCCGCTGGCATCATCGACGACGAGGGGCAGGTACGGGACCTGAGCTTGACCTACGCCGAAGCCCTCGGGCGTACCCTGAGCACACAGGAGTCATTGGACCTGATCAAGCGGCGCATCAGGGAGATAACATGATCGAGGTGAGCTACCCGATGCCCCCCAACGCTCCGAACCACAATGGCTGGTTCAAGTCATCCTTCTCGTCCAACGCAAACAACTGCGTCGAAGTACGATTCGACGGCGACCGCGTAGGGGTCCGGGACAGCAAGTACCGGCGCAATCCCGCCAACCACCCCGGACGGGAACCGATCATCACCGTCACGGCCGCCCAGTGGATGGTCTGGCTGGACGAACTGACCGGGCACGCCGATATGGGCACCAACGGCGTGCTGAGCGTCGAGACGACGCCGGACGGCGGCGCGATCCTGCGCGGAGCCGGCACTACTGTAACGCTGTGTTACACCAGTGCCGAGTGGCAGACCTACCTCGCGGGAGTACGTGAGGGCGAGTTCGACCATCCCAACCTCGCCGCGCTCGCCAGCTGAGCGCCGCGCTCCAGCGCAACGCTCCCGGAACCTCGCTAGCCCCAAGAACCCCTGGTGGTGGAGGTGACGTCGGCTCCCCCCTCCGGCGTCACCCTCCACCAGGCCCGCTGCCCAGGGCTGGCTCGCGAGAACCGCATCCACCCCAACCGCACGCAGGTAAGGCGAAAGGAACGGCCTGACATCGTGTCGACCCCTGACCCGTCCCGGAACCACGCACGCAAACCTGGTTACGAGTTCACCGACATGTTGGACCTGCCGGGCTGGGATGAGCAGAGCATCTGGGGCTACGACGAAGGCATCGGGAGTTTCTTCGCTCAGCTGTGGCGTAATGGCAGCCGCTCCGACGAACCGGAAGTCTGGCTGTCCGGCATGCGGCGTCCGTACCCGTGGCCAGGCTGCGTCGCGTTGGACATCCTCGAGGCCACCAGGCACGATCCGGCTACCGTGACGCGGGCGCTCGGGATCTCGGACCCCGCCGCCCGGCTGCGCCCCGCCCACGAGATCGCGGCCGAGGTGGCCCAACTGGCCAGCCACGCGGACGACCCCTACATCGACGGCAAGCGCCACGCCCTGCTATGGGTTCGCGGCCAAGCCGACGTGTGCCCCGGCTCCCGCTGGCAATGGAACCACGGCGTCCCCACCGCCGAGCAAGTCGTCGCGGAACATCACCTGGTCACCGGGCGCGTCTACAGTCCCGAGGAGAACCGGACGATCTGCTCCGGCGCCGACGAGGCGCTCTGGTGGGCGCTCGGCCGCTGAATCCCTGGGTCGCCCGACGTTCACCGTCAGAACGCGATCACGTACGTCCGCTCCTGGGTCAGTTCGCGCCACCGCGCGACCTCGACGCGCGACCGTGCCAGCACGGGGAAATCGTCATGCAGCGCCCGGATGATCACGTCGTCCAACGCATGCCAGGCCGCCTGGTCACCGCACGCCGGGCAGGTGTTCGGGTTGAAACGCGCGCCGCGTGCACCGATCGGGCGTGGTCGCAACTGGGCGGCCAGGTCGCCGCAGCCTTCGCGTTCCAGGATGTCGCGGGCGACGTCCACCGCCATCGGCTTGTCGCAGGTGACCAGCTCGCCGACTGCAGGCCGATACCACGGCCGCAACCCGAAGACCCAGGTCATCGCATGTCGGCACTGTGAGCATGGATAGTCATAGCCTCACACTTCGAGGAAGAGCGTCCTGCCGGTCGTCACACTGCCCCCTCCACGTTGCCATCGCCGAAGCGAACGTATCCGCCACCCCCGACTTGCCGTTGAACACCGCCGCGGTCAGCGAACGGAAGCCAGCACGGCGACGAAGGCTCCAAGCACCAGGAACGGCCCCATCGGCAGCGGCGAGCCCCGCGCTTGCCGCTGCGCCAGCCGGAGGATCAACCACGCAAGGGCTGCGGCGAACCATCCGAGGAACGTAGCTGTGATGAGGGCCGACCAGCTCAGCCAGCCAAGGGCCAACCCGAGCAGGCCGCCCAGTTTCACGTCACCGGCCCCGAGTCCTCCCCCGGAGGCCAGCGCGAGGACGAGGTAGAAGGCCGCGAGGATCGCCATGCCGGCCAGCCCGCGCAGTAGGTCCGGTCCTCGGGAATGCAGGATCGCTGAGGTCGCCAGTAGTGCGCCGACGAGGGCGACTCCGGAGTAGACGAGCAGGCTGGGCAGTCGCTGCTCGATGAGGTCGATCAGGCCGAGAGTGACGCCGATGGCGGCGAGGACGCTGTAGGGCAGCAGGTCGAACTGGTGACCGAAGCGCCAGGCGAGGCCGCCGAACGCGAGCGCGGTCAGCAGCGTGGCCATGAGGCGCGTGACGCGCGGAGCGGATGGGACCGTCGTCAGCAGTCGCCGGTAGCAGAGCGCAAGCCCCGCACCCGTGAGGACTCCCGCTCCCGTCCACGCGGTGATGAACGCGGCGGACATCAGCCAGCCCCGCTATCAGTAACATTCAGTAGCTGATTCGCCACTCGTCACCCCCGGAAAGCTGCTGGTCACCTTCCCAGTGTTACCTGACGCGACCCCGGACAGTGATATCACTAGACCGAAAGGGTGAAATTGATAGAAAACGCCCTTCCGACTTCAAAGTCAGTGACCAACACACTTTGCAGTCAGTGGGGGTCAGTGGTGTAGACGTGGTGAGTGTCACGTGATGTTAGTCCAAGTCCTCTGTCGTCTGGGGGTGGGTTGTGATAGCCGGCAATGTCGTGATCCTGGGGGGACGCCGGGCGGTGGCGACGCTCGCGGTCGGAGCTGCGGTGGTCGCCCTGGCCGCCTGTGGCTCCGGCAAGGCGAGCGACCCGTCACGTGGCACGACACAACCAACCGGACAGGCATCGACTTCAGCTTCCCCGACCACCACGTTGTCCGTTGTGGACAGGGCCAAGCAAGATGCGCTCGCGGCTTATCGGGGCATGTGGCAGGACTTCGTCGCGGCGGGGACCACATCGGACTGGCAGTCACCGAAGCTGGGCCAGTACGCGACCGGGATCGCGCTGACGAACATGTCGCGATCTTTGTACGCCGACCACTACAACGGTCTGGTCACCAAAGGAGAACCCACTTACGAGCCTGCCGTGACCTCCGCGGACCCACCTGACAATCCCAGCAAGATCGTGATCACGGACTGCTCAGACGATTCACACTGGCTGAAGTACAAGGCGGACACCGGGCAGCTCGCCAACGACACACCCGGCGGCCGACACCTCATCAACGCGATCGTGCAGAAGCAGCCAGACGGATCCTGGAAGGTCTCGGAGTACGGCGTCCACGAGGTGGGAACATGCTGAGGCTACGAAGCATCGCGATCGTGACCGGGCTCGTGGTTGTCGGCGGAATCTGCGGCGTGGCAGCGGCTTTCGCCGACGGCGGCTACGGCAACACCACGTGCGATCAGATGCCCGCCCCCGTCTGTAACCTCGGCGCGGGCAAAGGCGGCGACAGCGGCAAGCCGGGCGGCAACTCGGGCGGCAACTCGGGCGGCAACTCGGGCAACGGCAACAACAAGCCTGGGCATCCGGGCTCGGGCAATTCCGGCAACGGCAACACTGACCCGAACCCCGGTGACACGATCATCGGCGGCAGCTCGAATCTGGCGAACTGCTCCTACGTCAAGAGCGACTATCAGCCGCCCTCCGGTGGTGTGGTCACCGCCGCCTACACCCGTCCGCTGGACTCCGGTGTCGCGACAGCGCAGCCTGCGGTGTTCTCCCGCCCTGTCAACGTGGCGCGCACGGCGGTGCTCGCGTTGCCGGCGGATGGCCCGGCTCCGGGACAGCCGGGAGCTTGGTACGTGTGGAAGTGCACGGGTCCGGGGGCCGTCGACGCCTTGTACCGGCCGCCGGTGTGGATTCCCGATGGGCAGCAGCCCGGTGCGGCGCAGTTGCCCTCGCCGGCCGAGCTGGCGGCGATGGCGCGCAAGCAGTTGCGGCTGCCCACGCCGACGATCGCGGCGAACCCGGCCGGTGACCAGTTGGTGAACCTGCCGACGTGGATGTGGCTGTCCAGCGGCTGGGGGCCGGTCTCGGCGACCGCCTCGGTGCCCGGCGTGTCGGTGACCGCGGTGGCGACGCCGACGTCGGTGTCGTGGTCGATGGGTGATGGCAGCACGGTGACGTGCACCGGGGCGGGCACACCGTTCCGGCCGGGCACGGACCCGAAGGCGTCCTCGCCGGACTGCGGCCACACCTACCACACCTCCTCGGCGAGCCAGGCGGGACAAGCGTTTCCGGTCACCGCGACGGTGCACTGGACGGTCACCTGGGCGGGCGCGGGCCAGGGCGGAACCTTCCCGGACATGACCACGACCGGCAATGCGGCCTTCCGGGTCGCGGAGTCCCAAGCTCTCAACAACAACGGCGGCGGCTGACCCTCGCGGGACAGCACCTCCTGTCATAACAACACAAACAACAGCTCGTCCTTCCGCTCGTTGAACAACCTCGGCGACGCGGCGCACTACCCCCATGCCTGGAGGAGGTACCGGCGTGACCACCAACATCACGCAGCCGGACACCGACCGACGCACGACGCTGGCCAGTGGTTCTTGGGTCGCGGACGGCAAGAAGCCCGCCTCGCGGCTGCGCGGAACGAAACGGCGCCGCAGCATCCCGCACCTGCTGCTGGGCGCCCTGCTCGTGCTGGCCTGTGCCGCCGCGTTCCTGGTGGTGTCGCTCAATTCCGGGAACCGGGAACCCGTCTTGGCGTTGGCGCGTCCGGTGGCGGTCGGGCAGGTGCTGACCGCGCAGGATCTCAAGCAGGTCAACGTCGCCGTCGACCCCGGAGTGTCTGTTGTGGACTCCAGCCAGGCGGCCAGTGTGGTGGGGAAGACGATGTCGGAGAGCCTGCCCGCCGGTGCGCTGCTCACCCTGGACGCGGTGAGCGGTGCCGGGGTTCCCGCGTCGGGGCAGGCGATCGCGGCGTTGTCGTTGAAGGCGGGCCAGTTCCCGGTGGAGGTGTCGCCGGGCAGCCACGTGTCGGTCGTGTTCGTGCCCGGCCAGTCGGGCGCCGCGCTGGCCAGCCCGCCGACGCCGGATGCCACGACGGTGTGGCCGGCGGTGGTCACCAGCGTGACCTCGCCACCCAACCAGCAGGTCACGGTGGTGTCGGTGCAGCTGTCCCAGGCCGCCGCCCGCCAGATCGCCGCCGTGCCCGCGGGCCAGTTGTCAATCGTGATGCTTCCGGGAAGTGGTCAGTGATGTTGGTGGCGGTGCTGTCGGTGAAAGGGTCGCCTGGGGTGACCACGTTCTCGGTCGCGCTGGCCGCGCGCTGGCCCTCGCCCGCCCGCGCGCTGCTGGTGGAGGCCGACCCCTCCGGCGGGGACGTCGGGACGCGGTTCTCGCTGGAGTCGACGCCCGGTTTGGTGAGCCTGGCGGTCGCCGCGCGACGCAACGATGACCCGGCGCTGTTGTGGCAGCACACGCAAACCCTGCCAGGTGGCCTGCCGGTGGTGGCCGCGCCACCGGACGCCGACCGCGCGCGGGCGGTGCTGTCCGCGCTGGCCGACCCGACCACCGGGGCAGGCGTCGTGCGGGCCGCCGCGAACGCGCCGGACACGGTGGTGATCATGGACTGCGGCCGGATCGACGCCGGGTCTCCGGCGATGCCGATCGTGCGCTCGGCCGACGCGATGGTCTTGCTGACCCGTGCGCACGCCGACGACCTCGCGCATTTGGCCCGCCGGCTGCCGGCGATCGGCCGCTGGACCGCGCATCCGGCGATGTTGCTGGTCGGCGACGGGTATGCCCCGGCCGAGGTCGCCCGCGAACTCGGTGTCCTGCCCTTGGGACGGGTTCCGGATGATCCGCACGGGGCGGCTGTGCTGTGCGGGCGGCCCCGCTCGCTGCGGTGGGGCCGCAGCGGACCGGCGCATTCGGCGTTGGGGCAGGTCGCGCACAAGGTCGCGAAGGTGCTGCACGCCGAGCAGGAACCACCCGCCGCGCTGCCACGGCAAGGGCCGGTGGAGAGCCAGCCGGTGCCGGTCCTGCGCCCGGTGCCCGGCGTGCCCGCCAACCCGGTCTCCGCCACGGGGCTGCGGCTCGCACCGGCGCCCCCACAGCCGAACCAGGAGAACACCTCACGCGGAGGGCACGCGTCATGAACCACCCGACCAACGGCCATCCAGCCAACGGCTATCCGCCGCCGGTACCCCTGCGCCCCCACCAGCAGCACGGGCAGCCACCCGGCGGCGGCTGGCCACCGCCCGGCGCGTCCGGTCACCCCGGCTGGGCACCGGTCGGGCAGCCGAGCCACCCCGGCTCCGCGCAGGCGCCGCTGGGCGATGTGGAAGCGGGGCAGAACACCGAGGCCGTCGGGCGGCTTCGCCAGCAGCTGCGCGACACCCTCGGCGCCGAGCTGCCGCAGCGGGTGGACGCCCAGCAGCGCCGCACCGGCGCCCCGGTCACCAGGGAGGCCCGCCGCGAGCTGGCGCGGGCGATCCTGGAGGACGCGGTGGCCGTGCACTCCGAGAACGAGCTGATGGCCAACCGCTCGCTGGTCGGCCGCGATGTCGAGCAGCGGGTGATCACCGAGGTCATCAACGAACTGTTCGGCATGGCCGGCCTGCAGCCGCTGCTGGACGACCCGACCGTGGAGACGATCAACGCCAACCGCTTCGACCGGGTGTTCGTGCAGTACAACGACGGCCGCCGCGCCCGCGTGGCGCCGATCGCGGGCTCGAACGAGGAGCTGACGGACCTGGTGCGCCTGTTGGCGGCTCGCGCGTCCAGTCAGGAACGCCGCTTCGACTACGGCTCCCCGGCGGTCAACCTTCAACTTCCCGGCGGGGAGCGGTTGTTCGCGGCGATGGGCGTCACGGCGGGCGGGGTGACCTCGCTGTCGATCCGCCGGCACGGCTACCTCACCGTGACCCTGCCCGAACTCCGCGCCCGCGGCACGATCGATCCCGGTCTGGAGCAGTTCCTGCGCGCGATGGTCAAGGCCCGCAAGAACATCGTGATCGACGGTGGCACCGGCGCGGGCAAGACCACCCTGCTGCGGGCGCTTGCGTCCGAAATGGACCCGATGGAACGCATCGTCACCATTGAGGACGCCTTCGAACTCGGCCTGGACCGTGACCCGGACATCCACGCCGACGTGACCGCCTTCCAGGCCCGCGAGCCGAATGTCGAAGGCGAGGGCGCGATCTCCCAGGCCGAACTCGTCCGCTGGGGCCTGCGCATGAGCCCGGACCGCGTGATCGTCGGCGAGATCCGCGGCCCGGAGGTCATCCCAATGTGCAACGCCATGTCCCAGGGCAACGACGGCTCCATGGCCACCCTCCACGCGAGCAGCTCCCGGATCGCGTTCACCCGGCTGGCCTCCTACGCCGCCCAAGGCCCCGAACGCCTTCCCTTGGAGGCCACCAACCTGCTGGTCGCCTCGGCGGTGCATTTCGTGGTGCACCTCGCGCGCGGCCTGGACCGCACGACCCGCGTGGTGTCCTCGATCCGCGAGGTCGTCGGCGCCGACGGCCCCCAGGTCATCTCGAACGAGGTCTACCGGCCCGGACCGGACCGCCGCGCCCGCCCGGTGGCCGGGGCGCTGCGCACCGACACCCTCGACGACCTCGTCGACGCCGGGCTCGACCCCGGTGTGCTGGAGGAGCCCGACGGCTGGTGGCCGCGATGATCTCCGGGAACATCACGATCAGCGCCACCACCGCCCTGTCGGCCCTGCTCGGCGTCGGTGTGGGTGTCGGCCTGCTGCTGGTGATCATCGGCTGGCGCGGCGTGGACGCGAACCGGCGGCCCGGACCGTTCGGCCGCGCCCGGTCTCGCCGCAGCGCCGCAGCGAAGGATCAGCGCCAGGCGCTGCGGATCGGCCTCGCGGTCGCCGTGGGGGTGCTGGCAGGGGTGGCCACCGGCTGGGTTGTCGGCGCCGTGCTGGCCGGGCTCGCCGTGTGGGCGTTGCCCCGCGTGCTGGGCCGCGATCCCGAGCAGGCCCGCCGGGTCGCCCGGATCGAAGCCATCGCGACCTGGACCGAAATGCTCAGGGACACGCTCTCGGCCGCCGCCGGATTGGAGCAGGCCATCCTCGCCACCGCACCCCTGTCCCCGCCGGCCATCCGCGGCGAGATCACCGAGCTGGCCGCCCGCATCGAGAACGGCGACCGCCTGGCGCCCTCGCTGCGCGTCCTGGCTGATCGGCTCGCCGACCCCACCGGCGACCTGGTGATCGCCGCGCTGGTGCTGGCCGCCGAGCAGCAGGCCCGTCAACTCGGCGACCTGCTCGGCTCGCTGGCCCACGCCGCCCGCGAGCAAGCCTCGATGCGGATGCGGGTCGAAGCCGGCCGCGCCCGCACCCGAACCAGCGTGCGGGTGATCGTGGGCACCACCCTGTGCTTCGCCGTGGCCGTGGTGCTGCTCAACCGGCCGTACCTGGCCGCCTACGACTCCGCAGCCGGGCAGGTCGTCCTGCTGAGCATCGGAGTCCTGTTCGGACTCGGGTTCGCGTGGCTGGTGCGCATCGCCACCGTCACCGAACCCGACCGCTTCCTCTCGCTGACCGCGGACCCCACCGCGAGCCAGACCCCGATCCTCGCCGAAAGGCAGGTGTGACACCCGTGATCACCGCGCTCGTTCTGGGAGCGGGGCTCGGCGTCGGCCTGTGGGCGCTGGCCGTATGGCTGTTCCCGCCCCGCCCCGCCCTCGGCGCCGTCCTGGCCCGCAGCACGACACCACCGGCGCCGCCGCCGATCCTGGCCACCGAGGACACCGGCTGGGCCGCCCGGCTCGGCCGCCCGTTCATCGCGCCGCTGCGCGCGCTCGGCCTGCCCGGCGAACGGTTGACCCGCGATCTGGCGGTTATCGGGCGCCCGGTCGCGACGCGGCGAAGCTGCGCACCGGGTTCCGCCACGCCCTCTCGGCGTACCTGGACCTGGTGTGGATCACCCTGGCTGGGGGCGCCGGGGTGGACAGCGCGTTGAACGACTCGGTCGCCATCGGCCGGGGCTGGGCGTTCGAGCAGATCCGCCGCGCCCTGGACACCGCCCGGCTGACCCGCACCACGCCGTGGGCGACGCTGCGGCAGCTCGGCGAGGAACTCGACGTCACCGAGCTGTCCGAGCTGGCCGCCTCGGTCAGCCTGGCCGGCACCGAGGGCGCGAAGGTCCGCACCTCGCTGGCGGCCAAGGCCGGCGCGTTGCGCACGCACCAGATCACCGACGCCGAAGGCGCCGCGCAGGCCGCCACCGAACGCATGTCGTTGCCGGTGATGGCGCTGTTCCTGGGCTTCTTGGCGTTCATCGCCTACCCCGCGCTGACCCAGGTCCTCAACGGGCTGTGAGCGCGGGATCGTGGAAAAGGAGGAGGACGCGATGCACCTGTACGTGGTGGCATTGTGGACGGCGCTCAAGGCGCGGTGGGAGGTGCTGCGGCGCGAACCCGAAGCCGGGTACTCAACGGAAACGGTCCTGGTGACAGCACTGCTGGTGGTGGCCGCGTTGGCGATCATCGCGATCATCATCGCGAAGGTCACTGCCAAAGCCAACGGCATCAACCTGGGCCTGTAATCGTGGTGCGCGGCAAGCACAATCCCCGGCCGCTGCGGGGCGGTGTCGCTGTCGGCGGCGGTCGACGGCGGTCCGCGCACGCGCGGGTGGGCTGGCGAGATCCTATCCGACGGCGGCTGTCCGGTGACCGTGGCGCGGTCAGCGCTGAACTGGTGATCGCGACACCGTTGCTTCTGTTGATGCTGCTGGTGATCGTGCAGTTCGCGCTGTGGAGCCACGCCACCCACATCGCCCAAGCCGCCGCCTCGCAAGGGCTGGCCGCTGCGCGAGCTCAGGGCGGCACCGCGGCCGCGGGCGCTGCTGGCGCGCAGCAGATGCTCGACCAGCTCGCGCGCGGCCCGTTGACCGGCGCCAGCGTCAACGCCGACCGCACCGCGACGTCGGCGTCGATCCGGATCTCCGGGACCGCCAGCTCGGTGATCCCGTTCCTGAGCCTGCCGGTGCACGCCGAGGCGGTCGGCCCGGTCGAACGGTTCGTGCCCGATCTGGCCAGCGGTGGGTGACCGGCGATGACGACCGCGCCGACGACCCCGAACCCGCGCCCTGCCCGGACGGCCGCCACGAGCCCGTCCGGTGGCCCAGGACGGCCGCTGCGGACCGAACGCCGCCACCGGGGGTGGCAGGTGGCGTGGTGGCGCGCCGATCGGGGCTCCGTGGCGGCGGAAGTCACCCTGGTGACCCCGTTCCTGATCATGCTGCTGGTGTTCGTGGCCGTGGTCATCCACCGCGGTGTGGACGCGCGGCTGCGCATCGACGACGCCGCACACGAGGCCGCCCGCGCGGCGAGCATCGAACGCACCCCCGCCACCGCGACGACGGCGGCGCAGTCCACCGCCGCCAGCGCGCTGTCGGCGGCCGGGGTGACCTGCGCGTCCTTGTCGGTGGACACCGCTGTCGGCGGGATGCGTCCGGGCGGGACGGTGAGCGTGACCGTCACCTGCGCCGTGGACTTCGGTGACGCGCTGATCCTCGGCGTGCCGGGCCAGAAACGCTTGTCCGCCACCGCGATCGAGCCGGTCGATACCTGGCGCTCGGTCACGGTGAACGCCGCCGGGGGCGGTTCGTGAACCGCCCAGGACGTCACGCTCGGCCGAGCTGGTGGGCTCGGCCGAAGCGATGGTGGCGGCGATGGTGGCGGGCTGATGAGGGGCGGGTGACCGCGTTCGTCGTGGTGCTCACCATCGGGATCCTCGCCCTGGCCGGGCTGACCTTGGACGGCGGCCTGGCGCTGTCGGCCAAGGTCAAGGCCAACGGCCAGGCGCAGGCTGCCGCCCGCGCCGGCGCCCAGGCCATCGACCTGTCCGCCTACCGCAGCACCGGCACCCTGCAACTCGTGCCCACCCAGGCGGTCGCCGACGCGCAGGGCTACCTCGCCACCGTGGGCGCCTCGGGGAGCGTGACCGTCTCCGGGGACACCGTGACCGTCACCATCACCGCCACCCAGGGCACGCAACTGCTGGGCCTGGTCGGGATCTCCAGCCTCACCGTCCACGGCACCGGCAGCGCCCATCCCCAGCGAGGTGTGGTGACCATCGAGCCATGACCGCGCCCGTCCGCCCGCATCTGGTGCGGCACGTCAGAGGAAAGGACACCCGTATGGCTACGACCGAAGAGATCCAGCGTCGTGTCGAGCAGGCCGACACCGCCCGCAGCGCCCAGCGATCCGCCGCGGCAGCGCAGGTCGGCGAACTCGCGGCGCGCCGGGCCGCCATCGCCGAGCAACTGGCCGACATCGAGCGCGAACTCGGCGATGTCCTCGCTGCCGCCCAAGACGTCATCGACATCGACGAACTCGCCCGGTTCACCGACGTGCCGGCCCCGGATCTCACCCGGTGGCTCACGGCCCGGACCACGACCCGCACCAAACGCAAGCGGCCCACCGGCGGCGGGTCTGCCACGAAGAGCGACCCGAGCCGACGTCCCGCCGCGGCGAGGACACCGGCGGCCGGCCAGACCTCCACGCGGTCCGAGCCCGCCGTAGCGCGCACGGACGCCACAGAGGCCGCGGAGACGCCTGCGCGTGTCCCGGCGGAGGTGGCATGACCTCCCCTCGCCCGCAGCCAGAGCCCCGGTCACGGCCCGGTCAGAGCGGCACCCGATGCCCGGCGCGGCGGTGACCATCGGGCCGTAAACCCCGTACTGCCAAGGAATCGAGCACGTTGTGAGCGCACCATCGCACCCTTCTCGCCGGAATCCGGCACGGCCACCGAGCGCGGGTCGCCGCGCCTGGCAGGTCGTGGCTGGCACGCTGCGGTTCGTCGGCCGGGTCCTGCGTGGACTGATCGCCGCCACGGTGCTGCTCGCGCTCGTGGCGGGCTTGCCGTGGGCGTTGTGGCATTTCATCGGCTGGCCACTGCCCAACCACGTTCCGACCTGGGCCGAGGTCCAAGGTGTGCTGCTCGGGCCGATGACCACCACGTTCCTGCTGGACTTCCTGGCCTGCGCCTGCTGGATCACCTGGGCCGCGTTCACCCTCGACGTGGCCCGCTGCACGGTGGACATTGCCCGCAGCGGTTTCGACGCGGCCCGGTTGCCGGACTTCTCGGCCGCCGGTCCGATGCACGCCCTGGCGGGCGTCCTGGTCGGCGCGGTCCTGCTGTCCGTGCTAGGCAACCGACCCGCCCCGGCCCTGGCCACGTCGCCCGCCACCGCGCTCGGCACCGGCTCCCCGGTGGTGGCGACTGCCCCGGCCTGGCAGCACCCCACGCCCGCCGGCGAGGTGACCGTGCGTACCGCTGTCTTCGCCACCCAGACCACCGGCCGCCATGCCACCGTCGTGGGCGCGCCGGCACATCCGGAGTCCGCGGTAGTCGCCGCACCGCGCAACGGCGTGCACGACTCGCTGTCGCGGATCGCGGCGCGCACCCTCGGCGACGCCGCCCGCTGGCCGGAGATCTTCGACCTCAACAAGGGCAAACCCCAGCCCTACGGCCACACCTTCACCAATCCCAACCTGATTTACCCCGGCGAGGAACTCACGCTGCCCGCTGACGCGACCGGGCCGACGGTGCCGCCAGACAATCCTCCGTCACAACCGACGTCTCCCGCGCCGACCACCACAGCGCCCCCGACAACCACGGTGCCCCCGACAACCACCACGCCACCAACCAGCCTCCCACCCACCACCCAGGCGCCACAGGCGCCGACCCGGCAGGCGCCACCGGCCGCGACCGGCACGAACACGCCCCCGTTACCTTCTTCGTAGCTCCTGATCAAGGAGCCGTGGTCGCCAGGTCCGGCATGACTAACGCCCCCAGTCGAACCCATGATCCGGGGGGTGGTGTCACCGGACCTGGTGGCATCGAAGGACCGCTGATAGGGACACGGCCGC
>JAFAZC010000068.1 GCA_019239965.1 Kutzneria sp. | reverse complement strand
GCGGCCGTGTCCCTATCAGCGGTCCTTCGATGCCACCAGGTCCGGTGACACCACCCCCCGGATCATGGGTTCGACTGGGGGCGTTAGTCATGCCGGACCTGGCGACCACGGCTCCTTGATCAGGAGCTACGAAGAAGGTAACGGGGGTGTAGGGCCTGGTCCGCTTATGTCTTGCCCCAAGCAGGGACCGGGTGAACGCGTCGGCGCGATAGCACGCGCCGTTGTCGGTGACCACCTGCTCGATGTGGACGATCCCGTGCGCGGCGAACCAGGCGCGGGCGCGGTGCAGGAATCCAATCGTGGTGGCCGCCCTTTCATCTGGGAGAGGTTCGGTGTAGGCGAGGCGGGTGTGGCCGTCGACGGCGGAGTGCAGGTAGACGTAGCCGCCGCGGCCGCTCCTCTTCTTGTGGCGCTCGACCTCCTTGGCCTGTTGGCTTCCACGTCCATGGGTTCGCCACCCTCCGCCGTCGGGGATGCGGCCGACCTTCTTCACGTCGACATGGACCATGTGTCCGGGTCGGCGGGCGGTGATTTTGCGGCTTTCTCGGTTCGACTCTCCGTTGGGGTCGATGAACTTGCGGTGGTTCAGCCCGAGTCTGGCCGAGTGTCGTGACACGGTGCGGCGGCTAGTCGTGATTCCTTCAGCTTGGAGTTCGAACGCGATTCGGGATGCCGACCACTTCTGGGTCCGCCGGAGCTCCTCGATTCGGGCGACTACCTCCTGCGTTGTCGCGTTGGGTTGGCCGCGTGGTGTTGAGGAGCGGTCCCGCAGTCCGAGCTCGCCGTGGCGGCGGTATCGGTTGACCCACTTCGAGGCACAGGCGCGGGAGATCCCCATCTCGTCGGCGACGTGGGCGATCGGCCGGGTTCGGCATCTCTCGATGAGGCGACGACGAGCCTCCGCGGACAGCGGCGAGTTGCGGTGGAGCGTTTCGACTCGAGCGGAACTCACTGATTGGTCACCTTCTCGGGGGCGGATTGTTGTGTGGTGCGCGGGCCAGTCAGGGTGAGTAGCAGGCCACAGACGGTGAGCCCGGCGGCCACGAGGTAGATAGGCCGAGGGCCAGCTGCGGAGTCGGTGATCAGTCCGCCGAGCCCTCCGGCGCAGGCGGCGGCCACCTGGTATCCCGAGGCGTTGACGGCCATGGACAGGGTGGGCGCTCCTGCGGCGCTGTGCATGACGCGGGCCTGCATACCAGGGATGATCGAGAAGGCGAGCGCGCCGATCACGACCACGGCTACCACGGTCGGCCACGGCATGGAGGCCACAAACCAGGTAGCGATCAGGCAGCCTGCAAGCAGCCCCAGCAGCAGGGGCTGGCACAGACGGGGGTTCCGGTCGTAGAGGGCACCACCGATGAGGTTGCCGATCGTCGCCCCGACACCGTACGCGAAGAGGAGCGCGGGCAGGCGGCCGAGGGGGTGCCCCGCCAGCCCGGTGAGCAGGGGCGCAAGGTAGCTGAAGACCATCAGCGCGCCGATGTTGCCGACCGCGGTAATGGACAGTGCCAACAGCACCGGCCGGCGTCGCAGCACCCACAGCTCCGCGACGGCCGAGGTCCTGGTCTCCTTGCGCGGAGTCTCGATCAACCACGAGACCAGGGCCAGACCAATCAGGCAGGCGATCCCGATGGCCACGAAGGTCGCCCGCCAGCCCCACTGCCCGCCGATCACGGTGCCAATTGGGGCGCCGATGATCATCGCCAGGTTCATCCCGAACACCAGCCGCGCCACGGTGCTGGCGGCCTGGTCCGAGGGACGCGAATTGACCGCGACCACGATCGCGTGGGCGAAGAACGTCGAGGTCACCAGCGCGGTCAGCACTCTTGCGGCCAGCAGCAGCGAGAAGCCGGGAGCAAGCGCAGACACGCCGTTGCCGACGACCGCGACGAGGAGCAGCACCTGCATCAGCTTCTTGCGGTCCGCTGCGGCGGTCAGCGCCGTGAGGATGGGACCGCCGATGATCATGCCGATGGCATAGGCAGTGACCAGCAGGCCGGCGCTACCGACCGTGAGCTCGAGATCGGCGGCGACCCGCGGCAGGATCCCGGCCACCACGAACTCGCCGGTGGTGATGGAGAAGACGCAGAACATCAAAGTTGCGAGACGAAACATAGCGCCACGCTAAAGTCTGACGTCGACGTGAGAGTCAAGCCCCAGAGGCGTGGAGGCTTCAATGAAGATCGGCGAGTTGTCGCGACAGACCGGGGTCAGTGTGCGCGCGCTGCGGTATTACGAGGAAAAGGGAGCTCTGAAGCCGGAGCGCACCCCAAGCGGGTACCGGACCTTCCACGACGCCGATGTGCAGACCGTCGAACACATCCAGGCCCTGCTCGCGGCCGGCCTACGCATGGACCTCATCACCGAGATCGTCTCCTGCATCGCCGGCGAGAGCCTGTTACTGGAGGACTGCCGGGACCGCCTCCTCCACGAACGACGACGGATGACCGACGACATCGACCGGATCGACGCGGCCCGCTCGATGCTCGACCGACTCCTCACCGACCCGAGCCTGTTCAGCGACCGCACGGCACGCCTGTCAGCACCAGTCAGCCCAAATAGTGATCCGAGAGGACTGCCGAAGCCTCTCGCGAGACCAGCATCAGAAGCTTCTCAGCATGACTCACCCCATGGCCGTGCCCCGTCGCGAACGTCCTGACCCGCAACAGCTAGCGGTTACAGACCAAGATCGGCCAAGCAAACACCCAGAGCGGCAAAAGGCGAATGGCCCGCGGGCAGGAGGTGGACGCTCCGGTCGGCACCGCGTCTCAGCCAGCCGTTTCCCACAGCGTGGGCGAACAGGGCGGCGGGTAGGGCGCCAGCCAGGTGCTCGCGGCGCTCGGTCCAGTCCAGGCACTCCCTCAGCAGCGGCCGGCGTCCACCCTCGGGAATGGCCACCCGCAGCCCGGTCAGCACCTGGTGCCCGGTGGCGGTGAGCGCCAGACCGTTGCTCGTGTCCAGCAGGCCGGTGGCGAGCATGCGTTGCCGGATGGTCACCCCGAGCCTGCCGGCCAGGTGGTCGTAACAGGTTCTTGCGAAGGCGAGCCGCCGCGCGCGCAGCGAGGACCGCAGCCCCGTCGGCCGAGGCGGCGCCTCGTGATCGGACAGGCGCTCGATCAGCTCGGCCACCCTGCTGTCGGTGATTCGGACATAGCGGTGTCGTCCCTGGCGGACACTGTCCACGAAGCCTGCCGCCGTGAGCCTGGCGACCTGCTCGCTGGCCGACGACGGCGCGACCCCGACGGCGTGCCCCAGTTCGCCGACCGTCCACGCCCTTCCATCCATGAGCGCGAGGCACATGGCCGCCCGAGTCGGGTCGGCGAGGACGGCCGCGACCTGGGCCAACGACATCGTCTGCACGGGTCCAGGGTAGGACGCCCTCATGTCGGCCGTGGCCGACACGAGGGCGTCGGCGGACGCGCGGTTAGGACGGGGTCAGCACATCGGTGACAAGACAAGCCACGTTGTCCGGCGCCCCCACATCGTGGACGAGGGAGCAGAGGAGGTCCACTGTGTCCTGCGGGTTCGAGGTGGCCTCGAGGGCGTGGTGCAGGCGGCCCTCCGGGAGGACTCCGTGGAGTCCGTCGGTGCACAGCAGGTAGCGATCGCCGACGCGTGCCTCTCGCCGATGCAGATCGGATTCTGTCGTGTCGCCGGGACACAGGGCCACCCCACACTGCGCCCTGTCCCAGGGGGAAGGTCAAAATTCGGGCCTGAAGGTCAAGCCCAGCCGGCGCGGCGGTCCGCGGTATGGGCATCGTGTCCGTGCTGGATGTAGCGTCCACACCATGGTGGACCGTTCTTCAGTGAGCCAGTGGGCGCCCGCGTGCGAAGCCGTGGCCCGTCTGCTGTCACCCCATGCCGAGGTGGTCCTCCACGACCCCGAGAACGATCGGGTTCTGGCCATCTGGAACGCCGTGTCCGGACGCGTCGTGGGAGACCGTTCGCTGCTCGGCGAGCCCGACGGGCTGCGCCCGGCCGGCACCGACGTGTACGGGCCCTACCTGAAGTCGTTGGCCGACGGACGCCGGCTGTCCAGCGTCAGCGCCGTCCTGCGCGACGACCGGGGCCGGGCGGAGGTCGTGCTGTGCATCAACATGGACCGCACGGTGTTCGACGACGCCGCGCGGGTGCTGTCCACGTTCGCGGCACCGGTGGAGAACCAGCCGCGGGCGTTGTTCGAAGGGACTGGACCGAGACGGTCAACGACATCGTCGGCGGCTACACCCGGGACCGCGGTGTTCGGGTCGAGCGACTGACCAGACAGGACCGGCTCGCCCTGCTTGCCCGATTGGGCAAGGCTGGTGTCTTCAGCCAGCGGCACTCGGTGCCCACCGTGGCACGGGCGATGCGGGTCGGTAGGTCCACGATCTACCAGCTCCTCACCGAGGTGCGGAAGGAGCCGGCCTCCCATGCCGACGCTTCCTGACTTCCGGTTGGAGAAGTACTTCTCCCGCTGGGAGTTCGTCGCCCAGTACAACCTGACCGCCTCGGATCTGCAGACTCTGCCGTTGGCGAGTTTGCTGGACATGGCCGACGACGACAGTCGGAGGCGATGGGAGTCGCTGGATCTCGGCTACACCGAGACGTACGGTCTGCCCGCGCTGCGGGAGGCGATCGCCGACACCTACGACCGCGTGGCCGCCGAGGACGTGCTGTGTTTCGCCGGCGCCGACGAAGCGATCTACCTGGCGATGCAGGTGCTGCTGGACTCCGGGGACCATGCGGTTGTCGTGGCACCGAACTACCAGGCGGCCGAGACCGTTCCGATGTCCATCGGCGAGGTCACCGGCGTCCCACTGCGGGCGGAGGACGGGTGGGCGCTTGACGTGGAGGCCGTCGAGAAGGCTCTGCGTCCCACCACACGAGTGGTGTCGGTCAACTTTCCCAACAACCCCACCGGTGTCGTTCCTGACGAGGGCACCTGGCGCGGGCTTGTCGAGCTCTGTGAGAACCGCGGTGTCCGACTGTTCAGCGACGAGGTCTTCCGCGGTGTCGAGCGGGCGCCCCGGCGGTCGCTGCCGCAGGCCGCCGACCTGTCCGCGACGGCGCTGTCGTTGAACGTGATGTCGAAGGCCTACGGCCTGCCGGGCCTGAGGATCGGGTGGATCGCCTGCCGGGACCGGGTCGTCCTGAGCCGACTGGAGCACGCCAAGCACTACACCTCGATCTGCAACTCGGGGCCGAGTGAGATACTCGCCCTGATAGCATTGCGGGCCCGTGCGCGGATCCTGGAACGGAACCGGCGAATCATCGCCGAGAACGTCCCGCTCTTCGATGCCTTCTTCGCCCAGTTCCCCCACCTGTTCGAATGGGAGCCACCGCAGGGTGGCTGTGTCTGCTACCCCCGCTACCTCGGTGCAGACGGAGTCGAGGCCATGTGCGCGGAACTCGTCGAGCAGAAGGGTGTGCTGCTGCTGCCGGCCAGCATCTTTCGGTCGGAGCTGGCTCCGATGCCCAAGGACCGGTTCCGGGTCGGTGTCGGACGCCACGATCCGCAGCAGGCGCTGGACCGCTGGGCCGCCTGGCTGGACGAACGTGGATGAGGGTGCCGGTCACCCCACTGACGGAGACCCGCGCGGTGGCGATCTCAGTCGTGGTGCCGCCGCCCTGCTGCCGATCATGTTCTGAATACAGTAATTCCTTTTCACCACGGTCAGCTGGAAAAGGCGGATTCGGCTCCCTGTCAGTTTATATCGTCGGTCTCGTGAACAAATCGAGTCTCCACGGAGCCGGTTCTGGGCCGGCTGGCGACAGTGATCTACTTGACGGCCGGAGCGGGAGGCGGAGAAACTTGACCACCGCTTCGCTCCGGTGACCGGAGCCGGTCATCACTGTGTTACCAGGCGAACGGACAGTCCCTGCGCGGGTTGCGGAGCCATTTGCCATGCTTCTTCGAAAGGCGAACCGGTGAACGACATGTTCGCGGACAGAGGTCGGTTGACGAGTTCAGCGGTGACGCTGGCAGTGGTGTTGCTGGGTGTTTTCGCTGTCGCGATGTCGATCGCTGGAACGGGAGTGGCGCTTCCCCGGATCGGCGCTGATCTCCATGCGTCCGGTGCGGCACTACAGTGGGTGGTGGCCGCGTACAACCTGGCGCTGTCCGCTTTCACCTTGGTGTGCGGCTCGCTGTCGGACCTGATCGGCCGTCGCCGGATGTTCGTCATCACCACGACGCTGTTCGCCGGCGGGGCGCTGGTGTGCGCGGTGGCGGAGCACATCTGGCTGCTCGACGCTGCGCGCGCGGTCGCGGGTATCGGCGCGGGCGGCGTGATGGCCAGCGGTGGTGCGATCCTGGCGGCGACGTTCGGGGGCGCCGGTCGCACCCGCGCGTTCGCCGCGATGGGCACGACGGGCGGTGCGGGCGTCGTGGTGGGTCCGTTCCTCGCTGGTTGGCTGGTCACCGGGCTCGGCTGGCGGGCCAGCTTCCTGACTTTCGCTGTGGTTGGTGTGATGATCATGCTGGGTGCCATCTTCGTCGCGGAGTCGCGGTCGGCTGACCGTCCCCGTGTCGACTGGCCCGGAGTGGTGACCTTCGTCGCCGGCCTCGGCCTGGTGATGTTCGGCTTCATCCAGAGTCCGCAGGGCGAGTGGGGTGGCGCCATCGGTCTCGTCGCCGGTCTGCTCCTGATCGTGGTGTTCGTGTTCAGGGAGAATCGGACGGCGCACCCCGTGCTGGAGCTGTCCCTTGTCCGCAACGCGAGGTTCATGGGCTGGTGCCTCGGCACCGTGTCCACGTCGGTGGGCTTCATCGGGATCCTGGTGTATCTACCGATCTACTTTCAGGGCGCGAACAGGGCGTCGGCCGAGTCCGCCGGGCTCACCATGCTGATGCTGACCGTGCCGATGCTGCTGGTGCCGATGCTCGGTGGTGCGCTGGTGAATCGAGGCGTTTCGGCCCGTGGCCTGATGACGTTGTCGTTGCTGATGGTCGCCGCCGGCAACGCGTGGCTTACGGTTCTGCACCCCGGTATGGGGATCGAGGAGCTGCTCGGACCGTTGGTGGTCATCGGCGTCGGTATGGGAATCTCGTTCGGTATCACCGACGCCCAGGCGATGAACCAGGTCGAGCCGGATCGGGTCGGTATGGCGGCGGGCTTTCTCAACACGCTCCGCAACGGCGGTGAGGCGCTGGTCATCGCGGTGTTCGGTGCTGTGCTGACCGCCCTGGTCCAAGCGCGAGTGGGCACCGGTGAACTCGCCAACCGGGTCACTGCCGGCGATCTTGCCGGTCCCAACAGGGATTTCCTCGCCGAGCAGTTCACCGCGGCGTGGCGGATCACCTTGTGGTCCGTTGCGGGCATCTGCGCGGTCGCGGCGGTAGTCGTCCGCGTGCTGCTCGGCAAGTCCCGGCGGCAGGTCGCACCGGATCGGGAGGAGATCGCCGCCGCCTCTTGACCTCAGGTTATGTAGAGCGTGCAAGCTGTAGTGACGGCGGCGAAAGCGGCGCCGCCGTCATCCACCGAGAGGGAGCCGTGCGTACGAAACCGACGATCACCCTAGTCGCCGTTGTGCTGTCGAGCTTGTCGCTGCCGATCACGTTGACGGGCGCCTCGGTGGCGCTGCCGGTCATCACCAGTGAGCTCCATGGGTCCCTTGCGTCCGTGCAGTGGGTGGTGAACGGCTACCTCGCGACCTTCGCCAGTTTCATGCTTGCCTCCGGCTCACTGGCGGACATGGTGGGCAGGCGCAAGATATTCGCGGCCGGTGTCGCCGTCTTCGCTGTCGGCGGGGTGCTCAGCGCGCTCGCCTGGAACGTTGTCCTGCTCGACGTCGTTCGAGTGATCGCCGGCGTTGGCGGGGCGGCGGCATCCAGCAGCGCGGCTGCGCTGCTGGCTTCCAGCTTCGAGGGCCGGGCCCGGGTTCGGGCCTTCGGACTGTTCGGTACCGCTCTGGGGGTCGGGCTCGCGCTGGGGCCCACCGTCGCCGGGCTGCTGATGCACGCCTTCGGTTGGCGTGCGGTGTTTGGGGTGCCCGCACTGGCGGGGCTCGGTGCGCTGAGCCTCGTGCCGCTGTTGCCGGAGTCCCTCGTGCCTGGGTCGCGGCGGGTGGACTGGCCTGGCACCGCCTCGTTCACCGGAGCGCTGCTTCTGCTGATTTTCGGGCTTGTTCAGGGACCGTCGTGGGGTTGGTCCGCCCCAGCGGTGCTCGGCGCGTTCCTTGGTTCGATCATTCTGTTGGCGGCGTTCTTCGGTGTCGAGCAACGACAGGCGCAACCGATGTTCGACCTGCGACTGTTGACCAACTTGCGCTTCATCGCGATCCTTCTGGCCGCCGCCACGATTCTCTCGGTGCCCATCCCCTTGGTGATCTACCTGCCGTCCTACTTCACCGGCGTTCTGGGGTTGGGTTCCGAGGTGGCCGGACTCACCTTGGTGCTGCTCACCGGTCCCACTCTGGTGCTCCCGCTGCTGGGCAGCATGATCAGCAAGTGGGTGTCGCCGATGGCCGTTGTCGTGTTCGCGGTCGCTCTGATCGGTGCGGGCGCGGCCTGGCTGATCGTGATCGCTCCGGGGATCGGTGTGGGCGGTCTGCTCGGACCGCTGTTGACGATGGGGTGCGGCCTGGGGTTGGCGACCGGGACGGTCGACGGAGTGGCGATCAGCAGTGTCAGCCCGTCCCGAGCCGGTACGGCGGCCGGAATGCTCAACACCTTCCGGCTTGCCATCGAAACCATTGTTCTCGCGGTGGTGGGCGCGGTGCTCGCTACTACGACGAACGGGCAGCTGGCGGGACCCGGCTACACGGCTGGCCTGCACATCGTGTTGGGGTGGATGACGGGTGCGGTCGTGCTCGTCATCGCTGCCATCATGGTGCTGCTTCGCCTCGGGAGGACCGGGACGGCGGGAGAACTGGCGGTCGAGGCCGTCGCGACCGGCTGACACCCAGCAAGGTCTCCTGACCTGCTCGGTTCGGGCGTGGCACGGGGGCCACGCCCGAACCGAGCAGACGTCTTACTGGAAGTAGTAGTCGAGCCGATAGTGGGCACGCCAGCCCTCGGTCTCGCTGCCGATCTCCACTCCGTCTCCGCGTAGATCCCGCAGCTCGCCGGTGCCGGACCCGGGTACCACGGTCCACGTGCTGCTCGATGCGGTGCCGACGGACGTTCCCACGGTCTGCACGATGAAGCTGCCCGAACGGCCGGCGAGCTGACCGGTGATCAGAATCATTCCGGCATAGCTGGTCCCGCCGTCGAGTCGATTGAACATCTGGGCTTCGGCCGAACCGTCGCCGCGTACGTCTCCCTGGATGGTGTCCGTGCAGCTGAACCGGCTCAGCGTGGCGCCGTCCGGTGTAGTCTGGTAGGGCTCGCTGGTCCAATGAGTGACGATGAATGATCCCTCCGCCACCTGGTGCTGGCGAGGCGAGGGGTGTGCCTGGGCACTCGCCGCTGTGGTCCCCCATATCGTGATTTGCGCGAGGACTGTTGTCAGCACGAACAGTTTCCGCATCTCGACGACTCCTTACACATTCGGTAGGCAGGCAACGTCAGTCGTCGGCACCAGCCACTAGTCCACTGGCTGGTGCCGATCTGAAGTCCGTATTCCTATCCGTGCTCGTAGGCCACGACGCACTCGTGGTTTTCGATGTCTATCTTGCTGTTCACCCGGCTGAAGATTTCGGTGAGTTCGTCGAGTTCGTCGAGGCGTCGGTAGAAGTCGATGTTCTGCCACTCGGCAACGCTGAAGTAGACAGTGGGGTCCAGCTGGGAGCGGACTAGTTTGTGGCGAATGTGCCCAGGCTGTGCCGCCATGTAGTCGCTGCCCTTGCGGTAGACCTCCTCGTACTCCCGATCCTCGCAGTCCACAAGGGTGATCTTGTTCAGGCAGACCATCCTGGGTTCCGGTGAGGAGACTGGAACGGGTTCGGACACTCCCTCGTAGACGACATCGGCCTTATGGTGCTCGACTTCGATCTTGTCATCCTCCGGAGACGGCGCATCGGACAGCGAGATAACCGACGCGAAGACGTCCACCAGTTCCTTGACATCCGCGAGGGCCGCGTAATGCTCGAGACTTTCCCATTCCGCGACAGCGAAATACACCTTAGGTGACGTCTCGGATCGGACGAACAGCTGACTGACGTGGCCGGGCTGGGTTGCCATCAGGTCACTGGCCCGCTGGTAAACTCGTTCGTACTCCTCGGGCGGGCAGCCGGTCACCGTTATCCTGTTGAGGCTGATAATCATCGCGCTCCCGTTCGACAAGGCCCTGTTGAGCCGCGCCCGAGTATCAGGTATGCCGCTAGAGAGGTGCCCTTGCAATCCTAAAGGACTTCTAAAGCTGGCCCCTGGCGCTTTTTCACCAGCGCCGGGCCGCCGCGGTATCCGAGAAATTGTGAGTGGATATGGCTTGCCAAGCTCCTGACCTGGTAATTGTGGCGGTTCCGTCAGCTCGAGGGACGGGATGTGGCCACGGCGCACATGACTGACGCCAGCTCGGCGGCCTGTCTGGACCATGCAGGTATGCATCACTATTACTTCAGTGAGAACTGATACAGAATAACCAAGACTGACTCAAGCCACGCGAAGAGACACAAAACGGCCACAGGCCTGGGCCGATCTGTGTCAGCGAGAATCGAGCTGTGGTCTCAGTCGTCTGTGCGGTTGAGCCGAAGACCGTCGTTGCCGTTGGGTACGCAGGCGGCACTGAGATCGGTGCTGGCGAGGAAACGGCTCATGCAGCCACCGAACGCGGTGTAGCCCTTCGCGTTGGGATGGAAGGACTCCTGCAGCGCGTGCTGGTAGCGGGTGTTGTTCTCGAAGTCCGCGAGGTCAAGGGTGAGGCGGGTGAACCATTCGACGTTGCCGGAGCACGCCTCGTGCCCGATGCCGGCTTGGGACAGGTCGAGGAAGCGGACCCCAGCCATCCGCGCGGCCAACCGAAGGCCGGCGCTCAACGCTGACACGCCCTTGTCCTGGACCCAGCGCAGGTCGTCGATGCGGAATGGGCAGCCGTTGAGGTTACGCAGACTCAGGATGGTGTCGGGTCCGACCGGTGCCGCATAGGACTGCAGCACGAGTGTGTATGCGCTGTCGGAGTAGCCGTGGTCGCTCATGACCGTGCGAATGTCTCGCAGTGCCTGGACGACCTTGGGGACCATGGCGGCGATCTTGGCCGGCCACTGGCCGTCGACCTGGCGTCCGCAGCCGGGCTGGCTGGTGTCGAATGCGGCTTGGACACACCGGACGATGAGCCCGCTGAACTGCGGGTCGTCGTTGGCGCCAACGGCGACGGTGACGGCGACGACACGATATTTGTCCGCGAGGGCGGCGAGCTGGCTTGCCTGAGAGGGTTCGGCCGAGTGGGCGGTTCCGTCCAGTGTGAGGCGGTCGGCTCCGGCGCCGGAGCAGGCGAGATTGATGATCTTGGTGACGCCCGGGACGGATACGTGGTCGATCATGGCGTTGGGGGACCGGTGACACCAGTCGTCGTGCTCGCCGTCGGTGCCCGGCAGGTAGGAGCCGGCGCCCTCGCCGGAGGCGGTGCTGTCGCCGAGCGCGACGATCGCCCGGGGTGCGTCGGCGGGAGGACCGGCGAGTGTCGGAAATGGATGGTCGCCGGCCAGCGCCACCAGGGCGACCGCCGGCAGTGCACAGGCGAACACCAACCGCCGAGGGATGTCCCGCATCAGGGGTCGAGTCTACCGGACCGGGGCTATCCGGTCTGCCGTGACCACCAGGCCCTTCCGGCGTCGGGCAGGGTGTGGATCGGGTCGTAAAACGGGTACCGGCGGATCAGGGCTTCGGGGTCGTCCAGCTCGATCCCGGTTCGGTAGTTCTTGGTCCAGTAGGAGATTCCGCGTTCCCGGTCGTAGTCGCAGAGCTGGTGGACCCAGCGCTTGCCGACGTAGGGCACGTCGCACACCAGACGCGGGGTTGCGTAACCGGGCAGATAGCCCATGATCGCGTGCTGCAGCTCCTGCGCCTCCCACACCGCCAGCCGCCAGTGTTCGGCGTTGGGGATCATGTCGCACATGTAGAAGTAGTAGGGCACGATGTTGGCCTCGCCCTGCAGCGCGAAGCACAGGTCGAGCAGGTCGTTCGCGGTCGCGTTGACGCCCCGCATGAGCACGCCCTGGTTGCGGACGTCGCGAACGCCGATCTCGAGGGCGGTGCGGGCGGCTTCGGCGACCAGCGGGGTGACCGACTGCGCGTGGTTGACGTGGGTGTGGATGGCGAGGTTCACGCCGCGGCGGTGGGCGGTGCGGGCGACCCGTTCGAGGCCTTCGACGACCTTGGGCTGCAGCCAGTGCTGGGGCATGCCGGCGAGTGCTTTGGTGGCGAGCCGGATGTCGCGGACGGTGTCGATGTCCAGCAGTCGCATCAGGAACGATTCCAGTTGCGGCCAGGGCATGTTGGCCACGTCGCCCCCGGAGACGACGACGTCGCGTACACCGGGAGTGCGCTTGAGATAGTCGATCATGGCATCTTGCCGGTCGACCGGTTTGAGCGTGAGCTTGTGTTTGGCTATCTGGGGCGTGGAGTTGCCGACGAGGTCCATCCGGGTGCAGTGCCCGCAGTACTGGGGGCAGGTGGGCACCATCTCGGCGAGCACCTTGGTGGGATACCGGTGGGTGAGGCCCTCCACCACCCACATCTCGGCTTCATGCAGTGAGTCGCGGGCGGAGTGGGGATGACTCGGCCAGGTCGGTTCACGGTCGCTGGCCACGGGAAGCATGTATCGCCGCACCGGGTCGGCGTAGAAGGCGGCGGTGAAGGCCTGGGGCGTGGTGGGCGCGGCAACGGCCATGGTGTTGAGCATCTGCGGCGGCAGCAGCATGGACATGGTGGCGAGGTCACGCTGGTCGGCGAGCAGGTCCTGGTGAAAGTCCTCCGTGAGCAGGTCGCCGAGGACCGCGCGCAGCTGTTTGGTGTTCTTCACGCAGTGTGCGCGTTGCCACTGGGCGTCGCGCCACTGGGCGTCGGTGACCTCCCGCCAGCCGGGGAAGCGACGCCAGTCGGGCTCGACCAGCTCCCGCCGGCAGTACTCGTAGGGCTGCCGTGGGAAGTGTTCGACGGCCGCGGAGAGGGTGGTTGGGCTGATGTCGGTCGGGAACAGCGCGGTCATCCCTACTCCACCTCCACTTGTCGCCATCCGGGTCACGTAAAGATATGCTGCCAGAGTCGCAGTCGGACGTAAATCTTCCGGCTTGGCCGTGTCCGGACGTGAAGGAGTCTGGTAGTGGCGCGTGACGGAGACGGCACGAACCGTTGTTCGTCGGGAAGCTCGCCGATCGGGCTGCACCGGGTGGTGGAGCCGGTGGGAGTGCTGCCGCAGCAGGCGCTGCGGCTGGACGCCACTCCGGATCCATGGCCCGACGAGGTCGTGATCGACGTTGAGCGGCTCAACCTCGACGCCGCGTCGTATCGGCAGCTGCGGGAGCAGTACGGCGACGGCGCGGCGGTGCGTGCGGCCGTCCTGGACATCGTGGCGTGGCGCGGGAAGATGCAGAATCCGGTGACCGGTTCGGGGGGAATGCTGCTGGGCACTGTGCGTGCGGTCGGGCCGGAGTCCCCGCTCGGTCTCTCCGTTGGTGACCGGGTGGCCACGCTGGTGTCGCTGACGCTGACCCCGTTGCGGATCACCGACGGGCTGCGCCGTTGGGACGGTCTTGGTGAGCAGGTGCCGTGCGAGGGGACAGCGGTGCTGTTCGGCCGGTCGATCGCCGCGGTGTTGCCGGGGGACATAGCCGATGGGCTGGCGTTGTCGGTGCTGGACGTGTGCGGGGCGCCGGCGCTGACCGATCGGATCGTGCGTGCCAGGCGGGCGAAGTCGGTGTGCGTGCTTGGCGGTGGCGGGAAGTCGGGTTCGTTGGCCCTTGCGGCGGCGAGGGCAGCCGGCGCGGCGCGGCTGGTGGCGCTGGTGCCTACTGAGGCCGAGGCCGCGGTCGTGGCGTCGGCGGGGTTGGCTGACGAGGTGGTCGTTGCCGACGCCCGCGATCCGGTGGCGGTGGCCGCCGCGGTCGGTGATCCGGTCGAGGTGACGGTGGTGTGCGTCGATGTGGGTGGCTGTGAGCACGGTGCTGTGCTGGCCACCGCCGCAGGCGGTACGGTCGTGTTCTTCTCGATGGCGACGTCGTTCGCGGCCGCCGCGCTTGGTGCCGAGGGGCTAGCGGCCGATGTGGAGCTGATCATCGGCAACGGCTACGTGCCAGGGCATGCGGAGTTCGCGTTGCGGCTGCTTCGCGAGACGCCGGGGGTGCGGGCCATTTTCGCCCAGCGGGAAAGGCGCACTGGCGAGCCGTGAGCGCGAGTGCTTCCTCCGCGACCCTGTTGGTCGGTGGCCGGGTGTATTCCCCGGCTCGTCCTGACGCGACCGCGCTCGCGGTGGTCGACGCACGGGTGGCGTGGGTGGGAACGGATGCCGATGGTGTCGCCCGCTATGGCGGGTCCGCTGAGGTGGTCCGTCTTGATGGTGCCTTTGTTGCGCCGGCTTTCGTGGATGCCCATGTGCACGCCACGTCTGCTGGCTTGATGCTGACCGGGCTCGACCTGACCGGGTGCGGCTCGGCCGCGGAGTTGCTCGCGGCCGTGCGGTCCGCGCCGGGGGAAACGGTGTGGGGGCACGGGTGGGACGAGACGCGCTGGGTGGGGCGGCAGTGGGTGGGTCGGGCGGAGTTGGACGAAGCGGCCGGGAACCGGCCGGTGTACCTGTCGCGGATCGATGTGCATTCCGCGGTCGCGTCGACGGCGTTGGTGGCGTTGGCGCCGGGGGCGCGGACCGCGCAGGGGTGGTCGCCGGACGGGCCGCTGACCGGGCAGGCCCACCATGACGTCCGACGGGCGGCGAAGGAGTCGATCACGCCGGTGATGCGGCGGCGGGCGCAGGCCGGTTTCCTGCGGCACGCCGCGGCACGCGGGTTGGCCGGCGTGCACGAGTGTGCTGGACCGGATATTTCCGGTGTGGACGATCTCGCCGATCTGCTGGCTGTGCGGGGTGGACCTGAGGTGGTGGGCTACTGGGGCGAACTGGGTGCGGTGGACACCGCCGTCGCGGTTGGGGCGCGGGGGGTTGCCGGCGACCTGTTCGTCGACGGAGCCCTCGGTTCCCGCACGGCCGCGTTGTGTGCTCCTTACACGGACTCCCCGAGCGGCTCGGGAACGCTGTACCTGGACGCCGAGCAGGTGCGCGAGCATGTGATCACGTGTACCCGTGCCGGGCTGCAAGCCGGGTTCCATGCGATCGGGGATGCCGCCATCGCCGTGGTGGTGGCCGGTTTCGAACGGGCCGCTGAGGCGGTGGGTGTGGCCGCGCTGGCTGCCTGTCGGCATCGGCTGGAGCACCTGGAGATGATTGACGCGCGGCAGGCGGCGGCGCTGGCCGGGCTGGGTGTGATCGGTTCGGTGCAGCCGGTGTTCGACGCCGAGTGGGGTGGCGCCGACGGGATGTACGCCCGGCGGCTCGGTGCCGACCGCGGCACTCGGCTCAATCCGTTCTCGGTGCTGTCCTCGGCGGGAATGGGGTTGGCGTTCGGCTCAGACGCGCCGGTGACGCCGGTGAATCCGTGGGCCGCGGTGCGGGCCGCGGTGCACCATCGGACCGACGGGTTCGGGATCTCGGCGCGGGCGGCGTTCACCGCGCACACCCGGGGCGGATGGCGGGCTGCCGGCGTCGTTGACCGGTTGGCTGGAACGCTGGTGCCCGGTGCGTCGGCGACCTACGCGGTGTGGCGGGTGGAGGAGCTGGTGGCCGGGGTGGCGGGTGAACCGGTGCTGCCCGTTCTCGATGAGGGTGCCGCGGTGCCGGAATGCCTGCGCACGGTGCTTTGTGGAGAGACCATCTTTGACCGGGAAGGGGCGCTGCGGTGACCCTGCTTGACCTTGATCCGGATGTGGTCGCGCGGGCGAGGGCACTCGCCGCGCTCGCCGCGGAGCCGGTGATCGCCTTGGCCAAGGCGCACACGACGGTTGCCGTGGAGCGGGCGACTCTGCGGCTGGCGGGGATCACCGGCGCCGATACCACGCACCGGGCTGGTGATGTGCCCTGGGTGAATCGTGTGGTGGACACCATTCGTGAGCAGTGTGGACTCGAACATGGTGTGGCGCTGCCGGCGTTCCATGCGTTGCGGGAACACGGGTTCGCTACCTTGACGGAGCTGGCTGAGGCCACTGGGGCCGGCCAGGTCGCGTTCACCGTGCCCACGGGCAAGGACGCCGAGCGTGCCGGGAAGGCCGCGCGCATCGCGATCGCCAGGGGGCTGCGCACGGTGGACCGCAACAGGGGCCGGCGGGACAAGCTGGTCGCAAGGCTTGGTGATCCGCCGCGGCGGCCGTGGATCTACCTGATTGTGGCGACCGGGGACATCGACGAGGATGTCGTGCAGGCCCGCAACGCCGCCAGGGCGGGCGCCGACGTGATCGCGGTGATCCGCTCCACGGGCCAGTCGCTGCTGGACTACGTGCCGGAAGGGGCCACCCATCACGGGTTCGCCGGCACCTACGCGACGCAGGAGAATTTCCGGATTATGCGGGCGGCGCTGGACGAGGTGTCCGCGCGGCTGGGCCGCTACGTGCGGCTGACCAATTACGCCTCGGGACTGTGCATGCCGGAGATCGCGGTGCTCGCCGGGCTCGAGCGGTTGGACATGATGCTCAACGACTCGATGTACGGGATCCTGTTCCGCGATATCAACCCGATCCGTACTTTCGTCGATCAGCGGTTTTCTCGCCAGGTGCACGCACGGGCCGGGATCATCATCAACACCGGCGAAGACAACTACCTGACCACGGCGGACGCGGTGGAGGCCGCGCACACGGTGACGGTGTCGCAGTTGCTCAACGAGCACTTCGCGCACGAGGCGGGGCTGCCTGACGAGCTGCTGGGTCTTGGGCACGCGTTCGAGATCAATCCGGATCTTCCCGACTCGTTCCGGCTCGAGCTGGCGCACGCGCTGCTGGCCCGTGAGCTGTTTCCCGATGCGCCGCTGAAGTGGATGCCGCCGACCAAGCACATGACCGGCGACGTGTTCAAGGGCTACCTGCTGGATGGGTTCTTCAACCTGGTCGGTGCTCTGACCGGGCAGGGCATCTTGTTGGTCGGGATGATGACCGAGGCGGTGGTGACGCCGTTCCTTTCCGACCGTGATCTGGCGTTGGCCAATGTCCGCTACGTGCTCAACGCTGTCGGCGATTTGCGGGAGGACTTCCGGCCCGCCCCGGACGGGTTCATCGTCAAGCGGGCCCACCAGGTGCTTGGTGAGGCGGTCGACCTGTTGGAGCGCATCGTGGGCGACGGGCTGTTGCGGGCGATTGCCGAGGGCACCTTCGGCCTGATGAAACGTCCGCCTGAGGGCGGTAAGGGAGCCGATGGTGTGGTGGAGAAGGCTGATGGGTACCGCAACCCGGCAAGCGAGTTGCTCGCCGAAGCACGTTGTCCGGCTGAGGCGACATCGAGTACTGCCGAAGCACGTTGTCCCGCTGAGGCGACACCAGATATCGCCGACGTGCATGTCTCAGCGGAGGCGACATCGTGAGCGACCGACGCCACGTGCGCCCCTACGGTGACACCACCGGTGACGGCATGGTGCAGATGTCGTTCACCCTGCCGGTGCCGCACGGTCCTCGGGCGGAGGGAGCGGCCCGGCAGCTGGCCAACAAGATGGGTGTGGATCCGGCGATGGTGGTGCACTCGCACGCCATCGGTTCTGAGTTCACCTTCGTCGTCGTGTACGGCTCGGTGGGCCACCTTGTCGACTTGGACGAGGTGGTCGTGGTGGAGCGCGAGTATCCGCTGCTGTCACCGCACGAGGTCAACACCGAGGTGCGCAAGTCGTTGGGCCGCAAGCTGGTCGTGGTCGGGGCGTGTATCGGCACCGACGCGCACACCGTTGGTATCGACGCGATCCTCAACGTCAAGGGTTTCGCGGGGGAGAAGGGTCTTGAGTACTACCGGGAACTCAAAGTGATCAACTTGGGCGCGCAGGTGTCGGTGCCTGAGTTGGTCCGCAGGGCACGGGGCGAACGGGCCGACGCGGTTCTTGTGTCGCAGGTCGTGACCCAGCGCGACGCGCACATCATCAACACGCAGGAGATGTCGGCGGCGTTTCGGGAGGCGATGGGGGACCGGCGGCCGACACTGGTGGCCGTTGGTCCTCGGTTCGATCCCCTGATGGCTGGTGAGCTAGGGGTGGACCGGGTGTTCGGCCGGGGTACGACTCCAGGTGAGGTCGCCAGCTATTTGGTACACACGCTGAAGAAGGGGGTCGCGGTATGAGTTCCGCCCTCGTCAAGGGTTTCTCGGTCACGCACCGTCGATACGTGCCGCACGGGCATGCCCACTACGGTGGCAGCCTTGTCGACGGCGCCTATGGGCTTGGCCTGTTTGGTGATGTCGCCACGGAGTTGTGTGTGCGTACCGACGGTGACGAGGGGCTGTTCGCCGGCTATCGCGACGTGGAGTTTGTTGCCCCGATTCTGGCAGGTGACGTGGTGGAGGCCACCGGGACGCTGACTCGGATCGGCAACCGGTCGCGGGAGGTCAGCTTCGAGGCTCGGGTGGTGTGTCGGGCCGCTCCTGAGCGTGGGTCGTCCGCCGCTGACGTGTTGGAGCCGGCTCTTGTGGTGGCCCGCGCGGTGGGCACGGTGGTGGTGCCGGTTCCAGCCGGGGCCGAGTAGCGGCGGCGTCATGGTGCGGTCGCGGACAATCGGGCCTCGAGGATGTCCGCGCCGGCCGTGGCTCCGCCGCTGGTGCGGATCGTTTGGCTGAACCGAGCGAGGTTGGTGCGGATCGCTGTGCTGTTGGCGACCTCGTCCACGGTGTTCCGCAGCAGATCCGCGGTGAGGGTTGAGGCCTCCAGGCACCGGCCGAGTCCGAGTTCCTCCACGCGGTCGGCGTTGGCGACCTGCTCGGGTTGTTGGGGCACGGCGATCAGGGGCACCGCGTGGTACAGGGAGTCCATGGTGGAGTTCATGCCGGCGTGGGAGAGGAACGCCGTGGCGTGGCGGAGCACGGTGGTCTGCGGGAAATAGGGGCGGACCTCGAAGTTGGCCGGAATGTCGCCCAGCGTGGCAGGATTGACCGGTTTGCCGGTGGCCATGGCCACGTGCCAGGCGCTGTCGCCGAAGGCCTTGGCGCACAGGGTGAAGAACTCCGGCTGGTTGTTCATGATGGTGCCGAGGGAGATGAACAATACCGGTGCGTCGTCCTGGGGCGGCTGCCAGTCACCGGACACCTGTGCACCCACGGATGGGCCGACGAAGTGGAAGGTCTCGTCGAACGTGTCGCCGGCGACCTGGAATTCGCGGGGGATGAACACCAGGTTCACCCCGGTGTTCGACTTGTGTGGCGCCATCAGCGGCACGCGCAGTCGGTGCTCGGCGGTGAAGGCGGCAACCCCGGACTGGAAGTCGAGCAGGTCCGGATCCCGCGGTTGGACAGGGCGCGGCAGCACCAGCGTCCAGACGTCGAAGTGCTCGTTGCTGGCGAAGTACGGAACCAGCGTGACTTCGGGTACGCCGAATCTGTCGGCCAGCGCTGACCCCAGGATCCCTTTTTCGCAGCACACCATGTCGGGTCGATCGTGCTGGAAGCGCTCGGCAAGGACAGGGAAGTAGTCCTTGGCCGTGCGCAGGTACCAGGCGAGCTTGGCTGTGATGCTGTTGGTCGAGCGATCCGCGTCGGCCAAGGTTCGCGCTATCGCTTCGGTGTCCAGGGCCCAGGGCAGTTCCACCGGGGTCGCGCCGGTTTCCCGTACCGCGGGGAGAAGTTCGGGGCCGGTGGCGTAACTGACCCGGTGTCCCCGCCGCAGCAGCTCCCTGACCAGCGGCAGGGTGGGATTGACATGACCGTGTGCGGGCGGGAGCACGAAAACGACGTGCCTGCTCATGTGCCCGTTGCCCCTCCCAGCATCTGTGGGGTCCGAATTGGACCGACGCCGCGACGGTCCCAGTGTCGTCTCCGCGGTTCGCGATGGTCAAGAGCCGGGGGTGACGTCAGCTCATGTCGGGGCGCCGGCGAGACGGGCCTCGAGGATGTCCGCGCCGGCCGTGGCTCCGCGGCTGGTGCGGATTGTCTGGCTGAACCGAACGAGGTTCGCTCGAGTTTCGGGGCTGTTGGCGACCTCGTCCACGGTGTTCCGCAGCAGATCCGCGGTGAGGGTTGAGGCGTCCAGGCACCGGCCGAGTCCGAGTTCCTCCACGCGGTCGGCGTTGGCGACCTGCTCGGGTTGTTGCGGTACCGCGATGAAAGGCACCGCGTAATGCAGGGCTTCCATGGTGGAGTTCATGCCGGCGTGGGAGAGGAACGCCGTGGCGTGGCGGAGCACGGTGGTCTGCGGGAAATAGGGGCGGACCTCGAAGTTGGCCGGAATGTCGCCCAGCGTGGCAGGGTCCACCTTCTCGCCCACGGCCATGGCCACGTGCCAGGCACTGTCGCCGAAGGCCTTGGCGCACAGGGTGAAGAACTCCGGACGGTCGTTGAAGACGGTGCCGAGGGAGATGAACAATACCGGTGCGCCGTCCCCGGGCGGCTGCCAGTCACCGGAGGACACCCGTGAGTCCACGGATGGGCCGATGAAGTGGAAGGTATCGTCGAAGGTCTCGTTGACGATCTGGAATTCTCGGGGGATGAACACCAGGTTCACCCCGGTGTTCGTACTGGAGGTCATCAGTCGTTCGGCCGCCAGTCCGTGCTCGGCCGCGAACGCGGCCACGTTGGCCCGGAACTCCCGCAGTTCGGGCGCTTCGGGATCGAATGCGGGCATCAGCAGTTCCCACATGTCGAAGTATTCGTTGCTGGCGAAGTGGGGAACCAGTGTTGCCTCGGGCACGTCGAGCTTGTCGGCCAGTGCGGCTCCCACCGTTCTCTTTTCGCAGCACACCATGTCGGGCCGGTCGTGCTGGAAGTGTTCGATCAGCAGTGGGAGGCAGTCCTTGGTGATGTCCAGGAACGAGTCCATCATCACTGACAGGTTCTCCGCCATGTAGTCCGGGTCGGCGATCGCGCGCGCGAGTGTGTCGGTGTCCAGAATCCAGGGCAGTTCCACCGGGGTCGCGCCGGTTTCCCGTACCGCGGGGAGAAGTTCGGGGCCGGTGGCGTAGCTGACCCGGTGTCCCCGCCGCAGCAGCTCCCTGACCAGCGGCAGGGTGGGGTTCACGTGGCCGTGAGCGGGCAGGGTGACGAAGGCGAAGTGCTTGCTCATGTGTCTCTCCGGGCACGTCGAGTTCGGTCGGTTCTCGTTCGGGGCCGCCACATGGATGCCGTACGAGCGTGGGCCAACTCGGCGCCGAGTCATCCCCCAGACAACGCGGTCTCATTGTCATCAGCGCGGTTTGGCGCCGTCAAGCAGATAAGGACGTGCCGGGGCCGTGTTCCCGCTACGTCGGCCGTTCGCCGTCAGCGAGGCGTTGTCGCCGCTCTCGGCTGTTTGAAATGATCCGCCGCAGCATGTCGTTGAGCTGGCGCACGTCGTCGGCGGTGAAGGACTCGAGCAGTTCGTCCATGACCTCGGTGGCGATGCTGATGGCTTTCTTCAGCTGTCCGCGACCGTGATCACTGACGGTGACGGCATAGGCGCGTCGGTCGGCAGGCGTGCGTTCTCGGCTGACGAGTCCCTGCCGTTCCAGTTTGTCGATCACGTAGACCATCGACGACTTGTCCAACTCGACCGCGTCGATCAGTTGTCGTTGGGTCTGTGGGCCGTGCTCGGACAGCACGGCGAGCACGCCGACGTGGCGCAGGTCCAGATCGAGTGGGCGGAGCGCCTCGTTGGCCGCCGCTCGGGCGTGGTGGTGAGCGAAGCGCAGCAGCATGCCGGTTGGGCGTCGATCGAACACGCCATCGGGAGCCATGGCCGCAAGGGTATGCCAGACCCATGATAGGTTTAGTTCAGATAATCTGTAGTCGTCCTAGGAGGGAAACGTGACGTCAGCTCTGCTTCCTGCTCCCATCGTGTGGGCGCGGCGTGCCTTTCTCGGGATCGCCACGCTGGACTTCGTGGCTCTGGTGATCTTTCTCGTCGTCGATATGACCGACCACGACCGTATCGTCGGGTGGATCTCGGGCAGTTGGATCTACGAGGGCGTGACACGCGAGAACGGGATCGACAGCGCCGTCCACTACGCCGTGGTGTCGGTCTCAGCGGTTCACCTGGTCATCACCGCGATGTTCCTCGGTCTGGCCGTGGCGATCGGGAAGGGCCGGTTGCGGACCCGGATTAGGGCCACGGTCCTGATGGTCGTCTCAACGGCGGTTAACGTGGCCGTGATGACCTCACCGGCGGGAGGCGTTGCCCAGCAGGCCGTCATGGCCGTCTCGATCGCGGTCAAGCTCTGGGCGCTCGGCCTGCTGTGGTTGCCGCGGGCCACCACAGCGTTCTACGCCCGGCCGGCGTCGGGGATGTCTACCACCCGCTGACCACGACTGGTCCAGCGCCGCCGCCCCAGCTCTGGCGGCCACCGCGGCAGCGGCGGCAAGGGCGAGCCAGCACAGGACCACGGCGACGAGGGCCGTCCAGCCGGCGTGTGCGAAGACCGCGGTGCCAGCCGTGCCGCCGATGCTGCCGCCGACATAGAACGCGCACTGGTACAGCCCGGCCGCCTGGCCACGGGCCGTCGGCGGCGCGGCCGCGCTGACCCACCCACTGGCCACCGAATGCGCGGCGAAGAACCCTCCGGTGAACACGCCGAGGCCGAGCGCCACCGCGAGCACCGAGTCCGGCAGCGTGCCGAGTGCGCCGAGCGCCGCGAACAGCAGGCCGCCGAGCAGTACCGGAACCCGGCCGGCGCGGTCGGCGAGTCGCCCTGCCGTCGCGGAGCAGATGCCGCCGACGAGGTAGGCCAAGAAGATCAACGATGCCGGTCCCTGGGGGACCGAGAGGGGCCGCAGGGTGAGGCGGAACCCGATTGCGTTGTACAGCGCGACGAACGAGCCCATCGCCAGTGCGGCGATCGCGTACTGGGCGAGCAGTATCGGTGTGCGCAGTGCCGCGTGGATCCCGGCGAACGCCGGACCGCGTACCGGCCGGGGACCGGCGGGCAGGGTGATCACCGTGACCGCGGCGGCGAGCGCGGCGAATGCCGTGACGCACCCGATTCCGGCGCGCCACCCCATTTCGTCGGTGCTGAACCCGGCGGTGAGCCGTCCGGCCATCCCTCCCATGCTGTTGCCGGCCACCATGGCGCCAATCGCCGCGCCGAGCCCTGTGCCGCCGAGCCGGTCGGCCAGGTAGGCCATGGCGGTGGCGGGCAGCCCAGCGATAGCGGCACCCTGAACGACGCGCAGCCCGAGGAAGGCGGGAAACGTCGACGCCAATGGCAATGCGGCTCCGGCGGCCACCGCGACGAGCAGTGAGACGACGATCACCCACCGTCTGTCGACGAATTGGGACAGCGTGGCCAGCGGCAGCACCATCACGGCGAGGGCTCCGGTTGCGGTGCTGACCGCGAGGGACGCGCCGCCGGGACTGGTGTCGAACTGGGCGGCAAGCTGGGGCAACACCGGCTGGGGTGCGTACAGCAGAGCGAAGGCAGCAATGCCGGCCGCGGCGACCGCGATGGTGATCCGAGAACGCACCCCTGGAACGTAAGCTTTGCTAACAAATACGTCCAATATGCGAACTGGCATGGTTTGATTCAGATATGGATGGACCGGACGACGCCCTCGCGATGGCGATCGCGCCGCGGTTGGCGATGCTGTGTGCGATTGGTGCGCAGCGGCACGTGACTCGGGCCGCCGCGGTGTTGGGGGTACCGCAGCCGACGGTGAGTCGGTGGCTCGCCGAACTCGCCGACGAGCTCGGTGCGCCTGTGGTGTGCCGGGACGGTCGCGGTGTACGGCTGACCAGAGCGGGGGAGCTGCTCGCCGAGGCTGCCATTCGGGCCGTGGACGTGCTGCGGTCGGGCTGTCGTCAGGCATTGGACGAGGTACACCCCGAACGCGGCAGAGTGGTGCTCGGCTTCCTGCATCTGCTCGGTAGGACATTGGTTCCCGGGTTGCTGCGCGGATTTCGTGCCGCGCATCCCGCGGTGCGGTTCGGTCTCACCGAGTCCAGCCGGGGTGAGTTGATCGCCGCGCTGCGCGGCGGTGCCGTGGACCTCGCCTTGATCGGACCCCCGCCGGAGGGAGACGATCTGCGGTGGGCGCGGATGGACGAGCAGGAGGTGGTGTTGGCGCTGCCGCTGCGGCACCGGCTGGCCGGTCGTCGGCGGGTGCGGATCACGGAACTGGCGGAGGAGACGTTCGTCGGACTGGAGCACGGTTTCGGGTTGCGGCAGCTGACCGACGAGGCGTGTGCGGCGGCCGGGTTCGTCCCGGACATGGCGTTCGAGGGCCAGGACGCGGACACCGTACGCGGTCTTGTGGCCGCCGGGCTCGGGGTGGCGCTGGTGCCCAGGGGTGAGCCGGGAGCCTCGCCCGAGGTGGTAGAGGTCCCGGTGTCGCCCACGCTGCACCGGGTGATCGCGTTGGCCTGGCTCGCCGGCCAGCCACTTCCGCCGGCCGTGGCCGCGTTCCGCGATTATGCCGTCCGCGCTGTCGGAATTGGGTGAGCGAGGCGCGGACGGCCTGTGGACAGCGGCACTGGAACACGGCCGTACCGCCGGCACGTAGGCTGGCGTGGTGGTCGCCCCCGCCCTGACGCCGGAACACCTGGATCCGTTCGCGTCGCCCGGCCAAGGCCGTCGCGTACGCACGGTGGCCGAGATGCTGGCACGCATGATGACGTCGGTGGCCGGCGGAGTGCTGCTGTACGTCAGCTATCCACCACACCATCTGTGGTGGCTGGCGCCGGTGGCGTTCGCGCTGCTGGCCAGTGTGCTGGGCGGCCGAAGGGCCTGCGCCGGATTCACCCACGGCCTGCTGTTCGGCCTCGGGTTCATGATCCCGCTGTTGAGGTGGCTGCAGGACTTTCTGGGCGCCGACTTCGGTCCGTGGCCGTGGTTGGCGCTGTCCAGCGTGATGGCCCTGTACTCGGCGGCCGCCGGCGCGGGAATGGCCGTGGTCAGCCGGCTTCCCGGCGGTCCGGTGTGGATGGCGGCGCTGTTCGTGGGCAGCGAGGTACTGCGCACCAGGTTCCCGCTCGGCGGCTTTCCGTGGGGCAAGGTCGGCTACGGCCAGCCCGAAGGACTGTTCCTGCCGTTGGCGACCGTGGGCGGTACGGCGCTGCTGGGCTTCGCGGTGGTGCTGACCGGAGGCGGGCTCGCTGAACTGGCGGCTCGACTGCTGCGCCCCAAGCGGCGCACGCCGCGCCAGCTGGTCGCCCCAGCGGCTTTCGTCGTGGTGCCCCTGCTCGCCGGTCTCGCCGCGGCCCCCTTGGTGAGCACCAACGCGGACAAGGGCACCCGAACCGTCGCCGTCGTGCAGGGCAACGCCCCCAACGACGGTCTCAATCTTATGTACGACACGCCGATCCTGCGCCGCAACCATCTGCAGGCCACCCGGCAGCTGGCCGCGGACGTCAGGGCGGGTCGGGTCCACCGGCCGGATCTGGTCATCTGGCCTGAGACCGCCACCGACGTGCCGTCCGACCCGGCCGAGGATACCGAGCTGGCCGATGCCGTCACCGAACTCGGCGTTCCGGTGCTCGTCGGTGGACGCATGATCTGGCCGGACGACACCACAGTACAGAACACCGTGATCAGCTGGGATCCGGTGACCGGGCCGGGAGCCCGCTACGCCAAGCGTGAACTGGTGCCCTTCGCCGAGTACATCCCGCTGCGCGAGTTCGCCGCCGCCGTCACTCCGTTCGTGGCCGACACCCGTGACATGGTCGCGGGTACGGCGGTCGGGGTGTTGCCCGCCGCCGGGACCACCGTCGGGGTGTCGATCTGTTACGAGGTCGCCTACGAGCAGGTGGTCGGCGACAGCGTCCGGGCGGGTGCGACGCTACTGGCCGTTCCCACCAACAATGCCTGGTACGGCCCGGGGGAGATGAGCTACCAGCAGTTGGCCATGTCGCGGGTCGCGGCGGTGGAGTACGGCAGGGCGGTGGCCGTGGCGGCGACCAGCGGGGTCAGCGCCGTCGTGGAGCCCGACGGGTCGGTAACCCGGCAGAGTGGCATGTACACGGCGGCGACCCTGGTAGCCACCGTGCCGCTTCGGTCGACGGTTACGCTGGCCACCAGGCTGGGGGCCTGGCCCGAATGGGTCGCCTCCGCTGTCGGGCTCGTGGCGCTGCTGGTGGCGATCGGCACGCGGCTTGCTCGTCGCCGCGCTTGCCAAAGGGCGGTCATGCGCGGGCGTGCCCCGAGCACCGACGGTGCGACGGACTGACCCAACAACGGACGGGCCTGGCGCCAGCGTGTGCCGGCGAGGAGGAAGTGTCATGGCGGACCAGCGGGAAGGCCGCGCCGAGCTCGGCAAGGTACTCGTGGTGATCCCGACCTACAACGAACGGGAGAATCTCGGTCCCATCGTGAAGCGGCTGCACGAGACGTTGCCCGACGTGCACGTGCTGGTCGTTGACGACGGCAGTCCGGACGGCACCGGCGCGCTCGCCGACGAGCTGGCCGCGGCCGACCAGCGGCTGCACGTGATGCACCGGACTGAGAAGGCCGGCCTCGGCGCGGCCTATGTCGCCGGTTTCACCTGGGTGCTGGAGCGCGACTACGGCGTGGTGGTCGAGATGGACGCTGACGGGTCACACGCGCCTGAGGACCTGCCTCGGCTGCTGGACGCCCTTGACGACGCCGACCTGGTGCTCGGCTCGAGGTATGTCCCGGGCGGGCGGGTGGTGAACTGGCCGAAGTACCGCGAGGTGATCTCGCGCTGCGGCGGGCTGTATTCACGGATGGCGCTCGGCGCGAAGATCAGGGACATCACCGGTGGATTCAAGGCCTTCCGTCGGGAGGTGCTCGAGAAGATCACCATCTCCACCGTGGCCTCGCAGGGCTACTGCTTCCAGATCGATCTGACCTGGCGGACCATCGAGGCCGGTTTCGAGGTCGTCGAGGTGCCCATCACGTTCACCGAGCGGGCGATCGGTGAGTCGAAGATGAGCGGCGCCATCGTGCGCGAGGCGCTGTGGCGAGTGACCAAGTGGGGGGTTCGGCGCAGACTCGAACAGTTCGGGCTGCGTCGCCGGGTCGGCTGACCGCGTCAGGACGGCCACGGTCCGTCTCGACCGTGGCCGTCGTGCGTGCTCAACGCTGTTCGATCGTGTTCAGGCAGTCCTTGTCCGGTGCCCCTTGAGCTCCTCGAGGCGCTCGGCGAGCAGTTCCTCCAGCTCAGGGATGCTGCGGCGTTCCAGCAGCATGTCCCAGTGGGTGCGCGGCGCCTTGACCTTCTTCTGCTCTGGCTCGTTGCCGTCCATGATCTTCGATTCGGCACCGTGCAGTCGGCACTCCCACACAGGCGGGATCTCGGCGTCGTCGGAGAACGGGATCTCGAAGTCGTGCCCCTTCGGGCATGCGTACCGAACAGACCGACGGGGCGCGAGGTCGTGATTGCGGTCAGTCTCGTAACTGACCGATCCGAGCCGGCTGCCACGTAGAACGCGGTCGGCCATGACGATGTCCTTTCGCTCGGCTCGGGGCGTTGGCCCCGGGGTTGTGCCTACCGAGTGCAACGACAGGACTGGTCCAATCGTTCCCCGGCCAGGGGTTGCGGTAGCCCTGGGTGACTTTATTCACGTGTCAACCAAGAGCATTCGGTGTAGGGATGCACTCGGGTCAGTTCTGTGACGCGTCGTCCGACCATGGTGTATCAAAGTCACTCTAACGGACTAATATCCCGGGTGGCTAGCCGATGTGGTGGCAGGAGGCTTGACGTCAGTGCGACCGTGAACGAGGCCGCGTCGAATCCGGCGCGATGTTTCTGGTGTCCGCGTTACCGACTGTAGCCGGCTACGCAACGTGAGGCCGCTAGACCAGGCTGAGCTGGCCGGGCCGGCCGGCGGCCGGATCCAGCTTGCCGGTCCGAAAGTGTCGTCGGCACAGCACCTGGTATCGGACTGAGGAGGTGTCGGTGTCGGCGACGAGCACGGTGTGGCCCTCGCGCAGGATCCGGTCCTCCTCGACCCTGGCGTTGAACCTGCCAGCAGAACCACACCAGCACAGCACCTCCACCTGAATCGGGTACAGCTCGTCGGCCAGCTCGAACAGCCGCTGGGCGCCGGGAAACAGGTGGCTGCGGAAGTCGGTGGCGATACCGAAGCAGTACACGTCGACCTGGGCGTCGTCTGCCAGCTCCGCCAGCTGCTCGACCTGGTCGAAGGAGAGAAACTGGGCCTCGTCCACGATCAGGTAATCAACCCGCAGGCCCGCCGCCCATTTCTCGCGCGCCAGCTGGCGCGGATCGGAGGTGTCGTCGACCTCGACGGCTTGGCGGGTGATCCCGATCCGACTGGAGATCCGTGGTGTTCCCGAGCGGTCGTGGCGCACCAGCAGCAGCCCTTGCCGGCCTTGGCGGGCATGGTTGTGGTCGATCTGCAGCGCCAACGTGGATTTGCCGCAGTCCATGGGACCGAAATACCACCGCAGTTTTCCCGTCGCCGGTGTGCCACGACGTGCGCCGGTTGTGGACAGGGCGGACAGGGCGGCGCTGGAGCCGGTCGATCCTGGTGTGCTCACGGCGGCAGACCTTAACGGCCTGCCGCCCGCGCGGTCATGGCCGGGCTCAGTGCCGGGGAAGGTCGACCGAAGGCAGCCGCTGGGTGTGCTGGTCGGGGTTCTCGGCGGGGAGCTGCCGCAGGGCGTGGGCCCGAAGCTTGGGGATCCGCAGTCGTGTGAACACGATGCCCACAACAATCGCGACGACTCCGGGAAGCTGGCCGGTCAGCACTCCTTGCGAGGCCGAGGAGTTGAGCACGACGGGGATCCGGATGACGGCCTCGGCCAACCAGAGCACGCCCCACCCGGCGGTGATCAGCCGCGCCTCACGGCGAAATGCCCTGCTGTGAGTCCATGCCAGGTCGAAGGCGCGGGCGTACTGCGGGCCACGGCGGGCGACGAAGGGTTTGCTGGCCTCATAGATGAACGGCCGCCCCGCCAGGCAGGTGTAGAACAGGTACAGTCCCGCCAGGGCGGTGAAGAACGACGGCTTCATCAGCACGACGCGGGGATCCTGGGTGATGAGCAGCAGCGCCACCGACAGGGCCAGCTCCAACACCACCAACGTGCCGACGGCGTCGAGCCTGCCGCGTCGGACAGTGTTGACGACCGTGTAGACCGCGGTCGCCGAACCGG
>JAFAZC010000038.1 GCA_019239965.1 Kutzneria sp. | reverse complement strand
CTGCGAAGGACCATTCGGCGCCGTCAGCCCATTCGACGCGCCATCTTGATTCACCGCCGACCCCCGAATCACCCCCACCACCACATGCCGATTACGCACCGCATCCGACAACCGCTCCAGCAACACCAGCCCCACACCCTCAGACCAGACCGTCCCGTCGGCAGACGCGGCGAACGACCTGGATCGTCCAGTGCGGGAAAGCACGCGTTGCCTGCTGAATTCGACGAACATCCCCGGTGTCGCCATCACGGTGACGCCACCGGCCAGCGCAAGAGAGCTTTCGCCCGACCGGAGCGATTGGCAGGCGAGGTGGATGGAGACGAGGGATGACGAGCACGCCGTGTCGACGGCGATGGACGGTCCCTCGAATCCAAACATGTAGGACAGCCGGCCGGCCATCATCGCGCCGCCGCTGTCGCCTTGGCCGTAGTCGTGGTACATGGCGCCGGCGAAGACGCCGGTCTGGCTGCCGCGAAGAGACGTGACGTCGATCCTGGCCCGTTCGAACGTCTCCCATGCGACCTCGAGCAACAGCCGCTGCTGTGGGTCCATCGACAGCGCTTCGCGGGGGGAGATGCCGAAGAAATCGGGATCGAAGCCGGCGACGTCGTCGAGAAAGCCGCCCGACCGGGTGTACGCGGTGTTGGGCCGCTTCCCGTCCGGATCGTAGATCCGGCTGAGGTTCCAACCTCGATTGGCGGGGAATTCGCCGACCGCGTCCCGTTCCTCGGCGACCAGCCGCCACAGCTCTCCTGGTGCGTTCACTCCGCCCGGATACCGGCAAGCCATGGCCACGATGGCGATTGGCTCGTCCGGTGCCGCGCCGGCCGGCCGGTGGTGGCCGACTTGCCGCTCTGTCCCGCTGATCAGGGCGCCGACATGTTCCGCGACGGATCGTGGCGTGGGATGGTCGAACACCAGAGTCGCGGGCAGTTTCAGGCCGGTTTCCACCGCCAATGCGTTACGCAGCTCCACTGCGGTCAGGGAGTCGAACCCAAACTCCTTGAACGCCTTGTCGACATCGATCGTGTCGGCCGATAGATGGCCGAGAACGGTGGCGACGTGGCCACCGACAAGGTCCAGCAGCACCTGCGCTCGCTGGTCGCCGGTCCTGCCGGCCAGTCGGTCTCGTAGCGTGGCGCGGGGGCCGGCGGTACGGGCCGGCGGCCGCGCCGGCATCTGGCTGAGGCCCCGCAGCATCGCCAACTCGCCGCTCCGATCTCGCAGAACGGTCTGGTCCACTCGCGCGCATACCGCCAACGACTGGTCGGCGCGCAGGGCCGCATCGAACATCTCGAGCCCGTCAGCGGCGGACAAAGCAGGGAAGCCGAGGCGGGCCATCCTGGACAGGGCCTCGGCACCTGCCTCACCCGACATCCCTGTATCGAGGTCCCACAGCCCAAAGGCGATCGATGTAGCGGACAGGCCATTCGCCCGCCGATGCTGCGCCAGCGCGTCAAGGAACACGTTCGCGGCCGCGTAGTTGCCCTGGCCGGCAGCGAGCACCAACCCGCCGACCGAGGAGAACGACACGAAGGCCGCGAGGTCCGCATCGCGAGTCAGCTCATGCAGGTGCCAAGCACCGTCTGCCTTTGCGCTCAGCACCGCGTCGAGTTGGTCGGAGGTCAGCGTGGCGATGAGCCCATTTAGTGACACGCCCGCTGTGTGCACCACGGCCGTCAGCGGGTGTTCGGCTGGGATTTCGGTCAGCAGGCGGGCGACCGCGGCGCGGTCGCCGACATCACACGCTGCCAGCGTGACCGTCGCGCCGGCACCGGACAACTCTGCAGCCAGCTCGACAGCTCCCGGAGCGGCCGCGCCGTGGCGGCTGGCCAGGACCAACTGCCGGGCGCCATGCGTGTGGACAAGGTGACGGGCGACCAGGCGTCCCAGCGCGCCGGTACCTCCGGTGATCAGTACGGTGCCGTTGGGGTTCCACTCCCGGACTTCAGCAGTGGGCCGGGGTAGGTGCGCCAGCCGCGGAACCAGGATCTTGCCGCGCCGTACCACGAACTCCGGCTCGCCGAGCGCAACGGCCGTAGCGACCCTCTGGTAGCCGCGGCCTGGCTCGTCAAGATCAGCGAGGACGAAGCGGTTCGGGTGCTCCGCCTGAGCCGCCCGCACCAGACCCCAGATGGCCGCGCTGGCGAGATCTTCCACATCTTCGTCGGGTGGGCCGACGGCGCCGCTCGTGACGATCACCAGCCGGGACGCGGAGAGCCGCTCTTCGGCCAGCCACTCCTGGAGCATACGCAGCACTTCACCGGTGGCCGAGCGAATTGCCGCCGGGACGGGCCCCGCCTCCGCCGGACCTACGTGCGCGAGCACGACATCCGGCACCTGATCACCATCCGCGACTGCGCGGATCATCGCCGGCAGGCCGGCGAAGCTCCGTTCGGTTGCGCTGGTGCCGCCTAGGATTGCCCACGTGGCGGTGCCGGATACCTGGCCGTGGCTGGCGGCCGCCGGGCGCCACTCGATCCCCAGCAGCGAGGCGCCACCGGCGCCACGAAGCTGCGCGGCTGTGACCGGACGAGACGCGAACGACCCGACGGATAGCACCGGTTGTCCCGCGTCGTCGGCCACCGCAATGGTGAGATCATCATTCTCCAGGAGCGCGAGCCGAACACGGACCGACGCCGGTCCCGTGGCGAATCTGGTAACCGCACTCCAGGCGAGCGGAAGCTGCGCTGCGCCAGTGGTTCGGCTGGCGCGGCCCATGCCCAGCTGAGACGCGTGCAGGGAGGCGTCAAGCAGCGCTGGGTGGATTCCGTAGCGCCGCCCGGCGTCATGCTCCGACTCCAGCAGCTTCACCTCGGCGAACAGCTCATCGTTGCGTCGCCAGGCGGCCGCGAGCCCTTGGAAGGCCGGACCGTAGGCGAACCCTCGTTCGAGGAGGTCCGGATAGACGTCGGCGACGGAAACCTCGACAGCTCCAGGTGGCGGCCACTCAGTGAGGTCGGGGAAATCCGCGGGCACGGACCCATCGCCGACCTTGAGCACGCCCGTGGCGTGCGCGGTCCACTCTGGCCCGCTGTTCTCGAGCCTCGAATGCACGCGTAGCGTACGGCTGCGGCCCTCGTCCTCGGGCCCGACCGAGATCCGGATCTGGACCCCGTCGTGATCGGGAATGAGCAAGGGCTCGTGCAAGACGAGTTCGTCCAGCGTGCTCGCGCCGACCTGCTCGCCGGCCCAGAGCGCGAGCTCGACGAACCCGGTACCGGGCAGGAGGACGGTGTCGAGCACGTCGTGATCGACGAGCCATGGGTGGGCGGCTCGGGACAACCTGCCGGTGAAAACCACACCGTCGGCATCGGGCAGTGAGACGACCGCCCCGAGCAGAGGATGTTCGGCCGGGTCTAGCCCCGCCGCGCCGATCGCACTCACCCCGGGCACCGTGTCCACCCAGTAGCGGTCTCGCTGGAACGCATAAGTCGGCAGCTCGACTCGTCGAGGGCTGTGTTCTGCCAGCATCCGGCCCCAGTCAAGTGAGCATCCTGACACGTGCAGTCGGGCGGCAGCAGTCATCAGCCCGTGGGGCTCTGGCCGCTTTCGTGGCAGAGTCGGCATGGCGAGTGCGCCCGGCGCACTTTGCCGGATCAACCCGGACAGCACCTCACCGGGTCCCACCTCGACGAACCTCGTTACGCCATGATCGACGAGCCGACGCACGCCCTTGTGGAACATGACCGGTGCGCGGACGTGCCGGGCCCAGTAAGCGGGGTCGGCGTGTTCTTCGCTGATGTCGCCGGTAACGTTGGACACCACGGGGATCGCCGGAGTCCCGTACGACAAACTGGCGGCTACCTCGGCGAACTCAGGAAGCATGGGTTCCATCGACGCGGAGTGGAACGCATGCGACACCCGCAGCCGGGTGGTCCGGCAGCCCTGGGCTGCCAGCCGGTCGGCGACCTCCGACGCCGCCGGTTCGGCACCGGACAGCACTACCGAAGCTGGGCCGTTCACGGCGGCTATCTCCACGCCGTCCTGAAGGAACGGGCGGACATCGGCCTCCGCCGCCTCGACCGCCACCATCGCCCCGCCCGCAGGTAGTGCCTGCATCAGCGATCCGCGGGCGGCTACCAGCGCCGCGGCATCGCAAAGCGAAAGCACGCCGGAGATGTGAGCAGCGGTCAACTCCCCGATCGAGTGTCCGGCGAGGTAGTCGGGACGGATCCCCCACGACTCGAGGAGCCGGTACGTCGCCACTTCGAGGCCGAATAGGGCAGCCTGCGCGTACTCGGTGCGGTTTATCAGGGTGTCGTCGCCCCACATGATCTCCCGGAGGGACCGCTCTATCCTTTGGTCGAGTTCGGCGAGTACGGCGTCGAACGCCGCCGCGAAGACGGGAAAGGCAGCGTAGGCCGCCCTGCCCATCCCGGTATGCTGTACGCCCTGGCCGGGAAACACGAATGCGGTCGCGCCCGTCGCCGTTTCGCCGGCCGGAGGCCGCACTACGCCGACGTCGGGCTCACCGGTCGCCAGCGCGCCCACCCTGCGGATCAGATCGGCCGGGTCGGCGCCGACCACGACGGCGCGGTGGCGGAAGGTGGAACGCGTGGTCGCGAGGGAATAAGCGACGTCGACTGGGTGCATTCCATTGTCAGCCACCGCCTTCGCCAGCCGCACCGCTTGATCGCATAGCGCCGGCGCGCTCTTTGCGGAGAGCACCCATGGGACGACTGGGTTCTCCGTGCGCGGCGTGGTGGCCTGATCACGCTGATCATGTTTCGGCGCCTGTTCGACGATCAAGTGGGCGTTTGTGCCGCTGATCCCGAATGAGGAGACACCGGCACGGCGTGGCCGGCCGGTCTCCGGCCATGGCTGTGCCGAGCTGAGCACTCTAACCCCGCCGGAGCTCCAATCCACCTGCGGGGTTGGCCGATCGATATGCAACGTCATCGGCATCATCCCGTGCCGTATCGCTTGCACCATCTTGATCACGCCGGCGACCCCGGCGGCAGCCTGGGTGTGCCCTAGGTTCGACTTGATCGATCCCAGCCACAGCGGCCGGCTCGGATCCCGGTTCTCGCCGTAGGTGGCCAACAGCGCCTGGGCCTCGACGAGGTCGCCGAGTTTGGTGCCGGTTCCATGTGCCTCGACCACATCGATGTCCGAGGGAGACAGCCCGGCATTCGCCAGGGCAGCGCGGATCACCCGCCGTTGGGACGGCCCATTGGGTGCGGTCAGTCCGTTGGACGCGCCATCCTGATTGACTGCGGAGCCGCGGATCACGGCGAGCACCGGGTGTCCCTGGCGCAACGCGTCGGACAGCCGCTCCAGTAGGAGCATTCCAACGCCCTCCGACCAGCCGACTCCATCGCCGGCTGCGGCGAAGGACTTACAGCGACCATCCCTGGCCAGCGCGCCTTGCCGGCTGAACTCGATCACCGGGTTCGGAGTGGACATGACCGTCACCCCGCCGGCCAGCGCTAGCGAGCATTCGTGGGCGCGGAGGGCCTGGCAGGCGAGGTGCATGGTTACCAGTGATGACGAGCACGCGGTGTCCACGGTGACGGCAGGGCCCTCGAAGCCGAATACGTACGCGACTCGGCCGGACACCACGCTGGCCGCGCCGCCGGTGGCGAGGAAGCCCCCGAGGCCATCGGTGAAGTCGCCGAGCCGGCTCAGGTAATCGTGGTAAATCACGCCGGCGAAGACCCCGGTGTCGCTGCCCCGCAGCGTCGTGGGGTCGACTCCTGCGCGTTCCAGCGTCTCCCAGGCCACCTCAAGCAGCAGGCGTTGCTGTGGATCCATAGCGCGCGCTTCGCGCGGAGAGATGTCGAAGAATTCGGCGTCGAAGGCGGTCGCGTCGTGGATGAACCCGCCGCGGTCGCAGTACGTGGTGTTTGGTCGCTCGCCGGTCGGGTCGTAAATATGGGCGATGTCCCAGCCTCGGTCGCGCGGAAAGAGCGAGGTTGCGTCGACGCAGCCGGCGACCAGGTCCCACAGGTCCTCCGGAGACCGGATCTGTCCCGGGAAACGGCAACCCGCCGCCACGATCGCGACAGGTTCCGTCGCTGCCCGAAGCAGCTCTTCGTTCTGCTGACGGAGCTGTTCGCGCTCCAGCAGCGATTCGCGCAGCGCCGCTACCAGCTGGTCGGATACCTCGGTTCTTGCGTCCATCACCAGCTCACGGGGAGAGACAGGATGCCGTAGGAAATGGATTCCGTCTGGAACTCGACGTCCGCCAGAGGAATGGCGAGCCGCAGCGCGGGGAACCGTTCGAATAGACGCCGGTAAGCGAAGCGCAACTGCATCCTCGCCAGCGGAGCGCCGAAGCAGCTATGCATGCCGTAGCCGAAAGACACATGTGTATTGAATCCACGGGTGAGGTCGAGCCGATCGGGATCCTCGACGAAATCGGGGTCTCGGTTCGCACCTGGTAGCGAGCACATGACTATATCCCCTGCCGCGATTTTTGTCGTACCGATCACGGTGTTCTTACGGGCAACCCTCGGCATCGTCGTGTGGCCGACCGTGAGATAGCGGAGTATTTCTTCGATGGCTCCATCTGCGGTCTCGTCGTCGCATACCAGTGCCCGCTGTTCGGGATTCTGGAGTAGCAGCAAAACCCCTAGTCCGATCATGCTCGCTGTGCTCTCGTAGCCAGCCAGCAGCAGCAGGTCGACGAGCCCGGTCAGCGTCGCGTCGTCGAATTCGTGGCCGTGCTCCGCCACCAGCCGGCCCAGCACGCCGTTACCTGGCTGCTTGCGGTGCCTCGCGACCAGTTCAGACATGTGGGCGTGGGCCCGCTTGGTGGCCTCGGCCTTGGTGCGGGGATCGCTGGTCGTGTCGAGCCGTACGGTGTTCCAACGCTGGAACTCGGTCCGGTCTTCTTTCGGCACACCGACCAGCTCGCAAATGACCAGCAGCGGAATCGGCCGAGCGAACAGTGCGATCAAGTCAGCCGGGTGGCCCGCATGCGCCAGCTTGTCCAGATGCTCATCGACGAAAGCCGCGACCCGAAACGCCAGTTGGCGCGTCCGACGGGGCGTGAACTCCGGCAACAGCAGTCGCCGGATCTTGGCGTGGGTCAGGGCCTCGGCCTGTGCCCGCTCCGCCGGGGTCTCGCTAGAGTCGCTCTCAGCAGAGCCTTCCGGCTGCATAACGCCGATCATGGAGACGCTGCTGGCGTCGACGTCGAAAGTGTCCGGGTCGCCCAGAACCGCGCGGACGTCATCGTATCTGGTGACCAGCCAGGCGTCCATGCCCCACGGCATGCGGATCCGAGACACCGGCTGCTTTTCTCGAAGCTCACCGAGCTCGGGAACGGGGTCAAAATAAGTCCGTCGTGCGTGAATCGGCGGCGCCAATCGTCCAGGCATGCGAGCTCCTTGAGTCGAATCGTCAAGCGGTCATACCGCCGTCTATCGCGAGCACGGCACCGGTGAGATAGCCGGCCCGGTCGCTGAGCAGCCAAGCGGCGGCCTCGGCAACTTCGATCGGCCGACCCGTACGGCCAAGAGGCGTCATGGCCTCGTAGGCTTGGGTCCCCTCTGGCGCGCCCTGCTTCCAGGCGAGGACGGCCTCGGTGTCGACCAGCCCTGGCGCGATCGCATTGATCCGCAGACCCGATCGGCCGTAGTCATGTGCCGCACTGCGGCTCAATCCGATCACCGCGTGCTTGGTCGCGGCGTATGTGCTCATGCCGGCAACTCCACGAATGCCAGCAAGGCTTGTCATGTTGACGATCGATCCACCGTTTCCGGCAGCCAGCATGGCTCGAATTTCCGCTCTCATAGCCAGCCACATTCCCTTTATATTGGTAGCTATAAGCTCATCCAATTCCGCTTCCGACAAGTCCGCCAACGGTGCGAGGCCGGCGGAAAGCGCGGCATTGTTAAAGGCGCAGTCAAGTTGACAGTAGCGCTCGACCGCAGTATTAGCCAGTCGCTCGATATCGGCCGCCTTGGTCACGTCGCAGACAACCTGACTGGCCGTACCGCCATCACTCTTAATCGAATCAACGACTTTGGCCAGCCGATCTTCCGAGCGAGCAGCGAGTAGGACGGTAGCCCCCTCGCGAGCGAAAAGCCTGGCGGATTCTGCGCCAATACCCGAACTCGCACCGGTGACGATGACAACTTTGCCGTCGAGAAGGCCACAGCCTCGGCTAGATCCACTCATCCTTAT
>JAFAZC010000095.1 GCA_019239965.1 Kutzneria sp. | reverse complement strand
CGGGCACACGAAGCCGATCGCGACGGCGCCCAACACCATGCCGCACGTGGTCAGCGCGAGGGGATCGGCGCGGCCGGCGATGTGTTCGCCGAGCAGGTAGTAGCCCGCCGTGCAGAGCCCTGTGCCCAGTCCCGCGAGCAACCCGATGAGGTCGAGCCGGAATCCGTCCCAGATCTGGGCGACCACGGCCAGTCCTGCCGTGGCAAGCGTGATGCCGGTCCACACGTGCACCGGCAACCGGATCCGCCGCACCACCCTGATCCACAGTGACACCAGTACCGGTGCCGTGAATTCCAACGTCATCGCGATACCGACCGGAATCCGCGCCACCGCGATGAAGAACAACACCTGCACGCCGACGACCGCGAGCAGCGCGTAGCCCGTGAGGGTCCGCCACCGGACACCACGGAGCCCCGACAGCCCCCTCAGCGGCAGCGTCGCCGCCAGCAGCACCGCCGCGAGCGTGATGCGGACCGTGGCCACCTGTAGTGCGGTCATGCCGGCGTCCATCGCCATTCTGGCGAGAGGGCCGGAGGTCCCGAACCCGATCGCCGACGCGATGGTCAGCGCGGTGCCCGCCATCCTGGCCGCAACCGGTGTTCGAGATTCGACGGTCACCCGACGCAGTATGCCGGACAGCACGGACATTCGGACGGTCGTGGTGACGAACGTGACGCGGGCGACGGGCTACCGTAGGGGCATGGCTGGCCGGGGTGCTGCGACGTCGAAACGGGGAACGTCGAGACGGGGTGGATCGCGGGGCAGGAGTGCGCCGCGCGCCCGCGCCGCTGGCGCGCGGCCACGGGGCAAGGCACCGGCTCGCCGTCCTGTTGGTGGGGGAGCCATCAGGAGGGGCTGGGGGCTGCTCGCACGCGGGCTCGGCGGCATCGTGCGGACTGTGGGGCGCACCAAGGAACTCGACTCAGCGCACCGGCGGGATGGTGTGGGCCTTGTGCTCATCGCCCTCGCCGGTGTCATCGGCGCGGGCGTGTGGTGGCACGCGGGCGGGCCGGTCGGTCGCTGGCTGGACGGCGCGGTGCGCGGCGGGGTCGGCAGCGCGGCTTTCGTGCTTCCCTTCGTGCTGCTCGGGATCGGTGTGGTGCTGATGCGCTCGGATCCCAATCCGGAGACAAGGCCCCGCACCGTCATCGGTGGACTGTTGTTCGGCCTGGCCGTGCTGGGACTGCTGCACCTGGTCCGCGGTGCGCCGGCCATCGCCGCGGACGCGACCGACGCGGGCGGCGTGCTCGGCTGGATGGCCGGCGACTTCCTCGCACAGGGGCTCACCGCCTGGGTCGCGGTCCCACTGCTGGCCCTGGTGGCCGCCTACGGGATGCTGCTGCTCACCGGAACGCCGGTCAAGCAGGTGCCCACCAGGGTGCGTCAGCTGCTCACCGGGGACGTCGGGAGCCTGCTGGCGGACGGCGAGGGCACCGCCGGAAACGATGCCGAGCAGTCCGAACCGACCTCCGTTCGTCTTCGCCGGCCTTCGCGGCGACGCCAGGCGAGCATGGACACCACGGAGTCCCCGCCGGAACAGCTCACCCTGTCCCACGGTGAGCAGGGCCCACCGGCGAAGGCGGCCGACGGCCCGGAGGGGACCGGCAAGCGTGCCGGGGCTGGCAATCGGACGGAGTCGGACCGGCGGGCCAAGGCCCCCGCCTCGCGGGCGATCGACGGCGACTACGTGCTGCCCTCGCTCGACGTGCTCGCCGACGGTGATCCACCGCGGAGCCGCAGCCGCGCCAACGACGCCATGATCGAGGCCATCGGCGGTGTGCTCGAGCAGTTCGCGATCGACGCACGGGTCACCGGGTTCACCCGCGGCCCGACGGTGACCCGGTACGAGGTGGAACTCGGGCCGGGCGTGAAGGTCGAGAAGATCACCGCGTTGACCAAGAACATCGCGTACGCGGTGGCCACCGACAACGTCCGGCTGCTCGCGCCGATCCCGGGCAAGTCGGCGGTCGGCATCGAGGTCCCCAACAGCGATCGGGAAATGGTGCGACTCGGCGACGTGCTGCGCGCACCGGCGACGGCGCGGGACCCGCATCCGCTCGTCGTAGGGCTCGGCAAGGACATCGAGGGCCACTTCGTCACCGCGAACCTGACCAAGATGCCCCATCTGCTCGTCGCCGGTTCCACCGGTTCGGGAAAGTCCAGCTTCGTCAACTCGATGCTCGTCTCCCTGCTGGCGCGGGCGACCCCCGACGAGTGCAGGATGATCCTGATCGATCCCAAGATGGTCGAACTGACTCCCTACGAAGGTATCCCGCACCTGATCACGCCCATCATCACCCAGCCGAAGAAGGCCGCGGCCGCACTGGCCTGGCTGGTGGAGGAGATGGAACAGCGCTATCAGGACATGCAGGTCAACAAGGTTCGCCATATCGACGACTTCAACCGGAAGGTGCGTTCCGGAGAGATCACCGCCCCGCCGGGCAGCGAGCGGGAGTACCGGCCGCGGCCGTACATCCTGGCTATCGTCGACGAGTTGGCCGATCTGATGATGACCGCTCCGCGCGACGTGGAGGACGCGATCGTGCGGATCACCCAGAAGGCCCGTGCCGCCGGCATCCACCTCGTGCTCGCGACGCAGCGGCCATCGGTGGACGTGGTCACCGGACTGATCAAGACCAACGTGCCGTCACGGCTGGCCTTCGCCACCTCGTCGCTGACCGACTCGCGGGTCATCCTCGACCAGCCCGGCGCGGAGAAGCTCATCGGTATGGGCGACGGACTGTACCTGCCGATGGGGGCCGCCAAGCCGATCCGTGTCCAGGGCGCCTTCGTCGGCGACGACGAGATCACCGGCATTGTCGGATTCGTCCGTGACCAGGCGCAGCCCGACTACACCGACGGGGTCACCGCGGCCAAGGCGGGTGAACGTAAGGAGATCGACGCCGATATCGGCGACGACCTCGAGCTGCTCGTGCAGGCCGCCGAGCTGATCGTGACCAGCCAGTTCGGCTCGACCTCGATGCTGCAGCGCAAGCTGCGGGTCGGCTTCGCCAAGGCCGGCCGGCTGATGGACCTGCTGGAGACCAGGGGGGTTGTCGGGCCGTCGGAAGGCTCCAAGGCCCGCGAGGTGCTGATCAAGCCTGACGAGCTGGCCTCCGTGCTCCACCTGATCCGCGGCGGCGGTCCCGTGGACGACGAGGAGGAGTAGCACCTCGACACGTCGCGGAACACGCCGATCGTCGGGGTAACACAGTGCTTTTGGCCGGAGCGCGCGGCCCACCGCGGCCCCTATCCTGGTCCGGCGTGGCGCCTACCCCTGCCATGGCGCCACGCCACAGACGAAAGGCGGCGCATGCCACGGCGAACGGTCATCGGCGCGGTTGCCGCGCTGTCCCTGCTGGCGACGGTCACCATCGGCCAGTCCACCGCGACGGCCGCGGCCGACCCGACCCGCACTCCGTACCAGGCCAGCTATTCGGCCACCCTGAGCAGTGACGACACCGGGGCGAACTGGACCGGACGGCAGACGATCAGCTTCGCCAACGCCTCCAGCCAGCCGTTGACCGAGGTGTACCTGAGGTTGTGGGACAACTACTTTGGCAGCTGTCCCTCCAACATCCCGATCACCGTCAGCAATCTCGCCGGCGGCACCGCCGGCGCGCTCGAGGTGGCCTGCACCGCGCTCAAGGTCACCCTGCCCTCGCCGCTCGCGGCCGGCCAACGGGCCGAGATCGGCTTCGACCTGTCGATCAAGGTGCCCGCCTCAAGCGACCGGTTCGGCCGGGACGGCGCCTACACCTTTCTCGGCAACGCACTGCCGGTGCTCGCGGTCCGGGACGGGGCCGGCTGGCATCTCGACCCCTACACCAACAACGGCGAGTCGTTCTACCAGGTGGCCAGTGACTACACCGTGGTGCTCGACCACCCCAGCCCACTGCTGATCCCCGCCACCGGCACCTCGGTGGACGCCCCCGGCGCCGCCGGTCGCACGGTGACGACGGCGACGGCGAGCAAGGTGCGCGAGTTCGCTTGGGGGGCGGGGCCGTTCACCGTGCAGACGGCCACCTCGGCCAGCGGCGTCAAGGTCAACACCTATGCGGTCTCCGGCATCAGCGCGAGCACCGCCACCTCGATGCTGAACACGGCCACGCAGGCAATGGACTCACACGGCTCGAACTACGGCGCCTACCCCTACGGGGAAGTGGACGTCGTACTGGACAACAACTTCTGGTTTGGCGGAATGGAGTACCCGGGATTCGTCCTCGAGACGATCAGCAACGTGGCCCTCGTGCACGAGTTGGCCCATCAGTGGTGGTACGGCATCGTCGGTGACGACGAGTACGCCAGTCCGTGGCTGGACGAGGCCTTCGCCGACTACGCCACCGATGTCTACTTCGGAAAGACCGGCGCGGACTGCTGGAACGGCGTGTCGTGGGTGTCGGCGGCGGAGAACATCACCGACGCCATGTCCTACTGGGACCAGCACGCGGGACGGTACTCGACCGTGGTGTACGGCTACGGCAAGTGTGCTCTGCACGACCTGCGGCGCCAGCTCGGACCCTCGGTGATGGCGAAACTGCTCAAGGACTACGCGCAGGCGCACTGGTACGGCGTGTCGACGACGGCCGAGTTCGAGGCGGCGGCACAGGCGGTGTCGTCGACCGATCTCACCGCGTTCTGGACCCAGCATCGGATCGCCGCGTGACCGGAGTGCGAGAGCGGTCACACCGACTTGACGCGTAAGTACTCGCTTACGTAATTTGTGGGCGCTCACACCGCCGCGAAGCACGGAGACCGTCCATGTCAGAGACCGCCGACCGTTACCGCCGCACCGCGGCCGACCTTCTCGCCCGGATCGAGGCCACCCCCGCCGAACGTTGGTCAGCGCCGAGCCCGTGTCCCGGTTGGACCGCGCGCGACGTGGTCGCGCACACCATCAATGAGCAGCGCCGGGGGCTGGCCGCCGTCCGGGGCGAGCAACCGCGACCGCTGCACGGGGTCGGCGTCGCCGACATGGGCACGCTGCCCGAGGTGGCCGACGACGCGGATCTCGCCGCCGCCTGGCGGGAGGTCTCGGCGGCCATGGCGGCCGCGATCGACGACCCGGCCTGCGCCGACGTGCCGCTGCCGACACCTGTTGGCCCGCAACCGTTTTCGGCCGTCGCCGAGTTGCTTCCCGAGGACCCCCTCGTGCACACCTGGGACCTGGCCCGGGCGGTCGGCGGGGACGAGCGGCTGGACGAGGAGGTCGTGGCACACTGCTACGAGTTGTTCAAGGCGTGGGACACCGAGGGGCAGTTGCGGCAGCCGTGGGCCTTCGGGGCCGAGATCGAGCCGCCCGCCGGCGCCGACCTGCAGACGGAGTTCCTGTGTTTCCTCGGCCGTCGGCCGTGAGCCCGGGTTCAGTCCGCTGCTAGCTCCAGCAGCATCCTGGTGTTGCCGAGGATGTTCGGCTTGACGTACGGCAGGTCGAGGAACTCGGCGACACCCTCGTCCATCGAACGGCACATCTCCTGGTAGACCTCGGACGACACCGGCGTGCCGGCGATCTCCACGAAACCGAGATGGGCGAAAAAGTCGGTCTCGAAGGTGAGCACGAACAGTCTTGACAGGCCCAGGTCTCGTGCGGCATCGATGAGTTGGCCGACGAGAGCGCGTCCGACGCCGCGGCCGAGCGCCAGCGGATCGACGGCTACGGTGCGGATCTCGGCGAGGTCCTCCCACAGCACGTGCAACGCACCGCAGCCCACCAGCGCGCCATCGGCCTCCGCGACCCAGAACTCCTGCACCGACTCGTAGAGCGTGACCAACTGCTTGGTCAGCAGCACCTTGCCCGCGTATCTGTCGACGAGCCCTTTGATCCCTTTGATGTCTCCGACGCGGGCACGGCGTATGACGAGGCCTCGCGCGTCCGGTGCGTCCACTGCCACAGGGAGTCAACTTACTGCCAGCGCAGACCTGCCCGAGGGCTCACGCTGTGTCCCGGATCGCAAGTTATATCCAAGGCGGATATATCCATGTCATCATGAGCCCATGGGAACAGAAGATGCGGTGGCCAAGCTGCGCGCGTGGTGGGCCCACCGACAGGGGCTCGACGGCGCGCTGGCCGGCGCCTCGGCGGCCGAGGTGCTGGCAAGCACTGGTTGGGCTCGCTCCGTCGGCAGTTCAGGCCCCTACCTCGGGCTTTTCGCGCGCGCCGGGCTCGACCGTGACGCGGTGGACAAGGCCGTGGCCGCACTGGAAATACACGAACTCCCCTCGGCTCGCGGTTGCACCTACGTCCTCCCGCGGCGGGATTTCGCGCTGGGACTGGCCGTGGGCGCACATGCTCCGGAACGCGACATCCAGGCGGCGGCGAAACACCTTGGCGTCACCCGGGCCGAGATCGAGGAACTGGCCGACGCCGCCGTCGGGGTGCTGGCAACGACCGACCGGCCGCTGGATCCCGCGGCGCTCAAGACCAGCCTCGGCGACGCCGTGCGCGACCTCGGCGAGGCGGGCAGGAAACGCGGTGAAGCCACACCTCTGCGGATGGCGCTCGGACTGCTGCAGGCGCAGGGAAGAATTCGGCGTGTGCCGGTCAACGGACGGCTGGACAACCAGCGTTTCGGCTACGCGCTCTGGTCCCCGCCTCCGCTGTCCCCAGGAGGGACCGACGGCGAGGCCGCCAACACCGAGCTCGCCGCCAGATACTTCTCCTGGGCCGCCCCGGCGACGCTCAAGCACTTCCAGTGGTTCTCCGGTCTGACGGCCGCGGCGGCGAAGAAAGCGGTGGCCCCGCTCGACCTGCGGGCCGTTGACGCGACCCCGCTGCTGATGCCGGCGGACCAGATGGCGGAGTTCGAGAGGTTCACGGTGCCACGCGCGCCGTCCTACTCGTTGCTCGCCAGCATCGACGGCATCCACTTGCTGCACAGGGATCTCGGCCGGCTCCTCGATCCGGATGACGCCCACCGGCGTTCGCCGGAGCCCGGGGATGGACGGACGCTGGGAAGCCAGGCCGACCCGCCGTGCCCTCTCATCGTCGACCGCGGCCGCATCGTCGGTCTGTGGGAGTACGACGTCGACGCGACCGAGGTCGTCTACCACTCGTTCGTCGAGCCGGACTCGGCACTGCGGAACGCGGTGGCCGACACCGAGGCCTTTATCCGCGGCCAACTGGGTGATGCCAAGATGGTGAGCCTCGACTCACCGAAGAGCAGAGCACCGAGGCTTGCCGCGCTGCGGGAGGCGTCCGGTCATCGCTGAGTCGCCACCCGAGGTGGCCTGGCGGGGTGGCCAGATATCCTGAACAGTGTGGTTTCTTCCTCGACGTCCCGCCGTGTCGCCCTGGTCACCCTTGGCTGTGCCCGCAACGAGGTCGACTCTGAGGAACTGGCTGGCCGGCTGAACGCGGATGGCTGGCAGCTGGTCGACGCGGAGGACGGCGGCGCCGACGTCGTGCTCGTCAACACCTGCGGCTTTGTCGAGCAGGCCAAGAAGGACTCGGTGGACACCTTGCTCGCCGCCGCCGACACCGGCGCGAAGGTGGTTGCCGTGGGCTGCCTCGCTGAACGCTACGGTGCCGAGCTCGCCGAGAGCCTGCCCGAGGCCGACGCCGTACTCGGCTTCGACCACTACGCGAGTGTCGGCGAGCGGCTCGACGACGTGCTCGCCGGCCGGACCGTGGCCGCGCACGCGCCCGTGGACCGGCGCACCCTGCTGCCGATCACGCCGGTGCACCGGCCTGCGGTCGCCGAGGAGGTCGCCCTTCCCGGCCACGGCACCGCATGGGGGCCGCGGATACTGCGCACCCGGCTGGACGATTCGCCGGTGGCGCCGCTCAAAATCGCGTCCGGGTGCGACCGCCGCTGCTCGTTCTGTGCCATCCCCTCGTTCCGGGGAGCCTTCGTCTCACGCCGGCCCGAGGAGATCCTCGGCGAGGCCGGGTGGCTCGCCGAGCGCGGTGTGCGGGAGCTGTTCCTGGTCAGCGAGAACTCCACGTCCTACGGCAAGGATCTCGGCGATCCCCGCGCGCTGGAGAGCCTGCTCGGCCAGCTGGCCGCGGTCGAGGGAATCGAGCGGGTCCGGGTGTCCTATCTGCAGCCCGCCGAGACCCGCCCGGGTCTTGTCCGCGCCATCGCCACCACGCAAGGCGTCGCCGACTACTTTGACCTGTCCTTCCAGCACGCCAGCGAGACCGTGCTGCGCAGGATGCGCCGGTTCGGGTCGACGGAGGCCTTCCTCGCGTTGATCGGGCAGATCCGCGAGCTCAGTCCGTCGGCCGGTATCCGCACCAACGTCATCGTGGGTTTCCCCGGTGAGACAGAGGACGACGTCGCCGAGCTTGAGCGGTTCCTGACCGGGGCGCGGCTGGACGCGGTCGGCGTGTTCGGCTACTCCGACGAGGACGGAACCGAGGCGGAGACCCTTGGCGGCAAGCTCGAGGCCGAGGTGGTCGCGGAGCGGGTCGCTCGGGTGTCCGCTCTGGTCGACGAGCTGACCGCACAACGCGCCGAGGACCGGATCGGTGACGAGGTCGTGGTGCTGGTCGAGAGGTCCGAGTCCGCGGGGTCCGACTGCGCCGGGCGAGCCGCCCACCAGGCCCCCGAGGTGGACGGCGAATGCGTGTTGCTGGACGGCGAGGCAGTGCGCGCCGGTGAGCTCGCCGTCGGCGACCTGGTGCGATGCCGGGTCGAGGCCAGCGAGGGTGTCGATCTGATCGTGCGGCCCGTGCTCGTGGTGCCGAGGGGCACATCGAGATGAGCACGGCGGCGAGTGAAGGACACGGGGACGCGGTCTCGCGGGACGAACAGGCCCGGCTGCGGCAGGTTCCGCAACCGCGGAAGGTTCCCGTTCTCAACATCGCCAACGCGCTGACCATGATCCGGCTGGCCCTCGTGCCGTTCTTCCTGCTCGCGCTGTTCGCCGGCGGCGGTTCGGATCTCTTCTGGCGGCTGGTCGCCGTCATGCTGTTCACCGTTGCCTCCGTCACCGACCGCATCGACGGCGATCTGGCGCGCAGACACGGACTGGTCACCGACTTCGGCAAGATCGCCGACCCGATCGCGGACAAGGCGCTCACCGGGTCGGCGCTGATCGGCCTCTCGATCCTCGGCGAACTCGACTGGTGGATAACCGTGGCGATCGCGGTGCGCGAGGCAACGGTCACGCTGCTGCGGTTCTGGGTGATCAGATACGGCGTGATCCCGGCGAGCCGGGGCGGCAAGGCCAAGACACTGCTGCAGATCATCGCGATTGGCTGCTACCTGCTTCCGCTTCCCCATGTGCTCGTCGCCGCGCGCTGGATCACGATGGGGGCCGCCGTGGTGGTGACTGTCGGCACCGGGATGGATTACGTGGCACGGGCGATCCGGGTGCGTGCGCGCGGCCGACGCGCGGCCGACGAGGCCCCGTGACCGCGCGCCTGATCGGCCTGTTGCGGGAGCGGGGACAGTCCGTGGCGACCGCCGAGTCGCTGACTGGCGGCATGGTGTGCGCCGAGTTGACCTCGGTGGCAGGGGCAAGTGCGGTGGTCAAGGGCGGGCTCGTGGTCTATGCGACCGAGCTGAAGGCCGGATTGGCCGGAGTCGACCCCGAGCTGCTCGCGGAGCATGGTGCCGTGTACCCCGACGTGGCCGCCCAGCTCGCTGTCGGGGCGCGGCGGCGGTGTCATGCCACCTGGGGTCTCGGGCTGACGGGAGTCGCGGGCCCCGCCGCCCAGGACGGCGTGCCGCCTGGCACCGTCTACATCGGACTCGCCGGGCCCGCCGGGGTCAGCGTGACGGAGCTGAGCCTGACCGGTAGCCGGGACGACGTTCGGGCTGCGTCGGTGCGGGCCGCTCTCGATCTGCTGCGTGACGCGCTGCTCGCCGAGCCAGCCGTGCCGGAGGGCGCCGACTTGTCCCCGCGGCATCGGTCTCAGGAGGCTGACTGACCTGGCCCAGCGTGCGCACGGTCAGGACGCTTGTGGCCGCCAGGGACTGAGCGAATCGGTCGGTCGGGTCGGGTCGTGGAAGCGAGGCTGGTCGGGTTGGTCGGCACGCAGTCCGACGAGGCCGTCGGTGATGGCCCGCATGATTCGGTCCCGTGCCCGCCGGGCGTCGCCCACCCGCGACGCGGACAGATCCGAGAGGTCGACGGGCTGACCGAAATGGATCCGGAAAGCCGGCTGCGTGACCACCGAGCGGAGCCACGAGGCCGCGATCGGCCGCATGTCGGAAGGTCCGGTCACCACGTCGCAGCCCCAGTAGGCGGCCTCGTGCGCACCCCACTGGCTGATCGGCACCACCGGCACCTCGGCGGCCAGCGCCAACCGCGCCACGCCGGTCTTGCCTCGTTCCGGCCACAAGCCGGGATCGTGACTGATCCTGCCCTCTGGATAGACCATCACCGGGACATTGCAGGTCCGCAGCACGTGCACCGCCCGGTTGAAGGCCTCCGCGGCGTTGCCCCTGCGGTCCACCCGGAGATGGCCTGAGGACCGCAGCGCCCAGCCCACGACCGGGGTGTCCAGCAGGCCCCCCGCGATCAGGAACCTCGGAGCGACGCCGATCCTCCGGCAGGCCGCGACCAGCGCGAACGCATCGAAGTTGCCGATGTGATTGGCGGCGAGCAGCAGCGGTCGGCCGATCAGCCGGTCGGGGATGCCGCCGGTGACTCGAAGTCGCCCGGTCAGGCCGACGAAACCGGCGTTGGCGTTCATCAGCGCGCGCCACACCGTCGGCGTCGTATCGGGTAGCCGACGGCGTGGCGAAACGTCTGCGGCTGAATGTGCGACGACCATGGATGCAGGGCCCATCATGAAACGAGAGCATGGCATGGACCGGGACACCAACGGGTGGCGGCTCGGCCAGGCCGGACGGCGGGAACAACACCGAGTGTTCACTTGTTCGCCTTGGGCGTACGTTGCGTGAACCCGATGCGCCGCTGGCGGCCGGCTGGGTAACGTGGTCGGCACGGGGTCGGCTGGAAGGAGGCGCGCGATGACACTATTGCTGCGCGAGGCGATTGGTGATCGTCTACGCCACACCCGCACCTCCCAACACCGCACGCTGCGCGAGGTTTCCCGGGCCGCCCGAGTGAGTCTGGGGTACCTCTCCGAGGTGGAGCGCGGTCGCAAGGAAGCGTCCAGCGAACTGCTCGCCGCCATCTGCGACGCCCTGGAGCTGCCACTCGCCGATCTGCTGCACACCGTCGCCTCGGACATGAGCCTCGTCTCGGAGGTGACCGGCGACAAGCCGGCTGGAGTCGCGGCCGGGCACCGTGGCGCCATCGAGGGAGGCCGCCCGGTCCCGGGCATGATCGGCGATCAGCTCAGCGACCTGCGGTCGCGACCGGCGCTCACGCCTCGCCTGTCCCGGCCCATCTCGCAGGCGGGCGGCAAGGTCGTGGTAGCCGCCTGAGCCCACCTGCTTGCCGCCACGCCTGGCGTCCTGTCGTGCGACCGTCGCCGCATGCACGGGGGGCGGTGGAAGCCCGGTGACGTACCTGACACGATGGAACCACGACCGGTATCGGCTCGTTGCCTGGTGGTGGCGTTCACGCGCGGCCAACAGCCACACGTGACCGGGCACCGGGCAGCATCCACGAGTCGGGCAGAAAGCAGGCGGAGGAGATGGCCAACCCTTTCGTGAAGGCTTGGAAGTACCTGATGGCGGCGTTCTCCGCCAAGATCGACGAAAAGGCCGATCCCAAGGTGCAGATCCAGCAGGCCATCGAGGAGGCTCAGCGTCAGCACCAGGCGCTCTCCCAGCAGGCTGCCGCGGTGATCGGCAACCAGCGCCAGCTGGAGATCAAGCTGAGCAGGCAGCTGGGTGAGGTGGAGAAGCTGCAGGCGTCGGCACGGCAGGCACTGGTGCTGGCGGACGAGGCGAAGGCGACGGGAGACCAGGCCAAGGCCGCCCAGTTCGAACAGGCCGCCGGCTCGTTCGCCACCCAACTGGTGACCGCGGAGCAGAGCGTCGAGGACCTCAAGTCCCTGCACGACCAGGCTTTGCAGGCGGCGACGCAGGCCAAGCAGGCGGTCGAACGCAACTCGATGGTGCTGCAGCAGAAGCTGTCCGAGCGCACCAAACTGCTCAGCCAGCTCGAGCAGGCCAAGATGCAGGAACAGGTGTCCGCCTCGCTCAACCAGATGAGCCAGCTGGCCGCGCCGGGGAACACACCCTCACTCGACGAGGTCCGGGAGAAGATCGAGAGGCGCTACACCAACGCACTGGGCTCCGCCGAACTGGCGAGCAATTCCGTGCAGGGCCGCATGATGGAGGTTCAGGCGTCCACCACCGAGCTGGCCGGCAACGCGAGGCTGGAGCAGATCCGTGCCTCGCTTCGAGGCGCCCCGGCGGCCGGCGAGGTCACCAGCGGATCCACCGGCTCGTCGGCGCCCGCCGTGACGCCGAGCAGCATTCAGCAGGAGATCGCGCAACGAGTCGAGCAGGAGAAGCGGTCCTGAGCCTCCTCCACTGAGGGGGCGGTGCACCAACGGGGCCGAGTCCACTGACGGGGAGAGTCAGCATGGCAGCCCGATCGCACCGGCACGAGCCGACCGAGCTGGTCAGCGCCGGCTGGCGCTGGTGGCAGCCTGTGATCGAGAACGTCCGGGGTGCCATCGTCAGCTGGCGAGATCCGCGCGCCAGGATGGTGCGGCGGCGACGCCGTGCTGTGCGGGCCACCGTCGCCTGGTGCGGCTTGACCCTTCTCGGCGCGGTCGGGCTTCTCGCGCAGGGAGCGCACCTGCTCTCACTCGGGGGTATCGCCGTCATGGTGGTGACCGCCGTGTTCGGCTACTGCGCGACGACGTCGGGAATCAAGACGGTCAGGCTGCACCGCCTGCCGTTGCCGGACTCGCCGGCTCCCGTGACGCCGCTGCCCCCGAACGGGTCGCTGGCACGCGAGCCACTGCGTCGGCTCGCGGAGGCGGAGAGTGGCCTCGCCGATCTGCTCGCCCAACTCGGGACGCCGACCTCGGTCGGGATCACACCGGTTCCCGTCGAGTCGGTGGTCGCGGTGAGGGCCGCGGCGGTCGAGGCGTCCGCGGTGATCCGGGCGCTGTCGGCTCAGCTCAGGGCGGTCGAGCGGGCGAGGGACATCGCGCCGGCGGCACGACGTGAGCCGCTTGCCGAGGGGGCGCGTCGGCTGCGGGCACAGTTGGACGAGGGGGTGGACGGTTACCGGACGCTGGTGGCCGCCGCCGGTCAGGCCGTGGTCGCCAGCAGCGCCGGCGCCCCGGGTCGGCCGCTGCTGACCGAGGCGAGCGAGGAGTTGTCCGGTCTCGCGCAGGCGCTGCGTGAACTGTCCCCAGGTCCGTGACGGCGCGAATGCTCTGTTCGTGTATTAAGCGAGTTGCTCGAACGGCCGAAATCAGACTCTTTGTCGGAACTCCACTACCAGCCGTCACAAGTCGTGGGTGAACTGAGAAAAGTGGAGGAGAATCCGCAGGCAAACGTGTGATGCCGGATGGTAGTGCGTCAGACACCGCTACCCCGCGTGGCAGGATTCGCGTAGCGAGTCGGCCGGACCCGCGGGAGGGTGCAACGTGGCACTGTGGACCGTGCACGGCGACGGGCGCCGTGTGACGGACGGCGCCGCCGTGGCGCCCGATGAGCGGTTGAGCTGGCCGCTCACCATCGGTTTCGGTGTGCAGCACAGTGCCGCGATGTTCGGTGCCACGATTCTGGTTCCGGTCGCCACCGGGTTTCCGCCAACCACCGCGCTGCTGTTCTCCGGCCTGGGCACGCTGCTCTTCCTGCTCATCACCCGCAACCGGGTGCCCGCCTACGTCGGATCGTCCTTCGCGTTCATCGCTCCGCTGGTGGCGGCACGGGAAAACGGCATAGCCGCCCAGCTGGGCGGCGTGCTCGCCGCGGGAATGCTGCTGGTGGTCGTCGGGATCGCGGTCAAGGCACTGGGCGCCCGGCTGTTGGAGTCACTGATGCCGCCGGCGGTCGCCGGTGCCGTCGTGACACTGGTGGGGCTGAACAACCTCGCCAAGGCGGCCACGGTCGCCCCCCAGCGGCAGCCCGGACTCGCCATGGTGACTCTCGCGGTCATCCTGGTGTGCGGACTGCTCGGCCGAGGCCTGCTCGCCCGCGTTTGTGTCCTTGTCGGCGTCCTTGCCGGTTGGACGCTCGCGGCCATGGCGGGCGAGATCGACCCCGTCCGTGTGCAGGCCATGTCCGAAGCCGCCTTGGTCGGCCTGCCGCAGCTTGTCTCGCCGCAGATCCAGCCGGCGGTGGTGCTGACCGTCCTGCCTGTCGTTGTCGTGCTGGTGGCCGAGAACGTCGGCCATGTCAAGGCCACCGCCTCGGTGATCGGACGCAACCTCGACGGCAGCGTCGGTGACGTGCTGATCGCCAACGGACTGTCCACCGCGCTCGCGGGGTTCGGCGGCGGGCCGGGCACGACCACTCGAGCCGAGAACATCGGTGTCATGACGGTGACGAAGGTCTATTCGACCGCGACGTACGCGGTGGCGGCGGTGGCCGCCATCGTGCTGTCGTTCTCGCCGAAGATCGACGCGCTGCTCGCGACCATGCCCTCCGGTGTGCTCGAGGGGGCCACGCTGCTGCTGTACGGCCTGATTGCCCTTGTTGGCGCCAGAATCTGGATCGAAGGCAAGGTGGACCTGCTCAACCCAGTGAACATGTTGGCCGCGGCCGCGGCGCTGGTGGCCGGGGTCGGCAACCTGACGGTGCGGCTCGGCGGACTCGACTTCGGCGGCATTGCCTGGGGAACGCTGTTCATCGTGACCGCTCACCCGTTGCTGCGCGCCATGTACGCGGCGCGCCGACGGTGAGCGGCGGACGGCAGCCGCTGTTAACAGGAGCCGATCATTCTGAAAAGTTGCCTGTTTCCTCAGTTTCTTCAGGCGGTTAGCCTTGCTACTACCGGGTAGGGGTGGCCGGCGGGCATGCTCCAGCGTGAACACGCCCCAGCTCGTGCGCGCGGCGGGGGCCCGCGGCGAGATGGCAGTCAGTGGTGGGCCCGAAGCATCCAGAGGGGGCGTTCTCGTGCGAAGAACTCCAGCGTTCCTGCTCGCTGTGGTGATGGCAAGCGCGGCCGCGGCGGCCCTTGCTCCCTCGGCGGCGGCTCAGTCGGCCGACGCGGGGCCGTTGGCCATCGCGGGATCGGTGCCCTTGTGGGCCACGCCCGGCGCCAGAGTGGCTAACGCGGATCCGACCGGCAAGGTGACCTTCCGCGTCTATCTCACGCTGGCCGACCGCGCAGGACTGGAGAACGCCGCGGCTGCGGTGTCGGATCCTGCCAGCCCGTCCTACCGCAAGTTCCTCTCCGACGACGAGGTGCGATCCCGTTTCGCCCCAACGCCGGACGCCGTCTCCGCGGTGCGCGACTGGCTGACGTCTGCTGGATTCGCCGCGGGTGAGGTTCCGGCCAACAACCAGTACGTCGAGGCCACCGGTACCGTCGCTGGCATTCAGCGCGCCTTCGGTGTCAACCTCGGTCTCTACCGCGTTGCCGGCAAGACGCTGCGCTCGGCCGACCGGCCGCTTTTGGTGCCCTCCGCCGTTGCCCGCTACGTCGCCGGTGTCGTGAACGTCGATCAGGCGCTGTCACTGCTCAAGCCCGCGCACGTCGGGGCGAACGGTGACGCTGCCGCCGACACCGTGGGACAGCCGAGGGCGACAAGGCCGGGTGTCGTGCCGCCGCCGGCCGGATTCGTCAACGCTCAGCCGTGCTCGGACTACTTCGGCCAGAAGGTCGACACCACCGACCCCGCGTACAACGGTGTTCAGCTGCCGTATGTGGTCTGCGGCTACAAGCCCGGCCAGCTGCGCTCGGCCTCCGGCCTCGATGGCCCCGAGCGGACCGGTCTTGACGGGCGTGGCACCACCGTGGCGGTCGTGGACGCCTTCGCCTCTCCGACGCTGTACGCCGACGCCGCTGAGTACGCCAAGCGCAACGATCCGGACCACCCGTTGAGGACGTCCCAGTACCGGCAGATCGTGTTTCCGCCGACTCCGGGCACCGAGGACCCCGCTCAGTGTGACGCCGCCGGATGGTACGGGGAGCAGAGCTTGGACATCGAGGCCGTGCACGCCATGGCGCCCGGTGCGAACATCCTCTATGTCGGCGGCGCCGACTGCAGCGACCTCGGCTTGGACAAGGCACTGAACACCGTGGTGTCCAAGCGGCTCGCGCAGATCGTGTCCAACTCCTATGGCGACACCGGCGAGGACCTCCCGGCCGACGAGGTCGATGCATTCGAGTCGATCGCTCTTCAGGCCACCGCCGAGGGGATCGGCGTCTACTTCTCCTCCGGCGACAATGGAGACGAGAGCCACCGGCTGCCTAAGCCGTCCGCGGACTTCGCCGCGTCCAGCCCGTGGGTGACCGCGGTCGGCGGCACCAGCGTGGGTATTGGCGAGGATGGCAAGAAGGTCCTGGAAACCGGCTGGTCGACCGGCAAGAGCACGCTGACCAATGGTGAGTGGGGCAAGGAGGCGTGGCAGTACGGTGCCGGTGGCAGCACCAGCGTGCTGTTCCCCGAGCCGAACTACCAGAAGGGCGTCGTGCCGGATGCGCTCGCCAGGCAGAACCAGACCGGGAACGCCCGGGGCCGGGTCGTTCCGGACATCTCGATGGACGCCGACCCCACCACCGGCATGCTGGTCGGTCTCACCCAGACTTACCCCGACGGAGTGCGCTACGGCGAGTACCGCATAGGCGGCACCAGCCTCGCGTGTCCCCTGATGGCGGGTCTGATGGCAGTGGCCGACCAGTTCCGCGGCCAACACGGCTTCGTCAATCCATGGCTGTACCGGGTGGTCGCACGAACCCCCGCGGTCGCCGACGTCAGGCCGGTCACCGGCGCCGGTGCGGTGCGAGTCGACTACGTCAACGGCGTCAACGCCGACGCCGGGTATGTCACCACGGTCCGGACGTTCAACAGCACCGACCAGACGATCAGAACCGCGCGCGGCTATGACAGCGTCACCGGTCTCGGCACGCCGAACGGGGCGTTGTTCCTCACTCTGATCTAGCTGGCCCGTTCTGGTCGCGGCCCCAGACAAGCGCCGCCCGGCACCGTGACCCGGTGCCGGGCGGCGCTTCTCACGTTTCGCGACATCGAACCGATGATGCTGACGGCATCACCTGGTCCACCAAAGCAGTTCTGAGCTGGCCTACTTCCCTGGTCCAGAATTCGCCTAGCGTGGGAGGCATGAACATATCCGTTGAGGGCTCCAACTCGATCCTGACGATGCTGCTCGAGCAGGCATCACCAGACATCCCGCGGCCGGCCGACGTGATGGTCGCGACGGTGGACCTGCTGCCGGGCGATCCGGGAACGCCGCCGCACCGCCACTCGGGTCCAGTGTTCGGCTACATGGTCGAGGGAGAGATGATCTTCGAGCTGGAGGGCGAACCTGAACGGATCATTCGGGCCGGCGAGGCGTTCTGGGAACCGGGTGGCGACGTCATCCACTACCAGTCCGCCAACAACCTCAAGGATGCGCGGAGCCGGTTCGTCACCGTCATGATCGGCGTTCCTGGCGAGCCGATGCTCACCCTCGTAGACTCCGACGAACTCGAGCGCCGCCGGGACCGCCGCGCAGCGCGGCCTGACTGACATCGTCGACGAAAGAGTCCTTCCCATGCACGTCTTCCTCGCCGGTGCCACCGGCGTCCTCGGCAGGCGAATCGTTCCCCTGCTGATGGCACAAGGACATCGGGTCACTGGCCTGGTGCGGACCACGGCGAACGCGACAGCGCTGCGCGCCCGCGGTGCCGAGGCGGCCGTCGCGAATGTCTACGACGTCGACGCCCTCACCCGCGTCATGCGCACGGCAGCGCCGGACGTGGTGATGCATCAGCTGACCGATCTCGGTGCCCTGGACCTCGAGTCGAACGCCGAGATACGCAGGAGCGGCACACGCAACCTGGTCGATGCCGCGCTCGCCGCCGACGTGGCCGGCATCGTGGCACAGAGTGTGTCGTGGGCGTACGAGGGCGGAGACGAGCCCGCCGCCGAGTCGACACCGCTGGATCTCGACGCCGGGCCGCCGAGGTCGACAACGGTGTCGGGGGTGGCGGCCCTCGAACGGATCGTCCGGGAGATGCCGCACTGGGTGGTGCTGCGCTACGGGGTGCTGTACGGCCCGACGACGTGGTATCACCCGGGAGCGCTGATGGCCGACCGCGCCGTGGCCGGCGAGCTCACGGCGGATGCCGATGTCAGCAGCTTCGTCCACGTCGACGACGCCGCCAACGCGGCGGTCGCCGCGTTGGCCTGGAGTTCGGGTGCCGTCAACATTTGTGACAACGAGCCGGCGAGCGGGTTCGAATGGCTTCCGGTGTTCTGCGAGTCCGTCGGCGCGCCGCGGCCGAGGACGGCCACGGGCACCGCCCGCAGGGCGTGGGCGCGGGGTGCGGACAACCGGCACGCCCGCGAGGATCTTGGTTGGACACCGAGCTATCCGTCCTGGCGGAGCGGGTTTACCGCCGGGTAGCCGAGGTCGGCCGCCATGCTCAGCCCCTCCGCCGCAGTCGGCTGATCTGGCGGACGAGACCGGGGCCGGAGAAGACGAATCCGGTGTAGAGCTGCACCAGGCTGGCGCCGGCGTCGAACATCCGGCTGGCGTCCTCGACGTCGCAGATGCCGCCGACCCCGATGACCGGCATCCGGCCGCCGGTCTCGCGGTGCACGAACGCGACCACCGCCCGGGCGCGCGCCGCCAGCGGACGGCCGCTCAGGCCACCCGGCTCCGCGCCCGTCGCCCTGTCGGCGGGAGCCAGCCCATCCCGGCTGAGTGTGGTGTTGGTGGCGATGACACCACTGATCTCGTGATCGTGGCACACCTGGAGGAGTTCCCCGATGGCGTCGTCGGTCAGGTCTGGGGCGATCTTGACCAGCAGCGGCTTCGGCGCGCCCGAGGCCCGGTTCTCCTCCTGGACACCGACGAGCAGTGCGGACAGTGCGTCGCGGTCCTGAAGCCCGCGCAGACCCGGCGTGTTCGGGGAACTGACGTTGATCGCGAAGTAGTCGCCGTGCCGGTGCAGGACGCGCAGCGACCACCGGTAGTCGTCGACGGCCCTGTCCACCGGCGTGACCTTGGACTTGCCGAGGCTGATACCCAGTGGAACGGCAAGCGGCCCCAGCCGGTTGAGCCTATCGGCGAGCGCTCGGGCGCCGGCGTTGTTGAACCCCATCCGGTTGATGACCGCCCGGCTGTCGGTGAGCCGGAACAGCCGCGGCCTGTCGTTGCCGGGCTGGGCATGCCAGGTGACGGTGCCGACCTCCACGTACCCGAAGCCGAGCGCTGGCCAGGTGCGCAGCGCAACGCCGTTCTTGTCCATCCCGGCGGCGAGGCCGACCGGATTGGGGAAGTCGATCCCGAACACGGTGCGCGGTGCGGACACGGCGTACCGCGCGCGCAGCGCGGCCACCGCGGGCGGCAGGCAACTGAGTCGGCTCAGCGCCCGCAGGGTGCGCTCGTGGGCGACTTCGGGATCGCCGCCTCCCATGCCGAACAGAGTGGAGCGCACCAGACGTTGGTAGACCACCGACACATCGTGCCGGGCCGGCCGGATGAACCGGGCAACGGGTCGGGGCTGGACCGCCGGCTCGCGGACCGTGGAGCTCACCCGTCCATCCTGAGCTCCACAATATCGATTGCCAGGCGGTCCGCCAGGCTCCGATCATTCAGAGAGCACGGGTGACACGGCTGTGTGGCCGTCAGACAGAGAAGGGCACACATGGCGGATTCCGATGTGTTCGGCGATCGCATCCATCGTTTCGCGGCCCCGGCCTGGGTGATGTTCGAGGCGCTCACGGTGGATCTGCACAAGTGGTTGGACCTGGTGCCGGGCGAGGTTCGGCCGCGGCCGCTCGACGCCGAGCGGCCGCATCGCGTCGTCTGGTCTTCTCTGTGGCCTGTGAGGCCGGAGGACACCGTGGAGTTCTACCTCGCGCCGGATGGTCCGGGAACGACACTGCGGTTCGTCTGGCGGAGCCCCTCGCCGCCGGACGAACGAGGTGTCGCGATCACCAGGCAGCGGCTCAATCGCAAGCTCGGAGGCGATCTCAGGAGATTTATCGACGAAGGTCCGCCGGTCCTTCGGGATCGGCCCTCGCCCTAAGCGTCTACTGTGGACGCTTCGGCGGTGTTGTCGCTTTGGCCCCGGGACGGCTGCGATTGGCGATCGCGGTCAGAGCCGGATTCATCACGCCGCGCTGGCAGGACCATCGCAGAGGAAGTCGGCGATCGCCGCACCGAGTTCCGAGTTGGCTATCGCGCTCATGTGATTGCCCGGCACCGCGACGTGTCGGCCGGTCGGCAGGGCCGCGGCCAGTTTCTCCGCGGATCCGTGGTCGTCGTCTTCGGCGCCCATCAGAACCAGCGTCGGAGTCTGGATCCGCGCGAGCGTCTCTAGTGGGGTGTCCACGGCGGTGTCGAGAACACGCAGCAGGGCCGCCGGGTCGCCGCCGACCGTTCTGAGGAAGGCTTCCGCGCGCCACTCCGGCGATCCTCGTTCGAACGCGCCCGGACTGGTGAGCATGCGGCGGAAGTGATCATCACGCCCGGCGGTGCTGACAATCGGCTCCAACCCCATTCCCGCCACGACCGCGCGGGCCGGCTTGGCGCCGCGCGCCAGCATCCGGATGACCGTCCGCCCGCCGAGCGAGTAGCCGCCGAGATCGTAGTCGGTGAGCTGGAACTCCTCGATCAGCGCGAATCCGTCGTCGGCGAGAACGTCGCGTGGATAGGCGCCGGGATCGTGTGGTGCGGCGCTGTCACCGTGCCCCCGCAGGTCCGGCATGAGCACACGGAAGCCACGCGCCGTGATCGCCGCGGCATGGCCGTAGCGCACCCAGTTGACCACCGCGGTGGAGAGGTAGCCGTGGATCAGCACCAGCGGCCGACCTTCTCCCATCTCGCGACAGGCCAGCCTCGTGCCGTCACGACCGCGGAACCAGCGAACGGAAAAGTCGGTCATGTCCTCGGCCTTCCGGGTGCCGCCGGACTACGGGATCTGGGGCTCCATGAACTGAGGACGCCCGACGTCGCGTGCCTGTGCCGCCGACCCCGCGGCGGCCGGCTGCTCCTGCTGTTCGGTGGCAGTTCGCTGCCGGCGCCGTCCCGAGCGCAGCACTCTGGCCAGCAACAGGTTGAACGCGAGGGAGACCTCACGGGCACCCGGCGTGTTCCACA
>JAFAZC010000169.1 GCA_019239965.1 Kutzneria sp. | reverse complement strand
TGCCGATGGAGCAGACAAGGATTGTCGGCGTCGGCACGGTGATCGTGCTGCTCGTGCTGGTGGTCGCCGGCAATCTGACCCTGCTGCCGTTGCCGATCCGCGGTCTGCCCTGGCTGTCGTCGGTCGGCATGGTGGTCTTCACGGTGAGTGGATCACTGCTGTGGCTCGCGGTTCCCGCCGGTGGCGCGGGCTTCGTGCCGTTCTGGGCCGCGAGAGTCGCCGTGCGGTACCGGCCACCAGGTGTGCTCGGTATCGCCGTCATCGCGCTCGGTGCGCTCGGCGCCGCACTTCCGCCACTGGCGTTCGACCACGCTCCCGCTCAAGCGGCCGGCCTCGCTGTCGGTGTGATCGCGGTGGCGCTGGGCACGGCGCAGCGCAGACACCGGGAGGAGCGGCTCGAACAGGCGGAGCTTCTGCTGGCCAGCCGGCAGGCCACGGTCGAGGAACACGCCAGAGCGGCGGCACTGGCCGAGCGGGCCCGCATCGCCCGCGAGATGCACGACGTGTTGGCGCACTCGCTCGCCGGACTCTCGCTGACCCTGCAGGGTGCGCGGCTGATGCTGCTGCGTGACCACGCGAGTCAGGAGGCCATCGACCAGATCGCCAAGGCTCAGCGGCTGGCCGCCGACGGCCTGAGCGAGGCCCGTGAGGCCGTCGCCGCGTTGCGTGGGGACACGGTATCCGACGTGCGGGCCATAGCCGACCTGGTGACGGCATTCCGGCTGGAAACGGGCGTTTCCGCGACGTTCACGATGTCCGGAACGCCGCCCACGGTGTCGCCGGAAACGGTTGCCACGCTGTACCGCGCGGCACAGGAAGCACTGACCAACGCGCGCAAGCACGCTCCGGGAGCGCCAGTGGAGGTGGCGGTGGATCATCAGGACGGGCGAATCGTGCTGACGGTGACCGATCACTCCGGCGAGCCGGCGGCGGTGACGCCAGGCGGATACGGTCTGCTCGGCATGCGGGAACGGGCCGAGGAGATCGGCGGCGAACTGTGGGCCGGACCAAAGGAGGACGGGTGGCAGGTGCGGCTGACGGTACCGACGGGACCAGGCTCAGAGTCGTGCTCGCCGACGACCAGCCCGTGGTCCGCGAGGGACTGATAACGCTGCTGGGCCTGCTGCCGGGCATCGAGGTGCTCGGTGCGGCGGCCGACGGGGAGGAGGCGGTCCGGTTGGTCCGCGAGCATCGGCCCGACGTGCTCCTCGTGGACCTGCGGATGCCCCGCTGCGACGGTGTGGAGGCCACCCGGCGGGTACGCGCCGACCATCCGCAGACCGAGGTCGTGGTGCTGACCACCTATACCGACGACGAATCGGTGCTGGCGGCACTGCGCGCCGGCGCGCGCGGATTCCTCACCAAGGACGCCGAAGCCGAAGCCATCGTCCGCGCGCTGCATGCCGCGGCCGCGGGTCAGTCCACTGTGGATGGAGAGGTGCAGAGGCGACTCGTCCAGGCCGCCACCGAGAACGAGCGCCGCGGACCGGCACAGGTCGAGCTGACCGACGGCCTGACCCCGCGTGAGACGGACGTGCTCCGGCTGATCGCCGAGGGGTTGTCCAACACCGAGATCGCCCGGCGGCTCGTGGTGAGCGAGGCGACGGTGAAGACGCACATCAACCACCTGTTCGCCAAGGCGGGCCTGCGAGACAGGGCACAGGCCGTGGCCTACGCCTACCGTTCAGGACTGGTGTCGGACTAGTTCGGTAACGGGCGTCGTCACGCCCTGCACTGGATCTTGGACACCCCGACTGTCGGTGTCTCGGGCTACCGTGCGGATATGACGAAGTACGTGCACCTCTACGTCCTGGACGGCCTCTCCGACTGGGAACCCGGGTACATCCTGGCCGAGTTGAACAGCGGGCGGTACTTCGCCGAGCCGGGAGCCTCGCTTCCGGTGCGCACGGTCGGCGCCACCATGGCACCGATCCGAACGCTCGGTGGGATCGGCATCACACCCGAGCTGACCGTGGCCGAGCTGGCACCGGACGACAGCAGCCTGCTCGTGCTTCCCGGTGCGGACACCTGGCTCACGCCGGAGCACTGTCTGGTGCTGGACAAGGCGCGCGAATTCCTGGCCGCCGGCGTTCCGGTCGCCGCGATCTGCGGTGCCACCATAGCGTTGGCGGAGGCCGGGATTCTGGACGAGCGCCCGCACACGAGCAATGATCCGCAGGCACTGTCGGCACTGGCACCCAGCTATCGGGGCGGTGAGCACTATGTTGGGGAGCCGGCGGTGACCGACGGCGACCTGATCACGGCGTCCGGCACCGCGCCGGTGGAGTTCGCCCGCGAGGTGTTTCGCAGGCTGGGTGTGTTCTCCCCGGCCACCGTCAATGCGTGGTACGGGTTACACACCGAACGCACAGCCGAGCAGTTCGCCGCGCTGATGCACTCGTTACCCGTCCGATCCTGACCGGCTATCGGCCGAACGCGCGCAGCAGTGCCGGCATGCCGCCGACGACGGGCAGACTCAGCTCGGTGCCGACAAGATCGACCGAAAGGCCGGTGCCCGGCTTGGGGCGCAGTGTGTAGTCGTGGTCGCTGGACAGCAGGACGAGACCGTACCGGTGTCCCGCGGGCAGCACGTAGTCCTTGGGCTCGAACCGCACGCCCAGAGAGTAGAACTGTCCAATGTGGACTGGCTCGGTGACGTCCGCGCCGTTCCGGTTCTGCGGATCGGTCCACCCCCTGCTGACTATCGCGTTCCTGCCGTCAGGTCCGCGATCCACGAGTACCGCGGTCACGTTGGCGGCCGGGCGGTCGAACGCCACCAGCAGCCGGATTCGGGGCGCGCCGCTAATTCGCAGCGGTGTGGTGGCCGCCGTTGTGGCGTAGGAGAGCCGGTTGTCCGAGCTGACCGCGTCGGTCAGCTGCTCGACAGTCTTGGTGGCATCGTCGACGAGCTGCTCGGTTGCCGGGCTGGCCGGCAGGGTTGACAGGCCGCCCAATGCATGGCCGCCGGCCGCCGGATGGAGCTGGACATCGGAGGCGGCGGGGCTTGGCCAGTCCGGTTCGTCGGTCCAGGACAGGTCCTCCCGTTGAATCGTCGCCTTCGGCTCGGACTCGACTCCGTTGCGCTGGCCGTACAGGTAGCGGGTGAACCAGCGGTTGAGTGTGCGCAGCCACTCGTCGTGCCGCAGCGTGATCGGATCGGTATGGGCGCTCTGGTGCAGCCAGAGCTTGTGCGGTACACCGTGTGCACGTAACGCCGCGTACCACTGTGCCACCTGTTGAGTCTTGACGTTCCAGTCATTGAGGCCATGCACGGCGAGAACGGCCGCGTGCACGTTGCCCACGTCGTTGAGATAGTTCCGCTCGTCCCAGAACGCGTTGTAGTCCCCGGTTTTCCTGTCCTGGTCACGGGCGATCCGGTCGATCACCGGCCGGCAGATCGACCGGTCCGCACGGGTGTAGACGTACTCGGCGAGCACGTCGGCGTCCTCGCCCTGGAATCCGCCTGGGGCAACGACCGCGCCGGCGTCCCGGTAGTAGTCGTACCAGCTGGAGATCGCCGCGATCGGCGCGACGCGTCAAGCCCGGCAACCCCGGTGGTGGCCACGGCGTTGGGCAGCGTGCCGTTGTAGGAGGTGCCGATCATGCCGACCTCGCCGGTCGCCCATGTCGCCACGACGGGGTTGCCGGCAGCGTCGTGGGCGCTGGCCCGGCCGCCGAGCCAGTCGACGACCGCTTTCGCCCCCGCAGTCTCGTTGCGGCCACCGGTCGTGGGACAGCCGGTGGACTGGCCGCTGCCGAGCGACTCGGCATAGACCATCGCGAAGCCCCTCGCCAGGAAGTAGTCGTCGTAACGCGAGGAGATCGGACCGGTGTCGGGGCCTGGCGCGGACAGTTCGACGTCGACGTCGTGGTTGGCGACGTCGTTGCCACCCGCGTAATACGGACTGACCTGATAGACGACCGGAACCCGCAGTCCCTGTTCGGTCACCTGGGGACGAGTGACCTGAACGTGCGTCTCGTCGGGTTGCCCGTCACCGTCGCTGTCGACCGGCGTGCGCACGAACAGGTCTTGGCGCACCACGTCGGCGGGATCGAAGACAGGTTGTGCCTCACCGTCGGCGAAGACCGGGACGGGCGGCGCCGCGGCAGCGGCGACCGGCGTGGTCAACGGTGCCAGCAGGAGAGCGGTCACCGCGGCAATCATCCGACCAGAACGCACACCGGCATCCTGCTCTTCGCGGATATGGCGGGACAACCGACGAAAGACCCGCGATCGCCTACGCTGACGACCCGCCATTCTCACTCGCCACACGCAGCACGGCCTTGCGGCCGGTGACCACCACGAGCGCGAGCAGGGCCGCGCCGGCCGCCGCGAATCCCCATGACAGACGCTCGAACGCCACGCCGGCGGAATATCCGATCAGCACCATGACGCTGCCCCACACCGTCGCGGAGGGTGCGTTCCACCACGCGAACCGCCGATAGGGCAGCCCGGCGACGGCCGCGAGCCGAGGAGTCAACGTCCTCGCCCCGACGACCCATTGGCCCAGCAGCACGGCGCAGCCGCCGAACCGGTCCAGCACGTTCCTCGCCAGGGCCGCGCGCGGCGAGGACAGCCACCTGCTGCTGAGGGCGTTGGGACGCAACCGTCCCCCGACATAGGCCAGCTGGCTGCCGAGCAGCGCGGACACCGAACCGGTGGCCAGTGCCGCCGGCAACGGCACCGGGCCGGACTGGGCGATCAGGCCGAGCGTGAGCAGCGCGCTCGCGCCGGGCAGCACCACGCCGACCACCAGGCCCGCTTCCGCGACCACGAATCCGCCAGCGACCAACAGCACCAGCGGTCCGGGAAGGCGGCCGAAGAACTCAGCCAGCATTGGCTCGGACGAGCGGCCGGCGGCAGATGTAGCCAACCGCGGGCGGCACGTTCGCCCACACCACTCTGGTGACGATCACCTCGTCGAAGCTGTCGGACAACAGGGCGCGGAAGCGGCGGGCGTTGCCGAGCGGCAGAGCGTGCACATAGGCGAACGTGGTGAACGCACCACCCGGCGCGAGCACGTCACCGACCTGACCGAGGATGGTGCGCTGCAGCGACTCGGGGAACAGCGCCCACGGCAGCCCGCTGATCACGGCGTCGACCTGTTCGATGCCGCGATCGAGCAGCAGTTTCGCCAAGTCAGCGGCGTCGCCGTGGATCACGTCCAGAGCCGGGTGCGCGACCCTCAGGTGGTCCACCAGTTCACCGTCGAGTTCGACGGCGAGATGTCTCGCCCCGGCGGGCAGGCGGCTGCGCAGCGCCCTGGTGGCCGCCCCCGTGCCCGGACCCAGTTCGACGACAACGGGCTCACCGGTCGTCGGGGCGACCAGAGCCAGCATTCCGGCCAGCGCCGGACCGCTGGGCACGATGGCCCCCATCGCGGACGGCCGCCGCCGAACCGCGCCGAGGAAAACCTTGAGCTCGTGAAGGGATTTGTGGCCGTCAACGGGCACGGCGCCACCAGAAGGTCTGTGCATGCCGACCATCGTGCCGGGGCCAGTGCCGGTACGCGTCCACTTCCAGAACGGACTCGTGGGCCGAAAGCGCGGAAATAGTCATCCTCCAGGCTGACCTGGGCCCTTACGGGCACGTCGTCGACGGGTCGGGGTCGCCGTCACAGTAAACACCACATCCGGCCGAACTCTCCCGCGGCTGTCACGAAGCCGGCCGCAGTCGCGCCCCGCCGTCGACCCGGAGCACGACGCCGTCGAGGTAGCCATTGTCGACCAACGCGTGGATGGCTCCGGCGATCTCGTCGGCATGCCCGACCCGGCCGACCGGCACCGCGGTGGCGAACTCGGCGAAAGTGGCTTCGCGGGCGTCCGGGCCCAGCCAGTCCCACCACGGCGTGTCGATCACACCGGGGGCCACCGCGTTGACCCTGAGCGGCGCGAGCTCCACCGCGAGCACCGGAACCATCGCCTCGATCGAGGCGTTGACGGCCGCCAGCCCGGCCGTGCCCGGCAGCGCGGCCCCGGACGAGGCGGCGGTGACGAAGGTCAGCGACCCGTCGCCGCGCAGTGTCGGCAAGGCCGCCTGCGCGGTCGCCACATGGGCCAACAGCTTGCCGTCGACCGCCTGCCGGAGACTGTCGAGTGCGATGTCCCGGAACGCGCCGACACCGCCGGACGCCGTCACCGTGATCACGACATGATCGACAGGACCGACACGGCCAAAGAAGGCGGCGGTCGCCGCCGCGTCAGTGGCATCAACGAGTTCCCCCGCGGCGCGCTCGCCCAGCTGAGTCAGTGCGGCCGTCAGCCGCTCCTGCCGCCGGCCGGTGACGACGACCTCACGGCCTCCGTCCACAAGGCGTTGTGCGGTGGCCAGGCCAATTCCGGACGTACCGCCGACGATCACCACTCGTTCACTCATGGTCAACTTCTCCGATCAGATCATTTACGAGACACGTTGCATTGTTAATATATGCGAGGCACCGTGTCTTGTAAAATGCGAGGCATGGGAGGACAGCGCGGAAGGCCGCGCAGCGAACAGGCGCGCAGGGCGGTGTTGGACGCCGCGCTCACGCTGTGCCGTCGGGACAGCTACCAGGCCACAACCATGAAGGGAATCGCCGACCTCGCCGGCGTCGGCCGGCAGACGGTGTACCGCTGGTGGCCGACCAAGTCCGAGGTGTTCCTCGAAGCAGTCATCGACCTGATCGACGCGCAGCGGGCCGCGTTGCCCGACACCGGTGACGCACGGCGCGACGTCGAGCTGTTCCTCGCGGACACGTTCACCGGCACCCCGTCGGTGGCGAGAGAAGCCGTCGCCGGCCTGATGGCCGACGCACAGCAGGACCCCGGCTTCGCCAACCGGCTCCAGGGCCGCCTTCTCGCACCCCGCCGAGCGACGCTGCGCGAGCTGCTCGCCAGGGGCGGATTCACGCCCCCGGACCTTGACCTGCTTGTCGACGTCGTGTTCGGGACGATGTGGTACCGGCTGCTCAGCCGGCACGCGCCGGTCGACGGCGAGTTGGCGACCCAGCTGTCACGGCTGCTGGACGCGCTCTGCCCTCAGTTCGGGATGACCGGCACCAGCCCGCCGTCGACGAGCAGGTCCTGACCGGTCATGTAGGAGGCCGCGGCCGAGGCGAGGAACATCACCACCTCGGCCACCTCCTCGGCGCGGCCGAACCTGCCGAGCGCCACCTGGGCACGGCGGGCCGCCGCCCCCTCGGCACCCAATTGATCCTCGTTGAACATGTCGGTGTTGACGTAGCCAGGGCTGATCGAGTTGACCCTGATCCCCCGAGGCGCGAGGTCCGCGGCCAACGTCTTGGCCAGACTCTGCACAGCGGCCTTGGTCGCGGAGTACAGCGACGCCGATCCGATGCCACGGTGGGTCGTCCATGACGCGTTGAGCACGATGGAGCCACCGTCGCCCATCAGCCCGAGAGCCTTCTGGATGGTGAAGAACACACCTTTGAAGTTCACGTCGACGAGATGGTCGAACTCCTGCTCGCCGAACTCGGTGACGGGCTTGAACATGCCGGCGCCGGCGTTGGCGAACAGCACGTCGAGTCGGCCGAACCGGGCGCCGATCCGCGCCATGAGCTCGTCGATGTCCGACAGGCGGCTCGAGTCGGCCCGCACGGTCAGCACGCGGTCACCGGCACCGAGTCGATTAGCGGCCGCCGACAGGCGCTCGTCGGAGCGGCCGGTGATCACCACGGAGGCTCCCTCGCGGAGCATCCTGTCCGCCGTCGCGTACCCCATGCCGCTGGTGCCACCCGTGATCAACACGACCTTGTCGGCGAAGCATCCCATTCCCTCACTCTAGAGTCCGGCCGGCGGTGCTCTCCCGGACGATCAGCCGGTGCCCGGCGATCAACTCCCGCGGGCGGCAGCGGCTGCCACCGATCCGTTCCAGCAGCATCGACACGGCGGCCTGCGCGATCTGTGCCTTGTCCGGAGCCACCGTGGTCAGGGTCGGCGTGCTGAACCGACCGTCCTCGACGTCGTCGACCCCGACGATCGCCACCTCCTCGGGGACCCGGACACCGCTCGCGAGCAACGTGCGCAGCGCGCCGAGCGCGAGCAGGTCGTTGAAACAGAACACCGCGTCCGGCGGGTTGGGCAGCGCGAGCAGGTGGCGCATGGCTTCGGCGCCGTCCGGCCGGTGATAGGAGTCGACCGGCACCACCAGTGCCGGATCCGGCCGGATACCGGCGGCGAGCAGTGCCCTGCGGTAACCCCGCAGCCGGACCTCCGCGGTGCCGGCCGACGGCTCCCGCTGGTGTCCGATGGCGGCTACGCGGCGGCGGCCGAGGCCGATCAGGTGCGCGGTGGCGTCCTCGGCGGCGGCGACGTTGTCGATGGCGACATGGTCGGCGGTGCCGGGGGCGGCCTTTTCGCCGAGTAGCACCACGGGCATGTCGGCACGCAGAGCGGCGAAGTAGTCGGCGCCGAGCGCCAACGGGCTGATGATCAGTCCGTCCAGGGTGCGCGCCCGAGAGCCGGACACCAACAGCCGCTCCCGATCGCCGCGCCCGTCGGTCTGGTCGATGAGCACCGACCAGGACCGCTGTTCGGCCACGGCGATGACCTCCTTGGCCAGCTCGGCGAAGTAGGGCACGTCGAGCTCGGGCAGGGCCAGGCCGAGCAGCCCGGACCGTCCGTAGCGCAGGTGCCTCGCGGTCAGGTTGGGCTGGTAGCCCAGTTCGTCGATAGCGCTGCGGACCCGAGTCCTGGTCGCCTCGCTGACGTGTCGGTAGTCGTTCACCACGTTGGAGGCGGTCTTGACCGACACGCCGGCCAGCTTCGCCACGTCCTTCAGGCTGACACCCACACAACCTCCCACCCACTGGCCGTCACGGTCTTCCCCAGCGGCCCAGCGTCCACTAGCCTGGGCCGGCCGTGATTTACAACGTTGTACATCATTCCAGGAGGCGGCCATGGAGCGCAGGACGTTCCTGCTGGCACCGGCCGTTCTGCTAGCGGCATCCGCCTGCGCGCCACCGCGGGGCGTGACCTACTGGAACCTGTTCACCGGCAGCGACGGCTCCCGCATGACGGAGATGGTGAACTCGATCGACGTCCAGGTCGAGCCGGTGACCCTGACCTGGGGCGAGCCGTACTACACCAAGCTGGCGATGGCGGCGGCCGGCGGCCGGGCTCCGGACCTGGCCATCCTGCACCTGTCCCGGCTGACCAGCTTCGCCGGCCTGCTCGACCCATTCGACGACGCGATGCTTGCCGCGAACGGCCTGACCGCCGACAGGTTTCCGTCCGGTTTGTGGAGCCGGACCAGCAATGCGGGACGGACGTATGCGGTGCCGCTGGACACCCATCCCCTGGTTTTGTTCTACAACACCGAAATATGCGGCAAGGCCGGACTGCTGGACAACGGCAGGCTCAAGCCGCTGCGGGGCGAGCGGGACCTGCTCACGGCGTTCCAGCGGGCGAAGCAGGTCACCGGCAGGCTGGGCGTGGCCTTGGCGGGTATCCATGACGTGAACCCGTGGCGTCTGTTCTGGACGCTGTACCGCCAGCAGGGTGGCGACCTCCGCCCTGGCGACAGGCCTCTCGACGACGCGAAAGCATTGCGGACGCTGCGTTTCCTGCGTGAGGTGTCCGAGCAGTCCCAGTTCACCGACTACGCCGCGGCGGTCGCCCTGTTCAGCAACGGCGCGGCTGGCTTCTACTGGAACGGTGAGTGGGAACTGGCCACGTTCACTGAGCAGGGACTTCCGTTCGACGTCGCACCGTTCCCCCAGATTTACGACCGGCGCGGCATATGGGCCGACTCGCATTCGTTCGTCCTGCCCCACCAACACGATCGCGATCCGGAGCGGACACGGCGGACCGTGGAGGCGGTGTCGGCACTGGTGCGCAAGAGCTTGACGTGGTCCAAGGGCGGACATATCCCCGCGTATCTACCGGTGGCGAATTCTCCCGACTACCACTCGAACTACCGGTCCGCGGCCGACGAGGTCGAGTTGGATCCGCCTTTGTGGTTCGCCGGCACAGCGTCGGACATGCAGACCACCGCCGGCGCGATCTTCGGCGCAGTGATGTCCGGCGCGGCCAGCCCGGAGTCCGCGCTCGGCGACTTCACTTCGGCATTCCGGCACTTGGCGAACACCCCGAGGCCAGCATGAAAACGAGATCCGGTTTCTGGTTCGTCGCCCCGTTCTTCGCGCTGTACCTGGTCTTCCTCGTGGTACCGCTGGCGATGGGCTTCAAGTACAGCCTGACCAACAAGAGTCTCGGCGGGAACAACGACGGCTATCTCGGTCTGGCCAACTACGTCGAGCTGTTCGGCGATCCCGCGGTGTGGAACGCGCTGTGGAACACACTGCTGTTCACACTGGTCAGCACGCCCGTGCTCGCACTGCTCGGGCTGGGCATGGCGCTGCTGACCAACCGCGCGATGCCGGCCAGGTGGCTCTACCGGCTGGCCTTCTTCGGGCCCTTCGTGCTGCCCGTCTCGGTGGTCGTGCTCATCTGGGACTGGCTCTACCAGCCGGCCTTCGGCCTGATCAACGACCTGCTAACCCGACTGGGCCTCGGCACCGTCGGCTGGCTGTCCAGCGACGGGCTCGCCATGACCTCGATCATCATCGCCACGGTGTGGTGGACGGTCGGCTTCAACTACCTGCTCTATCTCGCCGGCCTGCAGGATATTCCGCGGGAGATGTACGAGGTGTCGGCCATCGACGGTGCGACCCCGTGGCAGCAGCTGCGCAGGATCACGGTGCCGATGCTGCGCGACACCCACCAGCTGGTGGTGGTGTTGCAGATCCTGGCTTCGCTGAAGGTGTTCGATCAGATCTACCTGCTCACCGGCCAGGGCGGGATGCCCGGTGTGCGCAGCATCGTGCAGTACATCTACGAGAGCGGGTTCACCAAGTTCCGGATCGGCTACGCCTCGGCGATCTCCTACGTGTTCTTCGCCCTGATCGCGGTGGCCGCACTCGCCCAGTTCAAGTTCTTCTCCCGACGGCGGGAGCTGCGGTGAAGGCCGCACGGATATCGGTGGCCACGGTTCTGGCCGTGCTCTGGCTGGCGCCACTGGCCTGGGCGCTGGACACGGCGCTGAAACCGGAGAGCCAGACGACAATGGTTCCGCTGTCCTGGTTCACCCCGGGGATGAGCCTGGACGCGTTCGCCAAGATACTGTCCACCAGCAACGAGGTCCGCTGGTTCGCCAACAGTCTGCTCGTCGGTGTCGCCGTCACCGTGATGGCGGTCTTCCTGACCAGCCTCGCCGGTTTCGGGCTCTCCCGCACCAGATTCCGCGGCCGCAAGGCCCTGCTTGCCGTGATCGTGGCCGGCATCGTCGTACCGCCACAGATGCTGATCGTACCGATGTTCAGCGAGATGGTCGGGTTGAACCTCGTCGACACCTATCTCGGTGTCGCCCTGCCGCAGGTGGTGTTGCCGGCCATGGTGTACGTGATGAAGAAGTTCTTCGACGGGGTGCCGCGCGAGCTGGAGGAGGCCGCGGTCATCGACGGCGCCGGCCGGTTCCGGGTGTACTGGAGCCTGATGCTGCCGCTGGCCCGCCCGGCGTTGGCGGCGATCACCGTCTTCACCTTCATCACGACGTGGAACAACTTCCTGTGGCCGTTCGTCGTGCTGACCGATCCGAACATGATGACCCTGCCGGTCGGCCTGACCACCGTGCAGAGCAACTACGGCCTGCGCTACGCGCAGATCATGGCCGCCGCCTTACTCGCCGGACTGCCGCTGCTGGCGTTCTTCCTGGTGTTCCAGCGCCAGGTGGTCGCCGGAGTGACCCGGACAGGACTCAAAGGCTGAAACCGCACAACAACTCTGGGGACGACGTGAAAAAGGCACAGCTCACCCTCGACCCGAACTTCGGCATCGGCGAGGTGGACAGGCGGCTGTTCGGCTCCTTCGTGGAACACATGGGCCGCTGCGTGTACACCGGGATCTACGAACCGGGCCATCCCACCGCCGACGAGGACGGCTTCCGCGGTGACGTGCTCGACCTCGTCCGCGAACTGGGCGTCTCGGTGGTCCGCTACCCCGGCGGCAACTTCGTGTCCGGCTACCGCTGGGAGGACGGCGTCGGCCCGCGCTCCGAGCGTCCCACCCGGCTTGACCTCGCCTGGCGGTCGACGGAGACCAACGAAGTGGGGGTGAACGAGTTCGTCGACTGGACACGCAAAGCCGGTGTCGAGCCGATGATGGCGGTCAACCTCGGCACCAGGGGCGTCCGGGAGGCCGCCGACCTCGTCGAGTACTGCAACTTTCCTGGCGGCACCTACTGGTCGGACCTGCGGATCAAGCACGGGCACGAGCGGGCGCACGACATCTCCCTGTGGTGCCTCGGCAACGAGATGGACGGCCCGTGGCAGACCGGGCACAAGACCGCCGAGCAGTACGGTCGGCTCGCGGCCGAGGCCGCCAAGGCGATGCGCCAGGTCGACCCGCGGATCAAGCTGGTGGCCTGCGGCAGCTCCAACAGCGGGATGCCGACGTTCGGGGCGTGGGAAGCCACCGTGCTCGAGCACACCTACGAGCACGTCGACTACATCTCCCTGCACGCCTACTACGAGGAGATCGACGGCGACCTCGGCAGCTTCCTCGCCTGCGCGGTGGACATGGACCAGTTCATCGACGCGGTGGTGGCCACCTGTGACCACGTCGGTGCGACACTGCGCAACCGCAAGAAGATCCTGCTGTCCTTCGACGAGTGGAACGTCTGGTACGCGAAGCGTTTCGCCGGGCACGAGAACCTCGAGGCGGCACGGACACCACGGCTGATCGAGGACAACTACCACGTGACCGACGCGGTGGTCGTCGGCAGCCTGCTGATCACGCTGCTGCGACACGCCGACCGGGTCGGGGTGGCCTGTCAGGCGCAGCTGGCCAACGTGATCGCGCCGATCCTGACCGAGCCGGACGGCGGGGCGTGCCGGCAGACGATCTTCTTCCCGTTCGCCCACGCGGCCCGCTACGCCAGGGGACGGGTGCTTCGGGTCGAGCCCAGCTCGCCGCACTATGACACCGCCCGTTTCGGCGACGTACCGTTGCTGACCGCGGTCGCCACCCAGGACGGCGACGACGTGACCGTGTTCGCGGTGAACCGGTGCACCAACGAGCCGCTCGGCCTGACCGCCAGCCTGCGCGCGCTGCCGGGCCACGAGGTGGTCGAGCACCTGACGCTGGCCGAGGCCGACCGTTCGCTGACCAACACCGTCGAGCAGCCGGACCGGGTCCGACCGCGTACCGTGCCGGGGGCATCGGTGGTCGACGACGAGCTCACCGCCGAGCTGCCCGCCCTGTCGTGGAACGTCATCCGCCTCCGCCGGCGACGTCCCTGACCAGCGCGAACCATTATCGCGACGCGGGCGTGGCCGGCTTGTCGCTGGTAGAGTGCCTAGTCACGACATCGCCGGGCGCGCAGGACCGCCCTCCGCGCCCGGTCCGTCCGCGAGGGGGAAGACGATGACCAATCCGTTCGAGGACCCGGATGGCACCTATCTCGTGCTGGTGAACGACGAGAACCAGCACTCGCTGTGGCCGGAGTTCGTTCCGGTTCCCGAGGGGTGGCGTGTGGCGCACAACGCCGACACACGTGAGGCCTGCCTGTCCTACATCGAGGAGAACTGGACCGACATGAGGCCGGCCAGCCTCATCAGGTCCATGGAGGAGTCCGCGCAGTAGGGCACAGTCGGTCCGTCATGCCGGCAGCGGCGGTTCCCAGTTCGGGCGCAGCGGCATGTGCGCCGCCGTGCCGTCGAGTTTGACGCCGAGGATCTGGTGCAGCTGCACGTTGTTGACGTCGAAGCCCCATTGCGAGGCCGCGAGGTACAGCCGCCAGACCCTCGCCTTGGCGAGACCGACCTCCTCCACCGCACGTGTCCAGTGCCGGTTCAGGTTCGCGCACCACGCCTGCAGCGTCTTCGCGTAGTGCTCGCGCAGGTTCTCCTCGTGGCGAACCTCGAACCCGGCGTCATTGATCCTCGACACCAGGTGTCCCGGTCCTTCCAATTCGCCGTCGGGGAAGATATAGCGGTTGATGAACTCCCCGGGGCGGAACGGAGCGCTGTCGTTCGGCCTGGTGATGCAGTGGTTGAGCAGGCGGCCACCCCTGCGCAGCTTGGCGTAGAGCGTCCCGAAGTAGGACCGCAGCTTGGCGGCACCGATGTGCTCGGTGAGCCCGATGGAGCTGACCGCGTCGAAGTCGGTCTCCGGCACATCCCGATAGTCGGAGAACCTGACCTCGGCGAGGTCCTGCAGTCCCCGTTGGACGATCGCCTTCTGTGCCCACTCGGCCTGTTCCCGCGACAGCGTCACACCGAGCGCCTTCACGCCGTAGTGCTCGGCGGCGTGCATCACCATGTCACCCCAGCCGCAGCCCACGTCGAGCAGCCGCATGCCCTCGTCCAGTCCGAGCTTGCGCGCCACCAGGTCATGCTTGGCGAACTGGGCCTGTTCCAGGGTTGACCCCGAGTTCTGGTAGACGGCGCAGGTGTAGGCCATCGACGGCCCGAGCACCAGCTCGTAGAAGCGGTTGGACACGTCGTAGTGATGCGAGATCGACGCGGCGTCGCGACCCTTGGAGTGTCGCCTGCCGTGCGGCCTGGCCTCCTGCGGAGGCGGGCTGACCGGCCACCACAGCCGGCGCCATGCCAACACCGCGAACAGCTGTGCCTTGGTCGCCATATCCATCTTGCCGAGGTCGATGTCACCGACCAGTTCGAACATTCGGTGCAGGTCACCGTCCACGTCGAGGTGTCCACTGACGTACGCCCTGGCCAGCCCCAGCTCGCCGGGCGCGGAGGCGAGGTGGGACAGCGCGAACGGGGAACGGACCTCGACGCGGACCTCGGCGTCGGGGGGACCGTGCCGGCTGCCGTCGTAGGCGACGAATCCGACCTGGTCGTCGAGGCCGAGCACCCGGCTGAACAGTTCCGCCAGTCGCATCGCTATCCCCTTTTCCCGCGGTTCAGCGGCCACGTACGCACTTGTCGTAGAGATCCGGCAGCCGCCCATCCGGATCGTAGGTCCGCTTGAGAGCCTGGTAGGTGTCCCCGTTGTAGTGGCGCCAGAAATCCCGCTCCGGGTAGTAGGAGGTGGAGTACAGCGACTTGTGCCCGCCGAGGTCGGCGACGACGCGCTCGATACGCCGGTTATGGGTGCCGTCCTGCTCACCGGGGGCGAGCCGCACGGACGACCAGAACCCGACGTTGACGTAGAGCGTGTCGGGATCGAGCGGATACAGCGGCCAGCGCGTGTCGTCACGGACCCGAAGCGGACACAGCCACACCGGGGTGATCCCGATCTCGGAGTGGAAGAAGTCCAGGAAGTCCTCGAGCCTGTCGACAGGGATCTCGACGTCCTGGATGACCGGTTCGCTCCTGCCGGCGCCGACCAGCGCCTGGAGCCGCCGGCTGATCCCGTGCCGGCGGTCGAGGGCGACCAGTTTGCGGTACACGTCCGACCGCAGGTAACGGCGTGGCCATATCCCGCGCACCCACGGATCCTGCACGCCCAGTGCCTTGGAACACCAGAACCAGTCGGTGTCCCAGCGCCACAGGTAGTCGCGGACGGTTAGGTGGTCGACCCCGGTGAACGGGATCGACCGGTAGTAGATCTCGCGACCGGTGTAGTCGCTGACCTCGGGAGCGCGGTCGACGAAGTCGGCAAGCGTGAGGAACTGCGCGCCGCGGCTGAACACCGTTCCGTCGACGAAGTCCACCGGCCGGCCCTCGTACTCCCGGTCGGCGCAGATTCGGCTGATAGCGGCCGCGCAGTCGGCGGCGGTGCGGAACCGCACGTGGCGCAGCCGGACGAACGGCTTGACCGGCTCGAGGTCGATGCGCAGTCGCAGGACGTAGCCGAGAGTGCCGTAGGAATTGGGAAAGCCCCGAAACAGGTCCGCGTACTCGTTGTCCCGGGTGGCCACGACGACCCGACCGTCACCGGTGAGGATCTCCATCTCGCGGACGGACTCGTGCGGCAGTCCATTGCGGAAGGAGGACGACTCGATACCGAGCCCGGAAACCGCCCCACCCAAGGTGATCGTCTTGAGCTGGGGAACCACGAATGGCATCAGTCCGTGGGCCAGGGTCGCGTCGGCGAGATCCTCGTAGGTGGTCATGCCGCCGACCTCGGCGACGCGGGCAACCGGGTCCACCGCCAACACCCGGTCGAACCGGCGGACGTCAAGCCCGGGATGCGCGGCGGGGGCGCGGAAGCGGAACAGGTTCGAGGTTGACTTGGCCAGTCTCACCGGCGCGTCCGGCGGCAGCGTCCGGTACTGCTCGCGGAGCGCGGCCACCTGGGCGAGGTGGCGGTCCGGCACTACTGAGGAACTCGGCTGACTGTCCACTGGCTGAGTGCCCATGGCATCTGACTCTAATTGGACGAACAGTCGACCGTCACCATCGTGTCATCCGATCCGTTGGCGCACGCGCGGCGGGGCGGAGACCCGCGCGAGCTGGGCACATTGCTGGCCCGCCGCGACACGGCAACTCTTTCGGCTGACCCGCCACTGTTTTTCCGGTCAGGTCACTTACCGTCAGACGCAAGCGACCAGAAGGGCGAATTCAGGTGGACCAGACCATGCCGGCCGAGGTGCCGTCGACCGGAGCTGGCTGGCTGGTGCGGGCCGCCGGCCTGCCCGCCCGGCTGTGGACCAGAATCGGCAACCCCGAACTGTTCACCGGCTTACGCGAACGGGTGGTGGAGCGGACGGCCTATGCCGAGTTCGCCGCGACCCTCGCCGACCGGCTCGGTGCGGAACTCATCCCGCATCCTTACCTCGACCGCACCGAGCGCGGCGGTCTGCTGGCACTGCGACGGCGGTTACACCGCGGGCAGGGGGTACCGGAGGCGACCTGCTATCAGCTGGCCGGCGCGGTCTGCGGCCTGTCCCCGGAGTTGGCCGACGATCTGATGCACGCCGGGGACTGGTCGACCGCCCTCGCGGCGCGGGACGAGCGGGTGCGCCTGGACGTCGAGCGGGAGCAGGCCAGGCTGTCCGGCTTACCGTGGGAGCTGGTGATCTCGTCGCCACTGGCGACCCGGGCGGTCGCCGAGGCCGCGCCGGGGATGATGGACGACATTCGCCGACGCCTCGCGTTCGGCGAGAACTGGGGAAGCAAGCGTTTGCGGCATCGTGCCGACTATCTGACCCGAGTGTTGGCGAGGGGCACGACCAAACCGACTCCACGCGGATGGCTCGGCCACGTCGGGCTGCTGGCCGTCGGCGGCCGATCCGGCAACTGGACCCGGGTCGAGACGTACGCCGCACACTGGACATCCACCGCGGGCACCAGTCAGGGCGGGCTGACCGAGGTCGGTGCGACACTGGCCATGGCAGGCCTGCACTGGGTTGAGCGTGACCAATTGTGCTGCTGGGTCGTTGACCCGCTGGACCGAGCCGTGATGCGCAAGATCATGATCCGGCGGACGCCCGAGCTGGACGCGGTGCGCCGCGTCTTGGAGGCCGGCGCGGTCAGCGCCGAGGACGTGGTGCGCCGCCTGTGTCCCGATGCGGACCAACGGCGTCACGACGTGCTCCGCGGCTTCCTGAGCCGCCTCGTCGGCTTGGGCGTCCTCGAGCTGTCCATCCCGTCGCCGAGCAGGCTGACCCGGTGGGGCTCGTCGCTGAGCGTGCCGGCGGGCACCGGCTCCGTCGACGTGTTCTGCCGGCTCGGCGGCACCATGCCCGGCCCGATGGCCGGTCGGTTGCAGGGCCTGGTCGCGCAGGCGACCCGGGTCGGCGCCGTGCTGGCCGCCGCAGCACCCGACCAGCGAGAACACCCGGTACTCACGCTGGTCGGCGCCGAGCCGAGACCGGTGACCGAGGTGCTCGCCGAATACCTGCGGGAACACCAGGACTCGGCAGGCGACGCCGCCCAGGGGTGGGACAGCGGCCTGCCTCGGGAACGGCCGGCCTGGCCCGCTCCGCCGGCCGACCGGGCCTGCCCGTACGGTCGGCTGCTCGCCCTGATGGACAGCCCGGCCGACCAGGTCACCATCACGCCGGACATGCTCGACGAGATCGGCGCGCCGGAACCGGTCAGCCCAACGTGGCCCGCGGACTGTCTCGTGCGCCCGATCGGCGCCGGCGGCGCGTACGGCGCCGTGCTCGAGGCCGTCGCGCCGGCCGGCATCGTCGACGCGCGGTTCGCGGGCGCGCTGCACCAGCTGCACGGCGACGTGCCGCAGGTGAGCGCTTACCGGGTGTTCCTTGGCGAGATGGCGAACCGCTGCGGAGCGGAGTTCGTCGAGATTCTCGCGCCGCCGCTGGACGACGAGGCACCCAGCGCGGTGCACCGCCCGCCCTACTGTCCGGTGTGGACCGGCGACCCGAACGCCGGGAGGTACCAGCGTGACGAGGGCCGCTACCTGCCACTGGACCGGATCACCGTGCGCAGGGTCGGAGACCGGATCGTCGCCGAGGATGCCGATGGCCCTGACGGCATGGTGTTGTGGCCGATGTACCACGCGACCCGTCGCCCGCGCGCGCCGTGGGGCGTGATGGTCAGCTTGCTGTCCGCGGCGTCGCCGGCACGGCTGCTCACCAACACGCTTGTGCTTGGCAGTCCGATGTCGGCGTTCCCCGGCAGGGACCGGCTGCCCAGGTTGGTCCTTGCCGGCGGTCTCGTGCTGACCGGCGCGCAGTGGCGGATCGGAAAGGACCGGCTGCCCGACCCCGAGGCGTCCTTCTCCGCGCGGATCTCGACTCTGGCCGCGCTGCGGATCGGCACCCACATGCCGCGCTGGGTGTTCGTCCGCGCCGAAGGCGGGCACCAACCTCAGCCGGTGGACCTTGACAGCCTCGGCGCGCTGCGCACGTTGGAGAAGCTGCTCACCAGCTCGGACACTGGCGTGCTGGTGTTCGAGGAGATGCTGCCGGATCCGGATCACCTGCCGTTGCGTGATGCCGACGGCAACGCCGTCGCCGGCCAGCTGCTAGCCCGGCTGCCGTACGACGTCGCGCCGAACCGCCTCGCGGCTACCGCCGCGCTGGCGTGGAACCGGCTCGTCAACGACGAACACGATCGTTCGCTGCCTCGCCAGCGCGATTGGGTGGCCGTCGGCGCGCCGGTGCGCGCCTGAGACGGGAGGAACCAGACGATCGTCACAAACGTGACCAATCCGCAAGAGAAGCACACGTCAAAGCTCATTTCAACAGCAGAAGATGAGATTTTTTCACGCTCCTACTTGGAGGCGAACGCAGAGTCACGTAGAGTCGTAGCCAATGCGGTTCGCGTGACAAAGATCTTGTTGGCCGCCGGAACCGCGACCGAAGTCCTCCCGCTACTCCTCCCCCCGGTAGCGGGTTTGGCGAGACCCCCGTCCACCTCCCCCCTCTGGGACGGGGGTCTCGTTTCGGCCTCTGTCTCGCCGGTCTCTCCTCGGAACGGTCAGGCGATCACCGATTTCGCGCGCAGTGCCGCGATCTCCTCGACGGACAGGCCCAGTTCCGCCAACACCGCGTCGGTGTGCTCGGCCGGTTGGCACGGCGGGCGCGGAACCGCGGCCGGCGTCCGGTCGAACCGGGGCGCCGGTGCCGGCTGCGGGACACCCGCCACCTCGACGAAACTCCCCCGCGCCCGGTTGTGCGGATGGCTGGCGGCTTCCTCCGGGGTGAGCACCGGGGCAAGGCACGCGTCGCTGCCCGCCGCCAGTTCGGCCCACGAGTCCCTGGTGCGCCGTTTGACCGCGGCCGCGATCTGCGCCCGCAGAGCGGGCCAGCTCGCCGGGTTCATCCGGTCGGCTGGCAGCAGGGTCGGATCCAGTTCGAGAAGCCGCACCAGTTCCTCGTAGAACTTCGGCTCCAACGCGCCGATGGCCACATGACGGGCGTCCGCAGTCTCGTAGGTGTCGTAGAAGGGCGCACCTCCATCGAGGAGATTCGTGCCCCGGGGTCCGCGCCAACCACCGGAGGCCTTCATGCCGTGCAGGAAGGTGGTCAGCAGGGCGGCACCGTCCACCATGGCGGCGTCGACCACCTGGCCGAGGCCGGAACGCTCCCGTTCGTACAGTGCGGCGAGGACACCGAGCGCCAGCAGGAAGCCTCCACCGCCGAAGTCGCCGACCAGGTTCAGCGGTGGCACCGGCCGCTGCCCGGCACGTCCGATCGGCTCCAGGGCCCCGGCGACGGCGATGTAGTCGATGTCGTGGCCGGCCCTCGCGGCGAGCGGACCGCTCTGTCCCCAGCCCGTCATCCGACCGTAGATCAGTCGCGGATTGCGGTCGCGGCACGGCTCCGGTCCCAGCCCGAGCCGCTCGGCCACACCGGGACGATACCCTTCGACAAACACATCGGCCGTCTCGACAAGCCGCAGCACGAGGTCGACACCGTCGGGACTCTTGAGATCGACGGCGATCATCCTGCGCCCCCGGGTCAGCGGATCGTTCGGCACCATCGGCGTGTCCCCCGGCCGATCTATCCGGATCACGTCGGCACCGAGGTCGGCGAGAACCATGCAGCCGAAGGGAGCCGGCGCCAGCCCGGCCAGCTCGATCACGCGGACGCCGTGCAGCGGGCCGCCGCCGCTCACAGGGACCGCCCGATGATGTCCTTCATGATCTCGTTGGTGCCACCGTAGATCTTCTGCACGCGGGCGTCCGCCCAGATCCTGGCGATCGGGTACTCGGTCATGTAGCCGTAGCCGCCGAACAGCTGCAGGCAGCGGTCGGCCACCCGGCACAGACGCTCGCTCGTCCACCACTTGGCCATGGCCGCGGTAGGCACGTCGAGCTCGCCACGCAGGTGCGCCTGGATACACCTGTCGACGAACGCCCTGCTCACGGCGGCTTCGGTCGTGCACTCGGCGAGCTCGAACGCGGTGTTCTGGAACTTGATCAGTTCGCGCCCGAAGGCCTTGCGCTGCTTGACGTAGTCGACCGCGAGCCCGACGGAGACCTCCATGGCCGCGAGCGAGCAGACCGCGATGATCAGCCGCTCCTGCGGCAGCTGACACATCAGCTGGGCGAAGCCCTCTCCCTCACGCCCGCCGAGCAGGTTGTCCGCTGGCACGCGCACGTCGTCGAAGAACAGTTCCGACGTGTCCTGTCCCTTGAGTCCGATCTTGTCGAGAATGCGTCCCCTGCGGAAGCCGTCCGCCTGCCCCGCCTCCACCACCACGAGCGAGATACCGTGTGCGCCCTGCTCCCTGTCGGTCTTGGCGACCACAATGATCAGGTCGGCCTGGCTGCCGTTGGTGATGAACGTCTTGGACCCACTGACCACGTAGTGGTCACCATCGCGAACCGCGCTGGTGCGCACACTCTGCAGGTCGGAGCCGGCACCCGGCTCGCTCATCGCGATGGCGCCGACCAGTTCACCGGTGGCAAGCGCGGGCAGCCACCGCCGTTTCTGTTCCTCGGTGCCGTACGCGAGCAGGTAGTGGGCCACGATTCCGCTGTGCACCGCGTGGCCGAAGGCGCTGTCCATGGCGCGGGCCTGCTCCTCGAGAACCACGGCCTCATGGGCGAAGGTGCCGCCGCCACCGCCGTACCGCTCGGGAATGCTCAGACACAGCAGACCGACCTCGCCCGCCTTGTTCCACAACTCCCGGTCGACGTGCCCCCGCTGCGCCCACCGCTGCTGGTGGGGCGTGAGCTCCTTGGCGAAGAACTCCCTTGCCAGCTCCCGAAGTCGGTCGAGGTCGTCGGTCATCCACGGTGAGCGGTGCGGTGCCACGCCATCCTCCACGAACATTCCAGACTGCCGATAGCCTCGTCCAACTTACCGGCAGCCTGGAATGTTTGTGAAGCCGTCGCTACGCTCTGTCGGTGAGCCGAACAGGGTTGACCCAGCAGGAACGCACCGAACGCACCAGGGCAAGGCTGCTGGACGCGACGATCGACTGCCTCGTCGAGCTCGGCTACGCGCGGACGTCCACCAACGAGATCTGCCGGCGGGCCGGCGTGTCCCGAGGAGCCCAGCAGCACCACTTCGCCACCAAGGCCGACCTCATGGCCGAGGCTGTCGAGCATCTGGTGAGCAAGCTGATCGCCACGATGAGCACTGGGCCGCGGCCGACGCTGACCGGCGCGGCCGGTATCGGCGAGTGCATCGAGATGCTGTGGCGCGCCTATTCGGGCTCGCTGTCCACGGCCGTCATGGAACTGCTGGTCGCCGGGCGTACCGATGCGGAGCTGCGCGGGGCGATGCAGCCCATCGACAAGGCGCTCGCCCGCAGGACGACCGAACTGTTCCACGAGATGCTCGGCGACCACCTGCCCGCCAACCGTCCCGACCTCGCCCTGTGGCTGACCGTCAACCTGATCCGTGGACTCGCCATGGAGAAGATGCTCGGCGGCGATCCCGCCCGTCGTAAACAGTTGCTCGAGGAGTGGAAGACGATCGCGATGCGGACCTACGGCCCCCCGGAACAAGGGGTCTGATTGCCGCCAGCACCGCCGTGCGCGGTGGGCGAATCCTGGCGACATGGAACCCATGACGAACAACACCAGGGTCGCGCTGGTCACCGGAGGCTCCCGGGGCATCGGCGCGGCCATCGCCTTGCGCCTTGCCGAGGACGGCGCCAACGTGGCCTTCACCTACCACAGCCGGGACCGTGAAGCCGCCGAGGTGGTCGAGCGGGTCGAAGCCGTCGGACGCAGGGCGATCGCCCTGCGCGTCGACAGCGCGGACCCGGTGGCGGTCACCGGTGCGGTCGAGCGAACGGTCACGGAGTTCGGGCGGCTGGACATCCTGGTCAACAACGCGGCGGCCTTTCTCATCGGGCCGGTGACCGATCTGGGTACGGCCGAGTTCGACCAGACCGTCGCGGTCAATGTGCGGGCCCCCTTCGTCGCCTCGAAGACGGCAGCCGCACACATGTCCGAGGGCGGTCGGATCATCACCATCGGCAGCAACGTCGTCGATCGGGTCGTCTTCCCTGGCTTCACGCTGTACGCGATGAGCAAGACGGCCCTGGTCGGTCTCACCAAGGGACTCGGCCGCGAACTCGGTCCGCGTGGCATCACCGTCAACCAGATCGACCCGGGGCCGATCGACACCGAACTGAACCCCGCCGACGGGCCCAACGCGGATGCCGTCAACGGCTTCACGGCGCTCGGACGCTACGGCCAGCCGGCGGAGATCGCCGCGGCCGTGTCGTACCTCGCCGGTGACGACGGCGCGTACGTGACCGGTTCCGTGATCACCGTGGACGGTGGGTTCACCATCTGACATGGCGGCTCCGCCGCTCGTCGGCTGGCCTTCCCGCGGTCAAGGGAGCAAGCTCTCGGGAATGAGTCCTCCGCCGATCCCGTTCGCACGGGCATGAACCGGCCGGTTGCTCTCGGGCAGGCGGTGACCGGGCTGCTGATGGTGGGCTGTGCGGTGTCGGGAGTGTTCCCCTCGCCGATACCGCTGCTGTTCGTGATGGGCGCTGTGGGCACCGCGAACGCGATGATCTCCCTGATGCGCACGTTCGGCTCCGCCCTGCTCGGCGGAGTGGCCGCCGCCAGTGTCGCGCTGGCGGCGGTCCCGTTCACCACCTGCTCGTCAGCTCGCCCCGCCCCGGCCTTCTCCTGCTCCGGTGACAACCCGAGCCTGCACCTGACCGGTGCCGTGATCGCCGCGGCACTGTGCGGGGCAAGCCTGGTGTTGGCGCGGGCCGCCGCCAACACCGACATCGCCGAGTCGATCGCCCGGGTCGCCAGACAGCTCGCCGAGGTGCGGGCCGAACTTCGCGCGCTGGGCGCGAGACCGGTCAGGGCGGCCGAGCGGCAGACGCGTTCCCGGCCCGCCCGCGGGCGACCGGGAACGCCTGTGGAACGCCGGTGACCGAGGACGACGTGATCACACTGAAGGAGGCGGCTGAGCAGGGTTGGGCGACTGAGTAATAGAGAAGTCACCGCCCGATAGACCGCTTGTGTGATCTACATAATAGAAGAGGTTACTCGTCTCCAACGCGGTCGGCTCGAATGAGGAAGCATCCTTGCCATTGACGGAGAAGCCGGTGAAGTGGACCGCACCATACTTCACATACGTGGGGCTGTCGTACTCATTAACGGCTTCGACCGAGGAGTTGCTGAGCTGATCGGAGACCGGCGTGGCTTTCGTCCAACCTTTGGTGTGATCGGTCAGGGTGAGCATGTATTCGTTACCGCCGCCGTTCTTGGTCACCGAGGCGGTGAACGAGTCCCCAGGACTGATCGGAAGATCCATATAGTATTGCCGACCGTCCGAGTTTGACTGGAACAAGCCCCAGTAAACAGGACCGTTGGGGTGGTCACATTGGACAGATACCCCAGTCTCCACAGGGAAACTCTGCTGATCGTGGTAACCGCCGATACCTACTAGCGTGTCCATCGGGTTGTAGCCGCCGGCCCCGCCGCAATCCGCCGACGGTTCGGTCCAGCTCAGGCTGGCCGAGGTGAAAGTGCCGCCAGTGGCCACATAGCCGGACCAGTTGCCGCCATCCTGGCTGAGCCTGCCGTTCCCCGACCCACCGGCACGTGGATGGTGGCTGATGGCATGCTGCGGGATGGCACCGTGCGTGGCCGGCACAGCGGCCTGGGCGCCCGCCGGCCCGGCGACAAGCCCAGTGGTCAGGGCGAGACTCCCCGCCAAGGCGGGGACGAGAACGGCAATTCGCATGGAACAGTCCTCCAGAGGCAGGGACGCCAACAATCGGCGTGCTCGCGCATGATGCGACCACGCACTACGCGGCTTCACAACGCCTCGCCGCCGACTCTGCTGGAGCTCTGATGGCGTATTGACTGGATTCTCAACGCCTTCGAACCGCGTCAGTGGATTCGCGGGCGGCACCGTGGCCGCCCGCGAATCCTCGTCGAACGCCGAGGCCGCCTACGGCTTGGCCAGTGCGCAGCCCGCCTTGGTGAGGTTGATGGTGTTGCCGGCATCGACGCAGGTGTTGATCAGGTAGGTCTCCTGCGCGTAGCCGACGTTCGGCACGATCTTGACGTTGCCGTTGGAGTCGACCTCGCACGGGTTGTTCTCCGTGCAGCGTTCGCCGTCCTCGTTGATGGTGTTGTTCACGCCGACGACCGCACCCGTGCCGGTATCGATGACCGGGGAACCCGAGGTGCCGCCGATGACCTCACAACCCGGCTCCGTGTAGCGGATCGAGTCCTTCCACACCCAGTCCGCTTCGTGCAGCTCGTAGACGAAACCATCGACGGAACAGGAGTAGATCGTCTTCCAGTAGCCCGAGACGACCTTGATCGAGCTGCCCGCCGTCGGGTGGTTCGCCGAAAGGTCGAGCGCCTTGATGCCGTACTGCGACTGGATCTGAGCATAGGTGGTGCTCACCTGGTAGAGCGAGATGTCGGTGCCGGTCATGGTGGCATAGGCGACCTTCGTGGCACGAAGCGTGCCCAGGGTGTTCTGCCCGTTCGGCGACAGCAGGCTGAAGGTTCGTGTGGAGGGCTGGCCGACGATCACCTGGCCCGGCTCCGGGAAGCCGGTCTCGAGGCAGTGGCCGTTGGACAGCACCAGCGCGGGGTCGTTCTGGCTCGCGCCAGCCGGCTTCACCACCGAACCCGAACAGTTGCTGAGTTTGACGGTGCCGGTGAAGTCGACGGCGGCCGGCCCGGCCGGCGTCGCGGCCGCGGAGCCGGACGCCACCGCCGCACCCACCACCACCGCGGCGAGCACGCCGAGGACACGGTTGACCATGATCGATCCTTTCCACGGGCCGGAAGTCGGGCATGACGAGTGGACCGCGAACCCGCGTACCGCGCTACCGTCGATCGGCGGGGTTCTCCGCCAGTTCGGCCAGCACGCCGTCGGTGAAAGCCGGCCACGCCTGCTGTGCCCACGGGCCGAACTCCCGGTCCGTCAGCACGACGCACGCGGCACCGGCGTCGGGATCGACCCACAGAAAGGTGCCGCTCCTGCCGAAGTGCCCGAACGTCCTCGGCGAGCTGCGCCGACCCGTCCAGTGCGGGTCCTTGGCCGACCGCAGCTCGAAACCGAGCCCCCAGTCGTTGGGCCGCAGGTTGCCGAACCCTGGCAGCACCCCGCCGAGGCCAGGAAAGGCGACGGTGGTCGCCTCGGCGAGGGTACCCGGAGCCAGCAGGGTCGGTGACTGCACCTCGGCGGCGAATCGGGTCAGGTCGGCGCAGGTGGACACGACGCCGGAGCCGGCGGGGCCGGTCAGTTCCGACTCGGTCATCCCCAGCGGCTCGAACACCGCACCCGCGAGATAGTCCGGGAACGGTATGCCCGAGGCCTCCCGCACGGCCTCGGCGAGCACCTCGAAGCCGGCGCTGGAATAGATCCGGCGGGTGCCTGGGGCGGCGACGACGCTCCGGTCGTCGAACGCCAGCCCGGACGTATGGGCGAGCAGGTGCCGCACGGTGGCACCGGGCGGGCCGGCCGGGCCGTCGAGCTCGATGGCACCCTCCTCGACCGCGATCAGGGTCGCGTAGGCCACGAGCAGCTTGGTCACCGAGGCCAGTGGGAACGATCTCCGCATCGGGCCGTGGCTGCCACGCACATGTCCGTCCGCGGTGATCACGGCGGCCACCGCGTTGTCCACGGGCCAGTCCGCAACGGCTTTCAGGCTGTCCATCCCCTGACCGTATCCGCTGCCGGCTACGCCGCCGCCACGGCCGCGGACATCCTGGCGGTTTCCGCAGTATGGTTTACAGATGAAAGTCCGAGCGGTGGCGCGTTAGGGTGTTGGTCGTCATGGACACGACTGACGCATACGACCGGCGCCGTGGCGATCCGTCAGGAGACGACAGCATGAGCTCCCCGAGTCAAGACCACCCCACCCGGGGGCTGGACGACGTCGTGCACCAGCGGACAAGGCTCGGCATTCTCACCGTCCTCGTCGAGGCCAAGAGCGCGGACTTCACCACCCTCGCCGACATACTCGGGTTGACCGCGGGCAACCTGTCCCGGAATCTCAGTGTCCTGGCCGACCACGGATACGTACGCATCGAGAAGACATTCGACAAGCGGCGACCACGGACATGGATCAGCGTGACGCCGGAGGGTGTGCGAATCCTCCGGGAGGAGGTGGCGATGCTGCGGGAGGTCGTCACCAGGGTGGACAGGGCGACCGCCAATCAGGCCTCGGTCGCGTCCCGGCCACGGCTGGGCAACGCCTGACCGGAAAGGTGTGCACCGCGACAACCGTCACGGTGCACACCTCGAGCCGATACTCCGCTACACCTGGGCCATGCCGGTGACCACCGAAGACCTCGCGGCCTTCCGTGCCGGCAGCACGGCGGCCAGGATCGCGGCGACCACCGCCGCCCCGAGCATCATCGCGATCTGCCCGTAGGGCACCGCGTAGGCGAACCGGAACTGATCCGAGGACAGCGCGACCACCAGCAGTCGGGCGAACCCGCCGCCGAGCAGCACCCCCACGACCGCGCCGAGCAGGCCCATCAGCACCGACTCGACCAGCAGCATCAGCCGCAGCTGCCCTCGGGTGAGGCCCAGTGCCCGCAGCAGTGCCGACTCGCCCGTGCGTTCCAGCACCGACAGCGACATGGTGTTGGCGATGCCGAACAGGGCGATCACCACGGCAAGCCCGACCAGCGCCCACACCAGGGCAAGCAACCGGTCGACCACGGTGCCAAGCTCCGTCTTCGTCGCTGTCGCACTGCTCACGTCGGCGATCGGGACCGACCTGACGGCCGACTCCACGGCCGCCTGCCCGGCCTCGGGCGTGACTCCGGGTTTGACCTTCACCGTGATGGCGTCGTATCCGGCCTCGGTCGGCGCGAGCCTGGCGAGCGTGTCCAGCGTGACCAGGGCGGAAAGCGACTGTCCGACCCGGTCCGCCCCGGCGTCGAACAGGGCGACCACCCGAAGCCGACCGCCGCCGCTCGCCGAACTGGCCCGCACCTCGTCGCCCACCTTCGCGCCCGAGCCCTTGGCGACCGTGGTACTCAGCGCGATGGTGTCCGTGGACAGCCGACCGAGGTCGCCTTCGACCACTGTGGCGGCCAGGCCGGTCGCCCCGGAATCGGTCGCGGTGACGATCTCGTGGTCGTCGGCACCGAGTGTCACCACCGCGTGCGCCGTCGACCGGACGGAGTCGACCTCGTCGAGCCTGCCCAACTGTCCGGCGAGTGCGGTGGGCAGCCGATGGCCGGGCACCGACGAGGTGACCGTGTAGTCAGCGGAGAACTGCTTGTCGATCTCGGCGTTGACGCTCTGTTTGGCACTGGTGGCCACCACGGTCACCATCGTCACGACGGTCACGCCGATCATCAGCGCGGCCGTGGTCGCCGCCGTGCGTTTGGGATTACGGCCGGCGTTGACGGCGGCGAGTTTCGCCGGCACCCCGAACAGCAGGCCCGGCAGCGTGCCGAGCATCCTGACGAGCGGGCCCACGATGACCGGCCCGAGGACGATCGCCGCGGCCAGCAGCACCATGGTGCCGATCCCGGTCGCCACGAAACCCGTGGCGCCACCGTGCGCGCCGAGCACACAGATTCCCACGCCGGTGACCGCCAATGCGGCGACGAACACGAGGCGGGCGACGCTGGTGCGCTTGATTTCGTCGTGGCTGTCGAACAGGGAACGCAGCGCGGCCAGCGGTGCGACCCGAGAGGCCCGCAGTGCGGGCATCATCGCCGAGGCCATGGTCACCAGGACACCGACCGCGAACGCGGCGAACACGACTCCGAGGGTGACCGGAACGAGCACGGGGCCGGTCGCGCCCGTGGCGGCCCCGGCCGCACTCTGCACCAGTGCGGCAAGACCGACTCCGACGCCGAGCCCCACCACCGATGCGATCACTCCGATCACGAAGGCTTCGAACAGCACACCGCGGAAGACCTGGCCGCGGTGTGCCCCGACACAGCGCAGCAGCGCCAACTCCCTGGAGCGC
>JAFAZC010000091.1 GCA_019239965.1 Kutzneria sp. | reverse complement strand
GGCCAGCTCCTCCGGTGGCGCGGCCACCTCCACCTCGCCCAGCAGCCACTCGATACGGGCCTGCTCGCCGGGGAAGCCGATCCCGAGTAGCTTGCGCACGGTGCTGCGGCCGCCGTCGCAGCCGACGAGGTAGCGCGAGCGCAGCTGGGTGCCGTCGGCGAGCTCAGCGGTCACCCCGTGTTCGTCCTGGTCTAGCCCCACCAGTTCGCAGCCGCGCCGGATCTCGGCACCGAGCTCGGCGGCACGTTCGGCCAGCAGGCGATCGGTGGTGGTCTGCGGAATGCCGAGGATGTAGGGATGTGCGGTGTCCAGCCGGCTGGGCGATGGCTTGGTGATGCCGGCGAAGAAACCACCGAGCGGGTACTGCTGGCCGAGCGCGAGGAACCGCTCCAGCAGACCGCGCTGGTCCATTACCTCGATGCTGCGCACGTGTAGGCCGAGGGCGCGGACGTACCGGGTCGGCTCCGCTTCCTTCTCCAGCACGAGCGCGTGCACGCCGTGCAGCCGCAACTCGCTGGCCAGCATCAAGCCGGTCGGTCCACCGCCGGCAATGGTCACGTCAATCACGAAAATCCCCCTCTGGCGACATGGGGTATCCCACCGGCGGTTCGACGTCCCCACGTCCCCCTACGGCGACAACAACACCCACACGTCGCGACTCCTATTTGCCCAAGTATTGGCTTCGGCCGACGAATTCTGCGGTACGACCCGGGTCTTGCCGCAAGGCCCCGGGTGCGCTATATGTTGAGAGTGGCAGGGAGTGGGCGCTGCGCGACCTGCTGCTTGTCCGTTGTGGACGAACAAGCCTCTCCCGAAGCAGTGCCGTCATTCCCGCGGAGTTCGCCGCCGAGCCCGACCATCGGTTTCATGCACATGCTGGTTGGCGTGCACTTGCTGTCGGTAAGCCCATCGAGACCACCCGAACGCGCGATGAGCTGGCGCCATCCTGGGTATGAGCTGAGGGCGAGGATAGGACGACCGCAAGGAAGGGTGCCATGTGTCGATTGTTCGGGCTGTCCGCCGCACCGAAGCGGGTGCACGCCACATTCTGGTTGCTGGAAGCGCCGGACAGCCTTGCGGAGCAGAGCCGGCGCGATCCTGATGGCACCGGCCTGGGCATCTTTACCGTGGATGGGGCGCCACACGTGGATAAGAGGCCGTTGGCGGCCTATATGGACCAGCAGTTCGCCCAGGAAGCGAAACAGTGTGTGTCCACCACGTTCATCGCCCATGTCCGCTATGCCTCCACCGGAGGACTGGATCCGCACAACACGCATCCCTTCCAACAGCACGGCAGGCTGTTCGCGCACAACGGTGTGATCGAGAACCTCGCCCGACTGGAGACCGAGCTCGGCGATTACCGTGACCTTGTGATCGGCGATACCGATTCCGAGCGCTTCTTTGCCCTGATCACCAAACACATCGACGCCAACGGTGGTGACGTGACGGCCGGGATCACCGGGGCCGCGCGCTGGGTAGCCGACACACTGCCGTTGTATGCGATCAACCTGGTGCTGACCACGCCGACCGAACTGTGGGCGCTGCGGTATCCGGACACGCACGAGCTGTTCGTGCTCGAGCGTGCCGCCGGTGGCTCGACTGGCGGCCGACACCTTGAGCACGCCAGCACCGCCGGTCGCATCCGTGCCCGTTCCGGCGCGCTGGCGGAGCACCCGGCCGTAGTGGTGGCCAGTGAGCGGATGGACGAAGACCCCGGCTGGCGTGCACTGGGACCCGGTGAGCTGCTGCACGTCGACCGGCAGCTCATCGCGACTTACCGGACCGCTGTCGATCGTCCACCGCGGCACCTGCTGGCCCTCGGCCAGCTCAACGCTCATGCCGCGGCGTCTCAGTCAAGAGCCTGATGCGGTCGGCCGCCAACGGAGAGTGACGAGTCAAGCGAGCGTTGAGTGCTTAGGCCGACTTCGTACGACGTCGGGGCCGCGGTTTGCGAGCGGCCTTGGCCTGCTCAACACTGCGTTCCAGCGCCGTGATCAGGTCGACGACCTGGCCCTCGTCGCGTGTGGCGGAATTCTTCGGTGCCTTGGCCCCGGTGGCTTTGGCCTCGATCAGTGCGCCGAGTGCCTGCCGATAGTCATCGGTGTAGTCGTTCGGGTCGAACGTGCCGGCCATGCTCTGCACCAGGGAGGTAGCCATCTTCAGCTCCTGTGGGCGAGGCTTGGGCGCGTTGGCCAGTATCTCGAAGTGGGGTTCGCGGATTTCGTCTGGCCACAGCATGGTGTGCATCATGATCACATCGTCGCGGGCGCGCAGCATGGCCAACGTCTCGCGCTGCCGCATCGTGATCTTCACGACTGCCAACTGGTCCGCTGTGACAAGAGTGTCCCGCAGCAACGCATAGGGTCGCACCGCGGCCTTGTCTGGCTCGAGGTAGTAAGTCTTCTGGAAGAAGATGGGGTCGACCTCCTCGGCCGCCACGAACTGGAGCACGTCGATGGCATGATCGGTGCGCACGGGCAGCGAGTCGAAGTCCTCGCGGTCCAACAGCACCATCCGGCCGTCGTCCAGCTCATATCCCTTGACCAGATCGTCGGTACCCACCTGCTTGCCGCATGACTCGCAGACCCGCCGGTACCGGATCCGGCCGCCGTCGGCCCGGTGCACCTGGTGGAACCGGAAATCGTGTTCTTCGGTGGCGCCATAGAGCCGCACGGCGATGGTGACAAGTCCAAACGAGATGGCGCCGCGCCAGACAGGTCTCATGACCTGCGGATACCCCGAATGGACCCGTTGCACACATCACGTACCGTCGCATGTGGCCAGCCAGCGGTGTTTCGACCTGGTCCGCACTGTCCACAGTGGCGCCGTACGGGGTCGTCAGCCGGACACCACGGGTTCGGTGGGTTCTGGGCGGTCCGTCCGCGCCGGGGTGCGGATCGGGCTGCCCGCCTTGCCGACAAGTCCGACCGCGGTGGACAGCCAGGCGGAGGCCTGGAGGACTCCGGCGACAGCGAACAGCGGGGCCGAGCCGAAATCGGTGGCCAGCCAGCCACCGAGCAGGGCCGCGGGGAGGATCGCGGTGAACGAGATGGCGCGGTTCACCGCCACCACCCGGCCCATGTACTCGGCATCGACCACCTTCTGCCGGTAGGTGAACCACCCCACGACGATCAGCGAGGTCGCCACGCCCGACAGTGCCCACGCGGGCGCCAGGACGACCGCGTTCGCCGACAGCACAGGCGCCAACAGCGCCACGGCCAGCGCGCCCATGCCCCACGACAACAGGAAACCCTCGCTGTACCTGCGCAACAGCCGCGGCACCAGCGCGGCGCCCGCCACCGCGCCCAGACCCTGCGCGCCGACCACAATGCCAAGGTCCAACTTGGACTGGCCGGTCGCCTCGGTGATCACGTACACCAGGTTCGCCTCGATGGCGTACACCGCGAAGTTAGTCGCCGTGAGCAGGATCGTGCCCCAGCGCAGCACCGGGTCGGCGAACAATAGGCGGAAACCGGTCAACAGGTCCGGTGCCATGCCGCGCAGCGCCGTACCCAGGGCGGTCGTGCGGGCCACCACTGGTGCGGCCGCGGTCAGTGCGATGAACAAAGCGGACAGAGCGAACGACGCGGCGTCGACCGCGCTGGCCAGCGCGGGCCCGAGCGAGGCGACGACCCCCACGCCCGCGATCGGGCCGAGCATGGTCAGCAGACTGTCCGAGCCCTGCACCCAGGCATTGACGACCGGTCGCCGGTCCTCGGCCACCCGCTGGGCGAGGAAGCCTTGGAACGCGGGAAAGTACAGCGGCCGCATGCACGCGAGCACGAACGCCGTCACGTACACGAGCGTGACCGGGGTCTGGTCGAGCAGGCACAGCAGCCCGATGCCGCCGACAACGACCGCCGAGAGCAGATCGCAGCCGACCATGAGTCTGCGCCGGTCAACGCGGTCGGCGATCACGCCGGTGAACAGGCCGATCACCACGTACGGCACGAATTCCAGCGCGTAGGTGAACGCGGTCAGCAGCGCCGAACTGGTGAGTTGCAGAACCAGCAGCGGCAGCGCGAAGCGGAACACCCAGTCTCCGGTGGTGGAGACGATGAACGCCGCGCGCAGCAGGGTCTCGTCACGGCGCTCAGACACCGCTGCCCACCACGGACAGCAGCGGGTCGTCGACGACCGCCGACAACAGGGCGACCAGGCGATCCAGCAGTGCTGTGACGAACTCAGCGGGCAGCCGGTCCGCCTGGTAGTACGCCGACAGCGTCAACTCGGTTCCGCCCGCCTCCCCGACGAGCATCAGCTCGCTGCGAGGGCGGAAGCCCTTGTCGGACAGGGGCACCGGCGTCGTCGTCGCCGGGTGCAGGTCGAGGCCGCCGCCGTGCACCTGGCTGTACAACATGTTGAGCACCACACCGATCGGCACGTCCGGGTCGGCGTAGTCGTGCGGGTTGAACGCCTTGACCAGTTCGGCGAACGGCATCGCGCCGTGTTCCTGGGCATCGAGGCTGGCCGCGCGCACCCGGCCCAGAGCGTCCCGGAATGTCAGCGCGTTGGCGAGATCGGTGCGCACGACCAGCAGTTCCGCCAGCGGTGCAACCAGCTTCTCCTGGCCAACCGTGTCACGGTTGTAGACGTTCACCGCGACACTCTGGTCGTCGGCGCCGGTGTGCTCCCGCAGCGCGATCTGCAAGGCGCAGAGCACAAGCATGAACAGGGTCGCCCGCTCGCGGGCGGCGAGGAGCCGCACGCGCCCGACCAATTCGGCCGGCAGCGGCCGGGTCTGGTAGCCGCCCTCCGGCGTGCGGCCCGCAGGGAGCTTGGCCACGTCCAGGCGCGGGATCGCGCCCGGGCCCGCCAGCCGTTCCCGCCAGAACGCCATCAGCCGGCCGTCCACGAGCAGCTCGCGCTGGCCGTTGACGTAGTTCTGGTAGCCGTACTCCACTTCGGGCAGTGTCTGTCCGCTGTAGAGGGCGGACAGCTCGTCCATCAGGAGGCCACGCGCCCACGCGTCCACGACCAGGTGGTCGAACACCAGGACCACGAAGTGGTCGTCCTCGTCGACGCGGACGGCGGTGACGCGCAGCCGCTCGGGCTGATCGGCGGGCAGCGGGCGGGCGACTTCGGCACGCACCACGTCGAACGCGGCCTGTTCATCCGAGACTTCCACTACCGTGGCCTTGAGCGCGACCTTCAAGCTCACGATCTGGCGGTACGGGTCAGGAAAGCGGGTGCGCAGCGCCTCGTGCCGCTCGGCGAGCGCGGCCAGCGCCTTGTCCAGCAGGCCGATGTCGAGCGGACCGCGCACCCGGTACACCTCGGGGATCGTGCGGACCGACGGCACCCCCATGGCCCGGCAGCGCTGGTCCATGAGCAGCCTGCCCTCCTGGTAGCTGAGGGTGGGCAGGGACAGTGATACGGACATCCCTGGATTCCTACCTTGCCGCTGCGAGCCGCTGGTCGACGAGGTCGGCGAACTCGCCGAACTCGGCGTGGTCGAGGACCTCGCGCATGGACACGGTCACACCGAGCGCGGTCTCCAGCCTGGCCACCATCTGTGTGGCGAGCAGTGAGTGGCCGCCCAGCAGGAAGAAGTCGGACTCGTCGTCGATCGGCGCGCCCAGCACCTCGGACCAGATCTGGGCGACGGAATGTCGTGCGCTCATCGGGGATCGCTTTCTCCGGCGCGCAGCCGGGCTCGGTCGACCTTCCCGTTGGCGGTCAACGGGAGGCTGTCGGTGACGGAATACCGTGCGGGCACCAGGTAGGCGGGCAGGGCGCTGCGCAGCGCGGCACGCACGGCCTTGGCCAGCCGAGGGTCGTCACCGACGATGTGGGCGGCGAGACGTTTGCCGCCCAGCGGATCGGTTTCCGCCACCACACAAGCCCCCCGCACGCCGGGACAGGCAAGGACCGCGTGCTCGACCTCGCCCAGCTCGATCCGGTGGCCGTTGACCTTGACCTGATCGTCCACGCGGCCCAGGAACTCCAGAACGCCGTCCGCGCGGAAGCGGGCGAGGTCCCCGGTGCGGTAGCAGCGCACACCCGCCAACCGCCCGGTCGTCGGCACGGGAAACCGCTCGGCGGTCTGCTCGGGCAGGCCGACGTATCCCGCCGCCAGGCCGTCGCCCGCCGCCCACAGTTCCCCCGGCACGCCTGGGGGCACCGGGTGGCCGCCTCGGTCGACCACGTAGACCCGGGTGTTGGCCACCGGTGTCCCGATGGGGATGGTCGCCGCCTCGGCCGGGAGCGGTCCGCGCATCGAGTGGCAGGTGGTGAATGTGGTGTTCTCAGTCGGCCCGTACCCGTTGACGACGGTGAGACCGGGGTGACGGGTCAGCAGCGCGGTCACCTGACGCGGGGAGACGACGTCGCCCCCCGCGAACACCGCACGCACTCCGGCGAAGCAGTCGGCGTGGTGCTCGGCCATCTGGTGGAACAGGCCCGCGGTCAGCCACAGCACGGTGATCCCGCGGCTGGTGATCACGTCGGCCAGTTCCCGCAGCGTCAGCGGTCCCGGCGGCGCGATCTCCAGCCGCGCGCCGCGGGCCAGCACGCACCAGATCTCCAGCAGCGCGGCGTCGAAGGTCACGGGCGCGAGGTGCAGGGCGGCGTCGGCGGGCCCGAAGTCGATCCGCGGCTCGCCCGCCAGGCGCGCGATGCCCGCATGGGTGATCCGGACGCCCTTCGGCGTGCCCGTGGAGCCCGAGGTGTACATGACGGTGGCGACCTCGGGTGTCGCCGCGTCCAGCGGCTCGGCGCACGGCCGGATGTCGGTGACCGAAACCGCTTCGCCGACGGGGACCGGCCGGTCGTCGGTCAGGGTCAGGTGCACGCCGGATGTCGTCAGCATCATCCGGAGGCGAGGCTCGGGATAGGCCGGGTCGAGCGGAACGGCGGTGGCCCCGGCGACGGCCACGCCCACGATCGCGGCCACGCAGTCGATGCCGCGTTCCGCCAAGACGCCGACCGCATCGCCCGTGCCGACGCCGCGGCGGCGCAGTTCGAGGGCGATCCCCTTGGCGCGGTCGTGCAGGGCCTGGTAGGTGACCACGGTGTCGTCCGTGGCCACCGCGACGGCGTCGGGCTGCTTCTCGGCCCAGCGGGTGAACAGCCGGTGCACGGGCTCGTCGATCGGGACGCGGACGGTCCGCGACCACCTCGACAGCCGCGCCCACTCCGCGTCGTCGACCAGGTCGACATCGTCGGGCTCGATCCCGGCGCGGACCTCGGCGGCGAACCGGGCCGCGTGAGTGTCCAGCGCGCGTGCGACGTCGTCCGAGACCGGCCCGACCACGATCTCCCCGCCGTGCACGCGGGGCGGGGAGGTGTCGGCGCGGGTGAGGCGGGCGACGAGCGCCGTGACCGCGGCGAGGTCACCCACGCCCGCGCCGCTGATGGTGTGCTTGCTCACGCTGTCCGGCACTGGCGGCCCTTTCTCCTACGATCGGGCGCCGTCAGCCTTCGCGAAGGAAAGACCGGGCCATGCGCACCCTGATCGTGTTCGACATCGACGGCACGCTGCTGCGCAGCGTGGCCCAACACCAGGCCGCCTTTCTGGCCGCGTTGCACGACACCGGCCTGAGCGACATCGACACGGCGTGGGGTGGCTACACCCACCACACCGACTCCTGGATCTTCCGCGAGGTCTTCCGCGCCAACACCGGACGCGTGCCGAGCGCGGCGGAGACCCAGCGCTTCGCTGATGTTCTGCACGACCGCTTCCGTGCTGCCACCGAGGCCGCCGGCGTCGCGGAGATACCCGGCGCGGCGGAGTTCCTGTGCGCGCTGGCCAAAGCGGACGACTACGACGTCGCGTTCGCCACCGGCGGCATGCGCGAGGTGACCGCGGTCAAGCTTGCCCCCTTCGGTGCCCTCGGTCCGGTGGCGACGGCCAGCGACCACACCTTCCGCGAGCACGTGGTCCGCGAGGCCATCCACCAGTCGGGCACCGGGTTCGACCGGGTTGTCTCCATCGGCGACGGCCCCTGGGACATGCGCGCCGCGGTGGCGACGGGCAGCCAGTTCATCGGCATCGGTCCGTCGACCGCGCCGTTCGGCGACTGGTTCCCCGAAACCCACCTGTTCAGCTCGTTCGGCGACGTCGACCCCGGCGCCGACTTCAGCCTGTGCCCGCCCGAAGGCGCGGTCGCGGCCGAACCGCACGCGGACAAGGCGTTCGCCGCGCGCCCGGCCGCGTGTGTCTGTTGGGAGTGAGCGGGCGATCACGCGCCCGCCTGCTCGATGACGGTCCGGCACAACTGGTCGAAACGGCCCGTCGAGGCCAGGCTGGCCGAGGACAGGCGGATGTCGAACTCGGCCTCGACGGCGAGCACGATCTGGATCTGCCGCAGCGAGTCCCACCCGGGGGTGATCCCCACCCCGCCGCCGGTCGGATCCACGTCGGCGCCGAGCACCCGCCGCACCACGGCGGCGATCCGCTCCCGAGGCGCACTGGCCGCGGGCGAGTCATCCGCCGCCGGCACGGCCTCAGCCGCCGCGGTGTCGGCGACTGGCTCCGGTGTGCCGTCGAGGGCGTAGGCCATCGCGCCGTCCGGAGTGAGCCACACCCTGCCCGCGGGCGCGCCCGGTCGTGCCAGTTCGTCGGCGACGACGTCGGCGACCTCCTCGGGCATGAGGCCCAGCGCGCCCGCGGGCCGGACGGCGGCCGAGTACCGGCCCTGCACATAGCCCGGTTCGACGAGGACGGCGCGGATTCCGCACGTGCCGTAGTGGCGGTCGATCCCGTGCAGGACGCTCGCCGCGGCTGCCTTGCCGGCGACGTAGTCCGACCAGCCGTGGGGGTGATAGCGGGAGGCTTCCGAGCCGATGAGGACAACGGAACCCTCCTGGCGCAGGAGCATTCCGTCGATCACGGCCTCGGTGAGATCACGCAGCGCGCCGTAGCCGACCTCGACGTGCTCGGCGTGGCCAGCGGTCAGCGGCGGAGCGGCGGCGTGGATCAGGGCCGTCGGCGTGAGCGCGGCGAGCTCCTTCGCCGCGGCGGCGCGATCGGCCGCATCGGACAGGTCGGCCCGCACCGAGTGGACGACGACCCCCGAACAGTCGCGGATGACCTCGTCGACCCTGCCGCGGTGCATCAAAGCCAACTGCCAGCCCGCGCGGGCCAGCCGCCGCGCGATCGCCGAACCGATATCGCCCGCCGCGCCGGTCACGACGGCAAGCTTGGGCGAGCCGGCACGGATCAGCTGTCCGCTCGACCCGGCGCGCGGGCGCGGTGCGCGCACGGTGCTGCGCACCTCGCCGTCGAGCACGACCTGCCGGTTCTGGAAGGCCAGCACGCGGCAGGTGAGCACACCGGTGGACGCGCTGACCGACCGCACCCGCAGCGAGTACTCGACGGGCCGGTCGAAGGCCACGGCGCGGACCGGGCGGAACGCGGTGTCCAGGATGACCGCACCCGGTCCGGGAATGTCCATGCCGATCAGCGCGGAGACGGGTCCGAGCACCATCGCCAGCGGGACGACAGGCACGCCGAACTCGGTCTCCGCCGCATGGTCCGGGTCGTGGTGGAGGGGATTGCGGTCCCCGGTCGCCTCGGCGAAGGCGGCGAAGTCGGCCGCGGTGAAGACGCGGCTGGTGTGGGCGACGTCGCCCGTGGTCACGTTGTGCACTCGGCTACTCCGTGGATGATCCGCAGCCAGGGCGGGACGGTGTGCTCGCCGGTCAGATCAAGGCGCCACCCGCCCTCGCCCCCCATGAATCCGGCATCGGCGAAGACCGTGCGGCAGGGGGCGTTGCGTTCGGTGGGCACGACCACGCCACGCAGACCGGTTTGGCCCCGCTCGGCGAGGGTAGTGGCCAGCCAGCGCAGGACCCCCACTTCGACGCCACGCCCGAGAACACGGCAGGACAGCAGGTACGAGTCGACGGTGGTCTCGGCCCCGTCGTGGATCAGGACTAGCAGGCCCACGTCCTCGCTGGGGCTGAACCGGTCTGCCACGCCCAGCACGAGCACCTCGGAGTCGGGGCCGTCGGCCAAGGCGCGCAACTCCGTGCGCGTGTGACGGCGTGTGGTGGTGTTGAACTGGTTGGTCTTGGCGCACAGTTGCTCGGCACGAGCGGTGTTGCCCACAGTGAGCGGGCCGACCCGCACCTCGGTGCCCAGCGAAGCGTAGAAGTCCTCCACGCGCTCGAACCGGCGCCTGGTGCGTTCGACCTGCTCGCGCACCCGGTACCGCTCGGTGCGCCGCAGGTCCGCATCGGTCACCGTGAGCACGGTCGTGAAGGGGCTGTCGAGCAGCGTCGTCGCGTAGGTGGCGGGGTCGTCGTCCAACTCGGGCACCACCACCTGCGGCAGGAACTCGCGCACCCGTGCCCGCTCGACCGGGTTGTCGTCGAGGAACAGGATGTTGCCCAGGCCGATGTTCAGCCGAGCTGCGAGGTCCGCGATCGCCTCGGCCTTGGGTCGCCAGCCGATCTCCAGCGCCACGAAGTCGTCCTCAGCCAGCACCATCCCGGAGTGCTCGCGGATGGCCCGCAGCGCGATCTCCTCGTCGTTCTTGCTGCACACCGCGAGCGCGATGCCCCGCCGCCGGAGTGACTTCAGCACCCGCTGGAGCCGCTGGTGGGTGTTGCCCGGATAGTCGGGTCCGACCTTGATGCCCTCGACGCCGTCCTCGCCGACGATCCCGTGCCACAGTGTGTTGTCCAGGTCGGTGACGATGACTCGCGCGGTCCGGCCCAGGACCGCCAGGGCGAGGCCCCAGAAGCGGCGGGCCAGGGCTGCGCTCAGCTCCGCGCTGTGCGGCACCCGGCCGACCAGCCAGAGCCGCGGGTCGACCAGCGGCCCGTGCACCCGGGTGGCGACCTCGGCGAGGTCGACGACGTGGACGTGGTCGCACCCGATGAGCCCGTCGCGCAGGCGCTGGTTGGCCGCTCGCACGATGTCCACCACGTCGGCCACGCTCGGCGACAGGGACGCGAAGGACAGCACGAACACCGCCCGCGGGGTGCTGTCCGCGTACGCGTGGATCAGGTCGAGGTAGCCGTCGACCGCCTCGGCGACCCGCTCGGTGGGAACATCGGCGAGGTCGTCCACGCCGAGCACGTCCTCCAGCCGGTCGGTGAAGAACGACGCGTGTGCCCCGAACTCGCGCAGCCCAGACGTTGGATCATGGATGTCGTGGGCGAGCATCCCGTACTCGGGTGCGTGCAGTTCGCGCGGCTCGAACCCGAGCACCCGCTCGCCCTCGGCGGCCAGCGCGTCCACCAGGACGGCGCTGTTGCGTGACCCCAGCACCGCGAGCCGAACCGGCTCACGGGCCAGCTGACGCGCCCGGTGCTCAATGATCCGTGGTTCGCGCAGCAGCACCCACGGATCTTCGGCCATCATCTCGCCGCACACCTGCGCCAGGTCCACGGTGTTCACCGACTCGATCACCGCCCCGAACAGCTCGGTGCGCCGCATCCGTGGGCGCAGGCGGTCGAAGACGGGCGTGAAGTCCAGAGTGGACTTCAGCGCGACGTCGCGGACGACCATCCGCAGGTCGATGTTCACCGGCCCGTCGCCGAAGTCCGCCTGCCCGGCGACCCGCATCGGGTGCCGGTACGGAACGTTGGCCAGCTCCTCATAGCGGTGGACCTGCGTACACGAGTTCCAGTCCGCGCCGAAGGCCACGATCCGCGCGTTCTCCCGCTCGAACGCCTCGAACACCGTGTCCGCCCCGAACGCGGTGTCCGGGCGGCAGGCCATGAGGTCATCGGCGAGTGGCCCGGCGACCGCGAACGAGTACACCGGGTGTGGCGTGCGGCGGACCTCGGGCAGGTCGAGGAACCACTCGACCAGCACGCCGGTGTTCGGCGTCGACCGCAGGTGGTGGTACTGCTTGGTTCGGCAGAACTCGAAGGTCACCGCGGGCAACGCGAGGGTGATCCCGTCGGCGAGCAGCCCGCGCAGCGCCGCCAGCAGGTCGCCACGCAGCCCGTCGGGGCCGGTGCGGAAGGCGAACAGCGACGAGTGCAGCACGACCAGCCGGTCGGACGGGTCGATGACGGCACGCAGGGCGGCGAGGACCGCGTCGCGTCGCGACCCACCGCTCACAGCGCGCTCGCGGCCACGGGCTCGACCAGCGGTGCGAGGACGGCGGCCAGCGCGTCGGCCATCAGCTTGTTCTCCTGCGGCGTGCGGCAGGAGATCCGCAGGTAGCGCTCGCCGTCCGGCATCGACTTGCCCGCGCAGTCCTTGATCAGGATGGCGTGCTCGGCGAACATCCGGCGCACCACCTCCGGGCCGGACACGCCCTCGGCGAGCCGGACCATGACATAGTTGGCGTCCGGCGGGTAGACGCGCACCCCGGGCAGCGCCGCCAGCAGGGTGGCCAGCTCGTCACGGTCGCGGCGGACCAGGTCGCAGCTGGCGGCGAAGGCGTCCTGGTAGCGGGGGAGCAGCCGCAGGAAGCACTCGGCGAACCCGTTGACGTTCCAGATCGGCAGCGCGGACCGGACGCGTGCGATGAAGCCAAGGTCCGCCGACAGCAGGTAGCCCAGCCGCAGTCCGCCGATCCCGTACACCTTGCTCATGCTCTTGATCACCACGACGTTGGTCAGCTCGGCCAGATCCGGTTCCAGGCTCTGGCCGGGGTCGCAGAAGTCCACGAAGGACTCGTCCACGACGAGACGGGTGCCCACCGCGGCCAGCGCGGCGGCCACGGCGACGAGGTCGGCGCGTGGGACGGACATCGACGTCGGGTTGTTCGGTGAGGTGATGACCACCGCGTCCACACCGGCGCGCACCGCCTGCTCGACGACGTCGGTCGGGTCGAGGGTGAAGTCCGGCGCGGGCAGATGGATGCGGTGGATGTCGTCCTCGGCGAAGACCGCCTCGTACTCGTTGAATCCCGGCACGACCAGTGCGACCCGGCCGAGTAGCTCGCCCAGGATCTTGATCAGCTCGGACGCGCCATTGGCGACCGCGAGCCGCTCCGCGGGCTGGCGCAGCGCGGCGCCGAGCAGCCGCTGCAAGGCGCGGTGGCCGACCGGGTAGTGCACGAGCGCGTCGCGGAAGTCGCGGGCCAGCTCGTCCACCAGCTGGGTCGGGGGGAAGTAGAGGTTGTAGAGCAGGCAGTGGTCGATCAGGTCGTATCGCCAGTACCCGCCGTGCAGGTCCTGAAGCATGGCCAACTTGTCGTCGTCGCGGCCGAACAGGTAGTCGGCGGCGTCGAGGTCGGTCAGGTCGTCCACCTCGTACCAGGGCATCCCGGTGCAGTCCACACCGCGCACGGGGAACCGGCGCGCGGCCACCGTGTCGGCGATGACTAGCTCGTAGTACGCGCCGTGGCCGCCATTCTCGATGAGCTCGTCCAGGCCGGGCACGAACTCCTCGCGCAGGTACCGCTCGCGCAACAGATGTACGTTGACCGTCTTGTAGGTCCCGGCCAGGTCCAGCTCGGGCCCTTGCTGGGCGGGCAACAGCACCTCGGACATCACCCCGTGCCCGTCGAGGGCGACGACGGTGCCGTTCATCGTCGGCCGGTACGCAGACACCGCACTGGCGACCGCCCCATCGGCGGCGGCGAGCGCGTCGAGCAGGGTCGGCTCGAACACGACATCACCCTCGACCAGGTAGAGGTCGCGGTCGAGGTGTTCACGCGCCAGCCACAGAGAATAGGCGTTGTTCGTGGTCAGGTAGGCGTCGGACTCGACGTAGGAGATCGCGATCCCCGCGAACTCCGCACCGATGGCGTCGCGCACATCCTGCGCGCGGTGGCCCACGACGAGCACGGTTTCCCGTACACCCACGGCCGCGAGATTCGACAGGATCCGCGCCAGGATCGGCCTGCCAGCGACCGGCAGCAGCGGCTTGGCGGTGTCGAGCCCGGTCCGTCGGCCCAGGCCCGCCGCGAGGACGACGGCCTTGGTCGGTTTGTTCATGCGTGGATCTCTCCCGATGTGGTTGCGGTGTGCAGCAGGTCGTCGAGCACAATCCGGCCAATGTCGTACTGGTAGAGCCACACCCCGTCGGCCCGGCGGGTGTAGCTGGGTTCACCGCCCACCTCCGCCGACGGTGCCAGGCCCGCGCCGAGCCCGTAGGCCAGCAGGTTCGGGTGTACGTTGCCGCGCACGTCGACAAGGTGGCCGGTGGCGGTGACGACCGTTCCGGTCGGGCCGACGGCCGCGATCAGCGGCGTCCCGTCGGCGTAGCTGATCGGCGGCAGCGCCGCCTCGAAACCGTTGGCCATCACGATCAGGTCGGCGTCGGCGAACGCGCGCTCAGCGGCGGGGCGCGATTCCGGTCCGTCCACGTGCACCAACCGCACCGGCCGTGGCCCGGGCCCGGCGAGCCCTAGCGCGGCCCTGGCCAGCTCGAAGGCCCGGCCACGCAGGCCGCCATAGCGGTTGACTCGTCCGCTGGCCGGGCACACGTCGCGCACCGGGTCGAACAGGTAGCCGTCGGACCGGGCTTGTTCGACGCCGCGGTAGAACAGCCGAATGCCGCTGCGGTGCACAACGGTCAATTCGTCAACGTCGGACAGGATCAGGTCCGCGACCGACCACGCGCTGTGTGATCCGCCGACGATAACGACCTTGCCGCGCGCGGCGGGCGCGCGTCGGCGCGCGTCGATGAACGCCTCGGAGTGCCACACCTTGGCGCGGTGCGGGGCCAGGCTCAACCCAGGGACGATCTCGGCACCCGCGAAGTCGCTCAGCGGTCTGCCGCCGCTCGCGATCACGACACGGTCGGCGTGCAGCCGGCCCCCGTCGGCCGTGGCGACGTGGACGGTGTCGGCTGCCAACCGCAGGCCGACCACTGTCGAGGACACGCTCCGGCACCGCGGATGCGCTTGGAGTAGGTCGGATACCACCGCGCCCAGCCTGGCCAGAAACGACGCCACAACGGACAGCGGCGGGTGAACATCGGCGAGGGCGCGCAGCGCCCGGGTTTCGGGCAGCTCACGCAGCGCGGCGAACGGTGTGCCATCGAGGTCGTCCAGGCACTCCAGAAACGGCCCGCCGAGGGAGTTCGCCGCGATGCGGTGGTGGGCGAATCCGCCCGGACCGATCGGGCCAGGCTCGATGAGGGCGATTCCCCGATTGAGCAGGTCATCGAGGCGACCAGTGCGTGCGGCGGCGATGATCGGACCGATCGCGGCGGGTCCGCCGCCACAGAAAACCACCCCGAACGGCGTTTGCTCGAACAACAAGAATACTTCCCCCTGAAGCAAGCACGACAGCAGTGCGCGCATTAACTGAAGAAATCGCGCCAGCAGCGCGCGCATTAACGATTAACGGCCTTGAATTGGGTGACGTGATGGTTCGCGCGCCGGTCGCAATTTGATCAGCAAGATGAACGGAAGGTCAAGACGAGGTGACTGATTGTGAAACGCCTCACACGCGTTCAGGTCGCCGGGGGCGTCGACGTCTATGGTGTGCTCCACCATGAGGAGAGGGACGTTGGTGCCACAGGTCAGTATCTGCGTGCCGGTCTACAACCGTGCCGAAGAGGTCGAACGGGCGGTGCGCAGCGCGCTTGACCAGACGTATGCGGATATCGAGATCGTCGTCGTAGACAATGCGAGCACGGACTCCACCTGGGACGTCGTGGCTAAACTCGCCGAATCAGACCGCCGAATTCGGGCATTTCGCAACGAAACAGTGTTGCCAAGGGTACAGAACTGGCGGCGTGCGGTCAATTTGGCCGAAGGCGAATATGTCAAACTCCTGTTCTCCGACGACTGGATCTCAGCAGACGCCATCGAGCGATCGGTCGCGGCGATGAGCGACGACATCGGATTCGTCTACACCGCGATGACCTGGCACCGCGAGGTGCCCGAGACGTACTACCGGCGAAGCCCGGGCACGATGTCGTCCTTGGAGTTCCTGGTCCGGTCGGCCACGGTCGAGGACCAGGTTCCGGTGAGCTCGTCCTGCACGCTGATCCGCAAGGCCGACCTCCTCCAGGCTTTTCGTGAGGAACTGCCCACCCGGCTGCCCTTCGACTTCACGCATGGCCTCGGATTGGATGGCACGCTGCTCTGGCGCGTCGCCGACCGTTACCCGCGTGTCCACCACATTCCCGACGACCTCACACACTCGGCGGACCCGCACGCGGGCGAGCCGAACACGCGCATGCAGATCGGCGCGGACAAGCACGAGATGATGTGGTGGGCCTATCGCAACGCCTTTGCCTGGGCCGTCACCGACTCGTCGCGTCCGGAGCGCGAACTGCGCGTCCTGCGCACAGCGTTGTTCGTCTCGTGCGTCCCGCTCCGGCCGACCGCGGTCGCGCACAGGAACCTCGGGCTCTTCCGGCTGTTGTTTCCGCGTCGTTGGTGGTCGATGGCGCCGTGGGACCGCGCGGTGCGCGGCCTGGTGCTCCGCAGGCTGCGCGAGCCGCTGGATCCGACGATCCCACTGTAGTGGCGAACGACAGCCGCCCCGCCTGCCCGAATTCCGGCGATCCCGGTCGTGTGGCTCCCGTCCACGTGGGTAGCCCCTTGACATCGACCGGCACGGAGGGAGAGTGCAGGTGCACGCGACAACCCGTGGCGCGGCGGGACTTTTCGGCATCGGACTCGTCACGGCCTTTATGGCATGCGGGCCACAGCGGGCTCCCGCAGCGATGGCGGCCACCTTCTCCGCGCAGGAGGACGCGCCCGGCGTGTGTACCACGGAGGAGTTGGCCATCGCGCTCGGACCTGGCAACGGTGCGGCCGGCCATTTCTACGTGCCCGTGACGTTCACCAACGAGAGCACCGCCGACTGCACAATCGCGGGCTACCCGGCTGTCTCATACGTCACCGGCAAGGCCGGCACCCAGATCGGCGACGCGGCGGTGTGGTCGCCGGCTTCCACGCCCACGGTGACGCTCCATCCGGGCCAACAGGCCTCGGCGACGGTCGACCAAGTGGATGTGGCGAACTTTCCTGCGTCCATGTGTGAGCCGGTCGACGCCGCGGGTCTGAGGGTGTATCCGCCGAACAACACGGTGCCGGTGTTTCTGAGCGAGCCGAACGCCCGTGCGTGCGCCAAGCAAATGCCGTCGTGGCGCCAGTTGTCGGTGCGGCCGGTCCAGTCAGACAACGCGCCGCGGACCCCGGCACCAGGTGAGCAGCGGCGGGACGGCGCGCTCCCGGTCACCGTGGCGAACAACGGTCAGCCAGGGGGCGATCAGCGGTCGGTGCGGCGGTCGCCTCTCGGCGAGTGGCACGACGCGGCTCCAGCCGAACGGTGTTCCGCGACGGCGTTGTAAGTGGGGCCCGGGGGACACGGACCGCACCGACCACCCTTTACAACGGCGCCGCACGGTCCGCTGTTCCCTCGCGGGGTCGCCAACCATATTTCGATTGTCGTGTGCGTGGCCGGACACCGATAGTGTCGACGTGCTGATCCGACGCGAAATCCCTGGCGACATCGCCTCCATCCACTCTGTCCGCATGGTCACCGCTGCCGCGTTCGCCCGGCCCGATCAACCTGGCCGAGAGCCACCCGAGGTGGACCTGGTCGACCAGTTGCGCGACGGCCCAGCTTGGCTGCCACCCCTGTCGCTGGTCGCCATCGGCACGGGCGGCACGGTGATCGGGCACGTGCTGGCCACCCGTGGCCACGTCGGCCCCATGCCGGCGTTGGGTCTGGGCCCGCTGGGCGTTCACCCGGACCACCAACGCCGCGGCGTGGGAAGTGCTCTGATGCACGCGGTGCTCGCCGCCGCGGATGCGTTGGACGAACCGCTGGTGGCCCTTCTCGGTGACCCGGCCTACTACACGCGATTCGGATTCTGGCCCAGCGCCGACTATCACATCATGCCACCGGTGGCCCACTGGCAACCACACTTCCAGGTGCGTCCGCTGACCGCCTATGACCCGGTACTGCGCGGTACGTTCACCTATGCCGAGCCGTTCGGCCGTCTGTGACCCGAGTCCTCACTACGCAACCGGCCCTGGTGTCAGACACGCGGGTTGCGGTCGGCCGTAATCCGAGGGAAGGCAGAAGGACATGCGCCGAGACGACGTACTCGCGACACTGCACAAGCCGATCGCTCAACAACTTCTGCACGACGGTACGCTGGCACGGCTGGCCTATACCGGGCTCGACGGGTTCCCGCGGGTCATCCCGATCGGATTCCTGTTCGACAACGACCGGATCGTCGTCTGTACGACGCCCAAGGCGGCCAAGGTCGCGGCCGTCGAGGCCAACCCCGCGGTGGCGCTGACCATCGATACCGACAGCACGCCGCCCCGCGTGCTACTCGTGCGCGGCACCGCTACCGCCGACACCGTCGATGGTGTGCCCGACGAGTTCCTGCGAGCGAACCGAAAAACGGGTACGCCCGAACAACACGTAGCGTTCGAGCGCGAGGTGCGGGCCCTCTACGACCGCATGGTACGCATCACCATCGATCCCACGTGGGCGAAACTGCTCGACTTCGAGACCACCCTGCCCAGCGCGGTCGAGGAGCTCATCCGGGAGAAATACCCCGAGCGCCTGCGCACGTGGATTACGCCTGACTCGTCCGCCGGCTCCGCCTGACCCGACCGCGCCGACAAGGCCAGGTGCCCCCGAAGCCCGACATCAGCTCGACCGGGATCCACCCGCCCGGGCGGGACTGAAACTCGCCGCCCCCATGCTCCCGCCTGAGTCAGCCCGTCCCGCGGCGAGTCGAGTCGGCACCGTCCAGTCTTGTTACAGGTCAAGCCACATGATGCGGAGACCAACATCGCCCCGGATGGGGTGGCGGAATGCTGCAGGGGCGACGCCGAGCGTGACGAACCCGAGGCTCTCGTAGAGATGGATCGCGTTCGTGTTGGTGTCGACGACGGCGTTGAACTGGATGGCTGCGAATCCGTTTCGTCGCGCCCAGGCGATCATGTCTGTGGCGAGGGCTCGTCCTATGCCTGCGCCTCGTGCTTGTTTGGCGACCATCAGGCTGCCGGACGCGATGTGGCTTCCGGGTCCGGGCCGGTTGGCATACATGTTCGCGGTACCGAGTACCCGGTTGTGGTCAGCGGCGACGACCACTCTGGCCGGAGCGGGCAAGAGCCAGGTTTGCTTGGCGTCATGCTCGCTCATGGTGGGGTCGTACGGGAAGGCCTGCTGTTCGGTGATCACGTCATGAATGACGGGCCAGATCTGCGGCCAGTCGCCTTGGCGGACATCGCGGATCGTGAAGGTCAACGCCGCGGGGTGCCGGGGGTCAACCATGCGGTCCGCCGCTGACGCAAAGGACTCCGCCGGTGACGAGCGCGAGACGTGACTGCACCGCTCCACCCTGTTCGCCGCCAGCCGACATCCGCAACTCAATTTCGTGCGGACCGCCCGTCTTCCTCGGACCGGCGCGGACCAGCCGCCTCACGCGGTCGGGTTTAGCATGCGACAGCACTGTTACATCTTCGCCGAGGAAGGTCCGGACATGGCCGAGCTGTACCCACCGGTCGAGCCCTACGACGACGGCGTGCTGGATGTCGGCGATGGCAACCTCGTCTACTGGGACGTCCGCGGCAACCCACACGGCAAGCCCGCCCTCATTGTTCACGGCGGACCGGGATCCGGGTGCTCGCTACGCCCTCGCCCGTCCGCGTTCGACCACGAACGCTACCGAGTCGTCCGGTTCGACCAACGTGGATGCGGACGCAGCACGCCGCATGCCAGTGATCCCACGACGAGCATGCGCCACAACACCACACATCACCTGATCGCCGACATGGAGCGGCTACGCGAGCATCTGGGCATGCAGCGCTGGCTCCTTTACGGAGGCTCCTGGGGCTCCACATTGATCCTCGCCTACGCCGAGCGGTACCCCCATCGGGTGTCGGAGATCGTCATTCCGGCCGTCACCACGACCCGTCGGTCAGAGATCGACTGGCTTTACCGCGGCGTCGGACGGTTCTTTCCCGAAGCCTGGGACCGGTTCCGGCACGGCGTTCCCGACGCCGACCGCGGCGGCGATCTCGTCGCCGCCTACGCACGCCTGATGGAAGACCCCGACCCTGAGGTACGTGCGAAGGCCGCGATTGACTGGTTGGCGTGGGAGGACGCCGTGATCTCCGCGGAGCCGAACGGGCGGCCGAACGCCTACAGCAACCGCCTACCGGCCGCGCAACTGGCCTTCGTCCGCATCTGCGCGCACTACTTCGCCAATGGCGCATGGCTGGACGAAGGCGCTCTGCTGCGTGACGCGGGAAACCTGGCCGGCATTCCCGGTGTGTTGATCCACGGTCGGCTCGACATGGGCTGTCCGGTCGGCACCGCGTGGGAGCTGGCCAAGGTGTGGCCGGATGCGGAACTGATCATTGTCGGCGACTCAGGACACACAGGCAGTGAAGCGATGGGTGGTCACGTACTTGACGCCCTCAACCGGTTTGCCCAGCGGTAAGGCGCTACGCCGTCTCCGCGCGGTACGCGCCGTGGTTACCCTCATCGGCCGGCCTCGACGTAGTGCGCCACACCCTCACCGAACGACCAGTCGATCAACTCGTTTTCGCTGATCATGACCAACATGTTCCGCGGCTGGGTATTCGCGTATCGCTCCGCCAACTCGGCGATCCTGCGATACAGGGCCCGCTTCTGCTCGACGGTACGCCCAGAACGCATGGTGATGGTCACGAACACGACGTCGTCATCACGGTGCACGCCCAGATAGCCGTCGTCGTAGCGCAGCACACTCCTGGCGCCGTCGTGGTTGGTCAACACCTGGAACAGGTCGTCGCGGGGGATGCCGATGGATTCGACCAAGGCATCATGGACGGCCCGGCCCAGGGCCTCCAGCCGCTTGTCGTCCGCACGCAGCGTGTCGATGCGCACAAAAGGCATTGATGTTTCCTTCCATCCGATGCCGCTGGGCGCCCTCGTGTCGAGCGCCGCAGAATCGCTCCCGTGGACACTGTACATACTAATAGGTACAACGACAATGATCATACCGTCTCTTGGTCACGACAACGACACCCGCTGGTTCTCTGTCATGTGCTTCGATGGAGGCATGCCCAGTGATGATCAGGTTTCCCGGACGGTCAGCGCTAGCCGTGAGATCGCGGCCGGCGCGGGGAGGATCTTCGAACTGATCGCCGACCCGACTCAACAACCTCGTTGGGACGGCAACGACAATCTGGCTCAGGCGGCCGTCGGACAGCGAGTGCGGGCAGTGAATGAGGTGTTCACCGTCGCCCTGACCCAGGGCAGTGTCCGGGAAAACCATGTGGTCGAGTTCGACGAGCAGCGGCGCATCGCGTGGCGGCCCGCCGAGCCAGGGCAAGAACCTCCAGGGCACCTGTGGAGATGGGAACTCGAGCCAATCGACGCTTCGCGCACACGGGTGACCCACACCTACGACTGGACCCAGTTGACGGACGAGAAGCGCTTCCCACGGGCCCGTGCGACCACGGCGGACAAACTTCGGGCGTCACTGGACCGGCTCGCCGCCATCGCCGAGCGAGAATGAACCGACCCTGAGAATTCCCTCACAACGTGGCACCGCGTTCGATCCCGCGTCCGGCCGCCACGTCAGCAAGCAGTCAGAGGCCTGAGCGGGCAGGTAAAGCGCGGCCGGATGGTGGCTCCCGCCCAACCTCGATGTTACGCACACCCTCAGCGGAATCCCGTCAGGACGCGTCGGGGCCGAGTCACCTTGAGGGCCGGACCCCAGCGAGTCGGCCCGGTAACGCGCCGCTTGAAATGATGTCGCCTCGGGTACGCCGCGGCGTCGTTGCCCAGGATGGGAGCCAAGTCGTGTCGGGCGGTGTTGTCAGGCTTGCGAAGTGATCGATGATCGCTCGCAGGCCAGGGTGTGGATTCGTCTTGGGGAAGATGAGCGATTGCGGGTATGCGATCGTGGGGTTGACGACCGGGATGCGGCGTAGATCGTAGTGGGTCGGCCAGATGAGGCGGTCGCGCGTGCCGACGAGGGTGGCCACGTCCGCGGAGTCCGCGAGGGTGTCCAGGAGTGTTTCGACGCCGAAGTTTGGGCCCGCCCCGTCGATGCGAAGGTCGAAGTCAGTGGCGAGCTGATCGTAGAACTCCGCCCATTCGCTTCGGGGTGCGATGCCTGGCACCCAGATTCGATGCTGGCGCAGCTGGGCTGGGGTCAGTGTCCGAGCGGAGGCGAGCTGATGTCTCGGGCCGACGAGGAGCTCCATCGGGAAGTCGAGCACGTGGGTCATGTGGACATCACGTGGCAGGGCGGCGGGGTCGGTGATGGTACGGAACGAGGCGTCGACGTCACCTGCTTGGACCGCGGCGACTGCCACGCGTGGGTCGCCGGCTTTCAAGGCCACCACGTGGAGGTCTGTCTTGGGATGCGACCGCCAGTAGTCGTGGAGGATGACGGCCTGCCCGCTCCTGAACCCGAGGACGTCGATCCGCAGTGCCCGTGAGTTCGGTCTGATCGCGGTGATGCCGCGCTCGACGCCCGCGACGATGCTCCGTGCGTGTGGGAGGAACGCCCGGCCGTCGAGCGTCAGTTCGACGCCGCGGGCGGTACGGGTGAACAGGCGGACATCGAGTTCGCGCTCCAGGGCGGCGATCCGTTTCGAGACCGCTTGCTGTGTCACACCCAGCTCGTCGGCCGCGTGTTGCAGCTGCCCGAGCTCGGCCGCGCGGACGAACGATCGCACTGCCTCGGTGTCCATTGCCCCATCCTATGCACGCCCAACCGATCGTTGTGGCTCGCCGGGGAACCGGTTGTTTGATCAGGGTTCGACGCTGCTGATGTGATTCAGGTACCAGAACATCGGCTGTCGCACAGGAGTCGCATGCGCGCGAAATTGGGGCCTAGCTTCGGTTGGCTGTGGTCGGCCTACGCCGTGAGCACATACGGCACGTGGATCGCCTTCGGAGCGTTCCCGCTCATCGCGGTTCGAGTGCTGCACTCGCCGGCGTTCGCCGTCTCGCTCCTGGAAGCCGCCGGACTTGCCGTCGCGGCGGTCGCCGCGGTCCCGGTCGGACCGTGTGTCGAGCACCGGACCAAGCGCCGAGTGATGGTCGCGATGGACCTCATCCGCTTTCTCGCGATGACGAGCGTTCCGATCGCGTATCTCCCCGGCTTACTGTCCTACGGCCAACTTCTTGTCGTGTCCGTCGTCTCCGGAACCGCGAATATCGCCTTCACCGCCGCCTCCGGCGCGTACCTGAAATACCTCGTTCGCAGTGATCACCTCCTCGTCGCGAACGGCAGGTTCGAGGGCACGAGCTGGGTGGCGACCGCGGCAGGACCGCCGCTCGGCGGCGCGCTCATCGGATTGCTCGGCCCGGTCGTCACCGTCGCGGCGGACGCCATCAGCTACCTGCTGTCCGCGCTCGGGGTCCTTCGCATCCGCGGCGGCGATGTCGCGGCACCCCGGTCCCGGGCCAGCCGATCGCGCGGCGCCGACCTTCTGGGTGGCTGGCGGTTCATCCTCCACGACCGCGTACTGCGGCGCCTGTTCTTCAACTCCGTGACCGTTGGCGGCCTCATCATGACCACCGTTCCGCTCCTGTCGGTCCTCCTGCTAGGCCGGTATCACTTCCCGGCCTGGCAATACGGTCTCGCTTTCGGTGTTCCCGCGATCGGCGGCTTCGTGGGCGCCCGCCTGTCCGCGTGCCTGGTCGCCCGCTACGGCCGACACCAAGTCATGATCGTCTTTGGTTGGCTGCGATCGTTCTTCCCCCTCGGTCTCGCCTTCACCCAACCCGGCGTCCCCGGGCTCCTTACGGTGATCATCGTCGAGGGCCTGCTGATCACCTGTATGGGCATCTTCAACCCGATCTACGCCACAGAACGCCTACAACGGACTCCCGTCCATCACGCCGCGCAGATCCTCAGCGCATGGAGTATCAGCAGCAAGCTCGCCCAGGCCACCCTCATGGTGATCTGGGGCGTCCTCGCGACACTCACCAGCCCGCTCACCGCGATCACCATCTCCGGCGTCCTCCTGCTTGCCACGCCGCTCCTGCTACCCAAACGGACACACATGCCCGATCCCACCGATGTCACGTCATGATCGGGAGTTGGACCGACCCTCTTACAGGCTCTCGGCGATCGAGCGGTCTCTGCCCCCACACCGTGATGAACACTGAGCGGAGATCGACAAACGTCGTGTCGTCGAACAGGGCAAGCATCTCGTCGAGCTCAGCCTGGGTGATGTCTCCGTCCCTGACCATGACGTCGCCAATTTGGCGGATGCTCGCCAGTACGAAGCTGTCATGCACCCCGCTGAGCCCCATGCAGTTGGGCCTGGTGGCAACGCCCAACTGGTGCAGGCCGGCCAGTGCCATCAGGCCAGGAAGCCGGCGGGCCCAACGCATATCCGAGCCCTGAGCGGCCCATCGCTCGTCCACCGCACGGTAGAAGCGTCGCAGCGCCGGATACGGGGACGTCTCCGGCGCGAACATATAGGGCTCACCTACGACCAACCAACCGCCTGGAGCCAACCATTCCGCGGCCTTGACCAGGACCGTGTCCCTCGTCGGCACATGACACAGCAGGGACCGAGCGTGGATGAGATCGAAGGAGCCGGCCGGAAACTCGTCACGACCCACATCGAACTCCCGGACCTCCAGGTTGTCAGACCGCGTACGATCGAGGAACCGGACATCGATATCGGCCGCGACGACGTGTCCATCGCGGCATCGATCGGCCAACCAGTAGGCAGTCGAACCGGCTCCTGCTCCGAGATCCAAGCATCGCCACGACGCCTTCAGCGGCAGTTGTCGGAGGATCGCCATCGTTTGGGGATCTGAGCCCTGTTCCAGCAAACGCAGCCGTTCACGCTCGGTCGGGAGGTCCTTGCTCACGATTCCGTTGCCGTAAGAGACCGTGGGCCGTGCCGAGCGGTCTTCCGGAGCTCCGGCGTGACTCACGCTGTACCTCCCGCCCGCGACGCATCCCTCTGCCAGTCTACGACTGGTTTCACCAGGGCAGCCTGCCCCGCGCCGTCCCAGAGGGCAGCTGTGGTCACACCGCGAACACGACCACCGGTGTCATGCTCGGCCTTACCGAGCCGCCCGCAGGCTCAACGGTCATCGCGATCTGGTGGACGCCCCGCAGCCCGCCAAAGATCAAGGGGGCGGTCGAGGTGCCGTGGACGCCGAGAAGACCGATCGAGCGCGGGATACCACCTACGATCGCCCACGCCTGGTAGGTCGAGGTGGCGGGCTGGTCGGGCATGCCCGACAACAGCGCCATTCCCCGGTCCAGCCGCTGCGAGATCAGCACGCTGGCTTTGCCGTTCTGGGCCGGCACTGCGCGCAGGTCTGGCGCCGACAGCAACTCCGTTACCGCGTTCTGCTGGGACTGTACCCACGTCAGTGCGCCGCGGGCGGCGTTGAGCTGACTCTGGGAGTCAATCGCGACGATCCCGAGGCCAGCCGCCACCACGGCGGCGACCGCAGCGGCCACCGAAACCAGCCGCAACGCGAGCGCACCTCGGTCCCGTTCGCGCCCGCGCGGCTGGGTGCCCGGTGTGAGCGGTGGCTCCTGCCGCACCCCGGTGATCCGGGCGAGCACCATGTTTTTCAGCTTCGACGGTGAGCCCTCCGACACCGCTAGTGCCAGCCGCCCGGCCGTCTCCCGCAATTCGGCGACCTCTTGGGTGCATTCAGGGCATTCAGTCAGATGCCGCTGGAACTGGCGCCGCTCGAACTCGTCCAGCGCGTCCAGTGCGTATGCCCCGGTCAGCAGGTGCACGTCGGGTGTCGTCATCAGGCCACGCCCATGCAGTCGCGCAGGCGGATCAGTCCGTCCCGCAACCTGGTCTTGATGGTCCCCAGTGGGCTCTTCAGCAGCTCGGCAACCTCGGGATAGGTCTTGCCGCCGTAATAGGCGAGCATCACCGACTCGCGTTGCAGCTCGGTCAAGGTGGACAGGCAGCGGCGCACCTGCTCGCGTTCGAGCCGGATGGCCACCGCATCCGCCACCTCGTCGAATTCCCGCCCCGGTGCCATCGCCCCTGCCTTCTGCTCGCGGTCGGCGCGCGCCTGAGCCGACCGCACCCGGTCCACCGCCCGGCGGTGAGCCAGCGTCAAAGCCCAGCTCACCGCGCTGCCCCGCGTGGGGTCATAGCGTGACGCGGTCCGCCAGAGATCCACCAGGCACTCCTGTGTGACCTCCTCCGACTGTGCCACGTCGCGAACGACACGCCGCACGACCCCGTGCACCGGACCCACCACCACGTCATAAAGTTGTTCGAACGCGGTTTCGCTGCCCCGGGCAACCTGCATGAGCAGCTCCTCCGGACTCGGTCCACCCCGTCCCGGCGCCCAGGTCGCCCGCACCGACTCATCCATGCACTTATCCCCTCCCTATTCCGGCATGGAACGTTCGTTGCGAGAAAGGGCACGGATTGGCCGGAGTTCGTGACAGCCACGGCGACCGCGCTACGTGCGTCGGCGCGAAGTCGGCACCCCGATCGGCTTGTGGATCCGGTGCCATGCGCACGGCAACGTTCCACCGTAGAGCATCAACGGGAGCGGGCCCGGTGCGTTCCGGGCCCGCCATGTCATATGTCACTTGTTGCTGCCTGGTGTGAGCACGGTGTCGATGACGAACACGGTGGCGTTCTTGGTGGGGACATTGCCGCACAGCACCTTGGCGCCGTTGACGGTCATGGTGTCCCCGGTGACCTCGACCTTGATCAAGCCGCCGTCGGTGTTCAGGGTCGGTACGGTGCCGGCGGCCTGCAGGCCCTTGGCGTCGTAGCGCCGCGGCACTACGTGGTACTGCAGGATCGGCGCGAGCTGGCTCGGGTTCTGGGCCAGCTCATTGAACTTCGTGTCGCCCAGCTTGGCGAACGCGGTGTCGGCCGGGGCGAACACCGTGATGGCTTGCTGGCTGTTGAGGGTGTCGACCAGGTTGGTGGCCTTCACCGCCGCCACGAGCTTGGTCAGCAGTGGGTTCGTGGACGCTGCGCTGGCGACCGGCTCGGGCCCCATCGAGTCCAGGCTGCCCGGCGCGTTGCCCTGGGGCAGCTGGCCGCAGGCGGGCCCGAAGACGTCAGCGTTGGTGGTGACACCGTTGCTCATGGTCGCGCTGCTGGACATCGGGCTGGACGGGGCCATCGCGGTGCTGCTGTTCGAGCCGGACTTGCCGCTGCTGTCGCTGCCACAGGCCGCCAGCGACAGGGCCGCGGCCGCGGTGAGAGCGATACCAGCGAGGCGTACGGTCTTCACGAGAATTCCTCCTTCTTGGCTGTCACGGACGGCGCCTCGGGCGCCGGATTCCGCGCTGTCGTCAGGTATTCGGAGCCGGGGGGATCCCGGATTGTCTAGATATCAAGAAACGGTGGGCAGGGTTATCTCGTCGTGAACGTGATGGTGTGCCAGCCGGTCGCGCCGTTGGGGACGGTTCCGACCCGATCCTGGGCCTGGGTGTAGCCGCGGCGGTCTGTGGCGCGACAGGTAACCTGGTGCGACCCCGGTGGCGCTTGCACTTCGGCCCACCACATGCGCCAAGTGTCCACATTGACCTGCGTCGAGAGAGTGGTCGGCTGCCAGGGTTCGTTGTCGAGGCTGACTTCGACCTTGGCGATTCCGCTGTGTTGGGCCCACGCCACGCCGGCGACGCGCACGGTTCCGGCGGGCAGGGTCTGAAAGCCCTTGGGTGTGTCGATGCGGGACTCGGTCTTGATCGGCGCCTGTTCTGCCCAGCCGCGTTTGAGCCAGTACGCCTGGCGCGCCTGCCACGTGGTGACCTCCAGGTCGGTCACCCACTTCGTCGCCGATACGTAGCCGTACAGCCCGGGGATGACCAAACGGGCCGGAAAACCGTGCTCCAAGGGCAAGGGCTCTCCGTTCATACCCAGTGCCAGCATCGCGCCCCTACCTCGGTCAAGTGCCGCCGTCACAGGGGTGCCGGACGTCCAACCATCCACGCTGGAGGAGAACAACTGCTGCGCGTCTGGCCGTACCCCGGCTTCCTCCAGTAGATCCGCCAGATCGACGCCGACGAAGTTCGCTGTCGACACATAGGGCCCGCCAACCTCGTTGGACACACACGTCATGGTGATCGTGCGCTCGACCAGCGGCCTGTTACGGATATCGGAGTAGCGGTACAGCTTGTCACGATCCACCATGCCGTGGATCCGCAGCGACCAGTCCTCGGCACGTACCTGCGGCACTGTCAGTGCCGTGTCCACCCGGTAGAAGTCGCGGTTGGGTGTCAGGAAGGGGGGAGTACCGAGTTGGGCGAAGTCCGCGTCGGCCGGGATGGCCGGAGCCGTCCGCGCTGGCACCGGGAGGCCCACTCCTCTCCGAGATGCCGCCGCGTCTCGTGTGGACACCAGAAACTGCCCTCCCGCCCCGGCGGCCGCGGAACCGGCGAGCACCCCGGCACCGGCAACCAGGAACG